>PFWS01000022.1 GCA_002791255.1 Candidatus Uhrbacteria bacterium CG_4_9_14_3_um_filter_36_7
ATTAGTCCAAACCTTCCTTGGCCAAAAATTCTCGATCTTTCACCTCCCAAAACTTGGAATCCAGGCCCCCAAAAGTGAACGGTTACATCTTCATTCGTCTCAAGGATTTCTTTCCCGGCCTCTCGGTACTCTTCGAATGTTGGGTTGGTGGTCATTTCGCTGCTTTCGCACACCACCATGTCCGGGAGACGGTATTGGACATAACCGTCCTGACATTTGAAAAAGGTCTGGAGGCCAGCCGACGCGGGTGTTGTTGTAGCGGTAACTGTGATAATAAATAACAGAAGCAGCAGTCTATTCATCTCTTCGTCTCCTTATGATGTTGATAGAAATCAAAAACTCTTAAATTATGGCATATTTAAAATGATTTGTCAATATTAACTGACAAATTAGATACTCTATACTCAAAGCAAGATCTCTAAGTTATACTTTGATTATATGAAAAGAATTTTATTTTTTACATTTTTTATTTTTTTATTACCTTTTTTGTTTATAGGTGCTGGTTGCGGTAGAGACACATCAAATACAGAAAATTTACCTTCTAAAGAATCTCAGAATCAAGATTCCCAGGTTGAATCAAATAATCAAAATAATACTCAAAATAATGAATGGGTAGAAACTAGTGAAGTATTATCTGAAAATGAATTAGGCTTTACAATAGAGCCAACAGAAGCGTGGGGAGAATTTTCTGAGGTTTTGTATAATAGATACTTATCATCTGAGCCTGACCTTGGTGAAGATAAAGAAATTCGTGGCGCTTTTAGTAATGAGAAAGATGTGGTTTACCGTGCTACATTAAGTGCAATCGCACGTGGAGGATATGTTGGTGATAATATTGGTTACAAGAAGAAATCTGATGGATATTATGTTGTAAATCTTACAGGGGAGATAAAGATCCCAGATGATGTTTTGGTCCGTGAAGTTCCTCTTAGTAATGTTTCAGCTCTATTATTAAGCGGACCGAATGAAAGTGAAGGCCCAAGTTTTTTTCCGAATCAACCAAATGAATTTGCTGCCATAATAAATACACCAAATGGTATTGCTCCTGGAGGTGTATTTATTGCAAATTTAGGTGGTGGCAATGTAACAATAGAAGAATTTCAAGAAATGTTAACCAGAGTAAAAATTGATTTGTAAGCTTTTTACATGCCTGTCTTCGATCAAAAAAGAATCTAGGCATGATGAAATGAGATTGACAAAAAAAGATTTTTATGTTATATTTTTACTTAAATTTTAGTCGCATGAAGCGCTAAATAACCGGCTCGAATCTTTGTGTCATTAAGAAGTGACCCAGTAGAAACTCGGGTCATTTCTTTATTTTATGAAACAAACAAAATTAAACCAATTTGGTTTTAATGAGCTTGGTATTAGCTCAGTGTTATTGGAAGTTTTAAATCATCTCAAGTTTATTTGTCCAACCCCTATTCAAAATCAATGTATTCCAGTTGGTTTGCAAGGGAAGGATATTATAGGAATTGCTCAAACAGGTACAGGAAAAACACTTGCATTTGGCATTCCCCTTATTGAATCACTTGTTATTAAACCAACAAGACATCAAGGGTTAATTTTATTACCAACTCGTGAGCTTGCTCTTCAAGTGAACGAAGTATTGGAAAAAATTGGTCGTTCTTTTGGTCTGCGTACCGCTGTTTTGATTGGTGGAGCTTCAGCTTATCGTCAAATAGCAGCTCTACGTCGTGACCCTCATATTATTGTTTCAACTCCTGGACGTTTGATTGATCATTTAAAGCAAAAAAGACTTTCTCTTGAACGAGTTCAAATGGTTGTTTTAGATGAAGCAGACCGTATGTTTGATATTGGTTTTCTTCCACAAGTTAAAGAGATTTTACATTTTATTCCACACGTTCATCAGACTTTTTTATTTTCGGCCACTATGCCCAGGGCAATCCAGGATCTTTCTTTACAGTTTATGAAAAACCCACAGCGAATTGAAGTGGCTCCAGAGGGAACCCCAGCTTCAGAAGTAGAACAAGAAATATTTGTGATACATAAAGAGGGACGCACTAAACTTTTAGATAAACTTCTTGTAGATCATCTTGGAACTATTCTTATTTTTTCCCGCACTAAACACGGAGCAAAAAAATTAGCAAAATCCGTGAGAGATATGGGACACTCTGCAACAGAAATTCATTCCAATAGATCATTGTTTCAACGACAAGCTGCTCTTTCAGGGTTTAAAACAGGTAAATATCGTGTGCTCGTAGCAACTGATATAGCAGCTCGTGGTATTGATGTAGAACGTATTTCTCTTGTTATTAACTATGATTTGCCAGATAACCCTCATGATTATATTCATCGCATTGGTCGCACTGGCCGAGCAGGAAATTCTGGCAAGGCGGTTTCTTTTGCTGGTCCACAGGAAAGAGGGGCAGTAAGACAAATTGAACGGCTCATTAAAAAAAATATTCCTGTGGCCACCCTTCCTTCTTTACCAGAATTTCAAATTGATCCTATAGAAATGAAATCAGATTTTAACACTAGACCACGTAGAAGTAGACCATTTCATAATCGAAGGCAAAATTTTCGTCGACATTCATCTTGATTTCTCTTGTCATCTTTGTGTGAAGAAGATACGGTAAAGATGTATGAATAAATTTACGTTTTTATCTAACTGGTTCATTATTATTAGTTTAGTGATTTTTTTGATTATTCTTGTTTTGATTATTTGGTTTTTTCAAGCGAATACTATTACTTTATCTCCTCTTACTAATATAAACTCAATTAATTCAAGTCAAAATAAATCACTTTCAGAAAATTTGAATACTTCCACAGAAGGTCAAACTATTACCGAAGAAGTGATTGTTTATTCACCCAAGCGTCAGGAGCAAGTGACTTCACCGCTTGTGATTGAAGGACAAGCACGGGGAATGTGGTTTTTTGAAGCTTCTTTTCCAGTAGTACTTAAAGATGTTCAAGGTAATATTATAGCTCAAGGTATTGCAACAGCCCTGGATGATTGGATGAGTGAAGATTTTGTTCCATTTCGAGCAAGTCTTGTATTTACCAGTCTGCCACAAGCAGGGGCTGGAACCCTTATTTTACAAAAAGATAATCCATCAGGATTACCAGAAAATGATGCTTTAGTAGAAGTGCCAGTGATTTTTGCTTCACCAATCTCATTATAAAGACAGATTATTTTTTGTTTTTTTTTGTTTATGTATGAAGTGGTGAATAATCAGTGGTAAAAAAGAAACAATAATAACAAGGAAAATAATCATCGTGAAATGATCTTTGACAAAAGGAATAGTGCCAAAGAGATATCCTCCACCAACAAATAAAATCACCCAAACGATTGCTCCAAATATATTAAACATAGTGAAGACGTTTGCCGACATATGGCTAAGCCCGGCTATAAATGGAACCAGTGTACGGATAATTGGAATAAAACGAGCAAGCACTACAGCTTTTGCCCCATGTTTTTTATAAAATAAATGAGCTTTGTTGTAATGCTCTTGTTTAATTAGATTCCGTTTAAGAAGCCATTTACCGATAGTTCGGCCAATCCAATAGTTGGTAGCATCTCCAAGAATAGCAGCTGCACAAAATAGAAGTGTGAGCCAAATTACAGATATTGAACTTTGGTGAGAAAGGGCGCCAGCAGTAAAAAGAAGCGAATCTCCAGGAAGAAAAGGGGTAAGAACCACACCTGTTTCAAGAAAAATAATTAAAGCAATAATAAGAAAAATATCATTCCCATAAATATTCATGGCAGAAATAAGAAAAGAATCAAGATGGAGAATTATGTTTAAAATTATTTGAAGAAATTCCATATATAAAAGCTATTGTACAAGCCGTGTTTATTTTGGGCAAAATATATTTATGAAAAAAATGTTTTTTTATTTTTTGAAAATATTTTTTGTTCTATCGATCATTATTTTTATGATTGGCATTATTGAGTGGTCAAAAAAGAATACCACGATAAACCGACTTACAGAAAATAAAGAAATAAAATTACAAGAGAATCAAGTATTAAATGACAATAGTTACGTGATAGAAACTATAGCTCAAAATTTAGAAGTTCCTTGGGGTATGGCCTTTACCAATGAAAATCGACTGCTGGTAACTGAGCGACCAGGCAGAGTTCGATTGATAGAGAATAGTGTTCTTCAAAAAGAACCCCTGTATGTTTTTGATGAAGTAATTGCACAGGGGGAAGGTGGGCTTATGGGACTTGCGATTGATCCTGCTTATAATGAAAATAAATTTGTCTATATGTCTTTGACTTATATTCAAGATGGAATACGTTTTGTAAAAGTGGTCCGTCTGCGTGATCAAGGAAATAGACTGGAAGAAAAAATAACTATTTTTGATGGAATTCCTGCGGCTCAATACCACGTAGGAAATCGTCTGGCTTTTGGTCCAGATGGAAAGCTCTATATAACGACTGGTGATGCTTTGCAGGCAAGTGAAGCTCAAAATATTGATTCTTTGGCAGGAAAAATTCTCCGGATAAATGCAAACGGATCTATACCTGAAGATAATCCATTTCCCGGAAGTCCTATATGGAGCTATGGACACCGCAATCCGCAAGGGCTCGCCTGGAATCCAGCGGACGGTTTGCTTTATGAAAGTGAACATGGACCATCTGGATTTGATGGATCAGGTGGGGGTGATGAAATAAATCTGATTCAAAAAGGGGGTAATTATGGGTGGCCGCTTGCTTCACACGAAGAAACGTATCCAGGAACCATTGATCCGCTTATTACATTTACACCAGCTAAGGCTCCAGCTAGTTTATTATTTTATACAGGCGAAAAATTATCTATCTTTACTAATCATCTTATTTTTGGAGCCCTTGTTGGTCAGGCAATCATCGATATTACTCTTGATTCTGATGATCCAAATTTAATTGTTTCAACTAAGGAGGTTAATAGTGTGCAAGAGGGGCGCATAAGAACGCTTATCCAAGGACCAAATGATTGTATTTATTTTTCTACTAGTAATCAGGATGGTAGAGGAAATCCAAAGCCAGATGATGATAAGATTATGCGTATGTGTCCAGATATTAATTAAATTAAAAAACTTGGCTTTATAAGCATCTCATTTTATAGTAATACAAGAGACATTGATTTATTATTTTGCATTGTATGTATACAAAAATAATTATTACTGTGATTATTCTTGTCGTGATTGTGGCTATTGCACTTGCGATCGATTGGTCACGTTTATTTTCTTCATCCAATCTACCTAATATTCAAGAAGAAATTGAACAAATAGATCCAAGTGAAATTCTTAATAAGAATCAAAATCAGAATTCGTCACAAGATAGTTCTAAAGACCAGCTAATAAATAATTCAAATGAGCAAGTAAAGATTATTCAAATAACAGGAACTAATTTTGTTTTTTCGCCAAATGAAATTCGCATAAAAAAAGGAGACCAGGTTCGTATTATTTTTACTAGCAATGAAGGATTTCATGATTGGGTGATTGATGTTTTTAATGCAGCTACAGAGCGTGTTCAAAGTGGACAAACAACTGAAATCGTGTTTATTGCCGATAGAGCCGGAAGTTTTGAATATTATTGCAGTGTTGGTAATCATCGAGCGCAGGGAATGGTTGGAACACTTATTGTTGAAGAGTAACTTCATGTTTTCTTCATGTTTTGTATGCTAGGTTTAAAGTGTTATGAAAATTTTGGTAGTTGAAGATGAACCAAAACTCAATAAGGGTTTAGTTGAAGGTTTACAAAATCGTGGCTATGCCGTTGATTTTGCTTTTGATGGGGAGGAGGGCGAACAAATGGCAAGAATCAATGATTATGATGTGATCATTCTTGATATCATGCTTCCAAAGCGTGATGGTTTACAAGTATGTGATCATTTGCGATCTATAGGAAATCATACCCCAATTCTTTTTTTAACAGCTAGAGATTCTGTAGAAGATAAAATAATTGGGCTTAATTTAGGAGCAGATGATTATCTGGTAAAGCCTTTTTCTTTTGAAGAACTAGTTGCTAGAATTAGAACACTTCTACGTCGTCCTCGTTTTTCAACAGGGGATATTATAAAACTTGATAAACTTCATTTGGATACTCGGTCACAAGAATTGATAGTAGATGGAAAATTGATTCGCCTTACACTGCATGAATACGGTGTTTTAGAGTATTTTTTACGCCATCTTGGAGAAGTGGTAACACGAGAAGATTTGCTTACCCATGTTTGGGATCGATTTTTTGATTCATTTAGCAATGTTGTAGATGTGCATGTAAAGAATGTGCGTAAAAAATTACCAAAAGTCTATGCGAAACGTATTCAAACGGTCTGGGGAAAAGGGTATCGGCTTGTTTAGAGAACATCTTTTCCGAGCAAGAATAACTCTGACTATTCTTTATACCATTATTTTGGCTATAATTCTTTTTTTATCAAGTGGTATTACTTATTCTTTTTTTTCTAATCGTCTTGAATATCGTTTTAATAGATTTCATCTTCCAGCTCATCTTATTCTTATTGAAGAGCGATTTGTTCCACCTCGGATTGAGCAAGTGCGCCAAGATCTTTTTCATGTTTCTTTTGCAGTTAATAGTTTGCTTCTTGTGGGAGCAAGTATTCTTAGTTATTGGCTGGCAGGAATCACTTTAAAACCAATTCAAACATCTTACGATCGTCAACGTAGATTTTTAAGTGATGCTTCTCATGAACTTCGGACACCTCTTGCTATTTTACAGACTAATCTTGAGAATGAAATTGGAAATACTCATTTATCTGAACATGTCCATGCACAGGCAAAAAATCATTTAGAAGAAGTTGAACGAATGAGTCGTCTAGTGCGTGATCTTTTAACTTTATCGCGTCTTGATGAAGATGTGGTACTTAAAAAAGATTTGCAATCAGTTAATATTATTTCAAGTATTGAACAAGCCATTATACGGCTTGAACCTATTGCTAAAAGATCATTGGTAAATCTTTATTTTTCAAATCATCCTCCAACTATTTTTATTTTGGCAAATCCTGATCTTTTACTTCAAGTATTAAGTAATGTTATTAAAAATGGCATTATTTATAATAAGAAGCAGGGAAGAGTAGATATTGAAGTGAAGCAAAAAGGTTCCCGAGTGGAGGTGGTAATAACAGATACAGGTGTTGGCATTGATCCGCTTGAACAAGAAAAAATATTTGAAAGATTTTATCGGGTTGATAAAAGTCGATCTCGCCAAAGTGGAGGAAGTGGGCTTGGTCTTTCAATTGTAAAATCTATTATGGATCAATTTGGTGGATCTATTAGCCTTAAAAGCACTAAAGATAAAGGAACACAGGTTTGTCTTATCTTTCGTATCCACAAAGCTTCATAATTTCTTCATCTGGTTTTTTGTATAATTATTTTATGAGACAAGATAGATTGCATGCATCTATTTTTCTCACCTATTTATTCATAAGATTTATCTTTTGACTATGAAAATATCTACCAAAAAGATGACTATTGCAGGCTTATCTGCATTTGTTCTTATTATAGGCGCAGGTATTGCAACTTCCTTTGCTGCTCAAGGAAAAATTATTACATTTTCTGACCGAATTACTAATGAAATTGTTCATTTTGAGGAAGGTCGAGAAAATTTAATCAATGCCATTGCGGAAAAATTTAGCTTGAATGTTACTGATGTCGAAGCTGTCTTTAATGAGCATCGAGAGGAAATGTTTGCAGATCGTGAAGTTTATTTTACTCAACGAGTAAATGAACAAGTAACAAATAGTGAGCTTACTCAAGCTCAAGCAGATGCTCTTATTGCCAAGCGCGCGGAACTTATTGATTTTGCAAAGACTTTAGAAGGAAAGAGTCCAGAGGAAATTCAGCAAATTGTGCAAGAACAAATGGAATCATTAAAAGTTTGGGCACAGGAAAATGATATTACGCTTAAAGATTTACGTGCTCTTCATTTAGGTTTTGGACCAATGCACGGATCTATGCATGGTCATGGTAAAATGATGCGTGGATTTTAACCAGTCGTTTTATAACAAAAACAGTCGGATTAAATTCCGGCTGTTTTTGATTTAGCGGCAGGTTCACGTCCTCTTTTACGTCTTTATCTTCTAGAATGACTCCGTCAATTATTTCAGCAGCGTGAAAGCTGCCGACTGCTTGATTGAGTTTTTCGATAGCAACAAGACATCCCCCCTCGTCTGTTTCTGGTGGCAGATTCATTCCATACCCCCACCAGAGTCCATACACCACCCCCGCCATAAGAGCATATGAAATTAACCAATCTACAATAACGATTACAGGAAGAATCCATGTCCATACGTTTCTAGTATCTACCTTACCATTTTTCCAGACTTTCTTTTGTGTTTTTTGTATCCATTGACAAAGAAACATTTTTTCCCTCTTTCTAAACAGGGGAACAGTTTAAGGAAATAACTCTACAGACGTTATTATTTTTTTTTATTTTTGTCAATATTATGCAACAAATTTGTCTACTATCCTATTTCCTGCCCGCTGATTTTCGCAAATAATAGGAAAACAACTGTAAGCCCAATAGTCATAACAATTGGAGCAATAATAGATATCCAGTTTCTTTTTCCAGGTGCAAAACGTTTGAGGAATAGGGAATTAGTAACAACAGATACTGAGCTAAAAGCCATAGCAAGGCCAGCAAGTTCTGGTTTTAAGATAATACCAATGCCAGCAAAAACACGCGCTGCCACAGGGATACCAATGGTATTATAGAACAAGGAGAAGAATAGATTTTGTTTAATTTTGCTTAAGGTCTCACGGCTAAGGGCAATTGCTGTTACAACATCTTGTAAATCACTTTTCATAAGTACCATCCCGCCAGTTTCCATAGCAACATCTGTGCCAGCTCCCATTGCAATACCAACATCCGCTTGAGCTAGAGCCGGAGCATCATTAATTCCATCTCCAACCATTGCAACTGTAAGGCCAGTGGCTTGAAGTTTTTTGACTTCATTTGCTTTATCCTCTGGAAGCACTTGTGCAAGCACGTTATCAATACCAACTTGTTTAGCAATTGCTTGGGCAGTGCGTTCATTATCTCCAGTAATCATAAAGACTTGTAGACCAAGACGCTTAAGTTCGCTTACAGCTTTAGCTGATGTTTCTTTGACAGTATCAGCTACCGCAATAATTCCTAAAATTTCTTTATCTGTGGCAAGCAACATCGCTGTTTTTCCAGCTTCTTCTAGACGTTTCATTTTTCGTTCAGCTGTGTGTGAATCAAGGTGAATATAATCATCTATAAGACGACGATTGCCCAAATAATAGGTTTGTCCATCGACGACTCCACGTACTCCGTGTCCAGGAATAGCTTGGAAATCAGATGATTGTGGAATAATTATTTCCTCATCTTTGGCATATTGGCAGATAGCTTCCGCAAGAGGATGCTCTGATTTTTGCTCAAGAGAGGCAGCAATTTCCACTAAACGTTCTTCATCTGAAAGAGAAAGACCAACAATATCTGTAAGCTCTGGTTTGCCTTTGGTAAGAGTTCCAGTTTTATCAAAGATAATAGCCTTTACTTTGCAAGCGGCCTCAAGTGGTTCTCCACCCTTAATAAGAATTCCATGTTCTGCTCCCTTGCCAGTGCTAACCATAATAGCAGTCGGAGTTGCAAGCCCAAGCGCGCATGGACAAGCGATTACAAGTACGGCTGTAAAAGCCATAAGAGCAAAACTTAAAGAAGATCCAAGAAAAAGAAACCAAACGATAAATGTAAGAAGAGCTATTATAATAACTGCTGGAACAAACCAAGAAGAAATACGGTCAGCAAAAGCAGCAATAGGTGCGCGTGAAGATTGAGCTTCTTCAATCATGCGAATAATCTGCGAAAGCATTGTTTCTGATCCAACCCCAGTAGCTTTAAATTGAAAGTTTCCATTTTTGTTAATGGTCGCGCCAATTACTCTATCACCAATTTGTTTTTCAACAGGCAAACTTTCACCAGTAAGCATTGATTCATCGATTGATGAGGAACCACTGACTATTTCTCCATCTACAGGCACTTTTTCTCCAGGGCGAACTTCTACAATATCTCCGATAACTACTTCTTCAATAGCAATATCAAAAGTTTTGCCTTCTCGAATAACACGCGCTGTTTTTGCTTTAAGCCCCATTAGTTTTTTAATTGCCTCAGAAGTTTGACCCTTAGCTTTGCTTTCAAGCCATTTTCCAAGAACAACGAATGTAATTAAGAAAGCAGCAGTTTCAAAATAAAGTTCAGGAATTTTTTCTCCATTTAAACCAAGAATACTTCCTTTTGTGACAGCATATATAATTATGTTTATAAGACTATAGAAGAAAGCAGCAGAGGTTCCAATTGCAATCAAACTATCCATGTTGAACATTCTCATGCGTAAACTAGACCAAGCCCCTTTGTAGAATCCAGCTCCAATCACAAATTGAACCGGAATTGTGAGAACTAGAGAAATAATTCCCACCCAAGGAAGGATTTGTGATCGTAGAGGGAAAAATGATATAAAGTCGAGCAACATGAAAAAGAGCATTGGTAAACTAAGAATGAATCCAGCAATAAATTTTTTCCAATAGGAATTTGTTTCTGCTTGTCGTCGCAAGCGTTCTTCTTCCGGGTTTGCTGTGCTTGCTATTTTTGCAGAATACCCAGCTTTTTTTACACGTTCGATAATCTGTGGCATGGAAACCTTGGCAGAATCATACACCACACGTGCTTTGGCAGCAGCAAAATTTACACGAGCTCCTTCAATGCCATCAAGTTTTTTAATACTCTTTTCAATAAGCCCAGCACAAGAAGCACAGTGCATGCCAGTTATAAGAAGTGTTTCTTGTTTTTTTCCGGAAGCCATAGTAGCTTCTTGTTTTTCCGACTCTGTTATTGACGTTTGTGCGGGCATTATCGAGGTAGGTGTTGTGTTTTGATCAAGACGTTTAGTTCCATCAAGTGTAAGACCAAGGTGCAGAGTCCTTGATAAATGATCGACGATTTTTTGAAGATCAGGAATATCTTTTGGTGAATCCACGCTTTGTTTTTTTGAGACAGTTACTACCCCTTCAAAAGTAGGAGAACCTGTTTTGTCTGTTTGCACTTTTCCTTCCGCAGTTGCTGTCATTTCATAAGAGAGTTTGACATGTCCTTCAGGAGATATGTCGTGTTTTGTTTCAGATTTTTCTTTGATCGTCTCCGATGTAGTTGTCTCTATTATTTTTGTTTCATATCCAAGATTTTGGATTTCTTCAACAATCTTTGTTACATCGGCTTGTTCATTAACTTCAATATCACCTGTGCCTTTTTGGGAATCAATATTTGAATGCACAACACCTGGTAAATCTTCTAAAGCTAAAGCAATAGTCTTTTCACAAGAAGCGCAATGCATTCCTTTAATTTGTAGATGAATCATTTTCATAGAATTTTAGACCTCCTTTATATGATAACCGTTTTTTTCAAGTTCTTTGTTGATAACACTTAAATCAAGATGGGTTTTAGAAACTATATTAGTTGTTCCATCTTCTTTAATATCAACAGATTGTACGCTTTCCATTTTTTTTATGATTATTTGGCACAGCTTTGCGCAAGAAGTGCAATGCATGCCAATAATCGTGAATGTTTGTTGAGTCATAGAGATTTATTGCACATGAATAAGAGCTCGTCCCATTCCCATTGGGCAAGTGATTTCATAATCTCCTTTTTCAGTAGGAATAAAGTTAATTGTTGTTGGTGATGGATAAGTATCATCGACTGCAATACCAAGTTCTTCATTATAAAAACCAACCATACAACCAATAGGAACAGAATCTGGAGTTATGGTCCATTCAGCTGGAATATTTACAGAAACAGTAAATTCATCTGGTGACAAAATACTATCTGACTCAATAGATTTAATAATCTGTTTGTTTCCACTCATGATAGCTTTTTGAGATATAGTATTGGAATTATCTGTATTTAATAATGAGGAAGATGGTCTTCTGCCTCCGCATGAAGTGGACGTTGAATCAGTATTATCAGCATAAGCCGCTTGTGCTTGGGCGGTGATACCACTAGTTTTCCCACTTGTCTCTACCACATCAAAATATCCTCGATACATACCCATAGAGCAGGAGAAGGGAATGCGTCCCGTTTTTTGTGGGGTAAATTCAATAATGTTCTCACCCTTTTTTAGATTTTTTTGAATTCCCAAACTTGGAACACTTAAGGCAACCGCGCAACTAAATTGGCTTTGTGAAGTAATAACCCAGCGTACTGGAATACCCTTAGTAATCGTAAAGCGATTTGGTTTATAGCCAGACACTTCTTGAGTCATACGTACAATTTGTAAGTTGACTTGGTTTTCAACTGAAGTATTTGTCGTAGTTTTTTGGGAAGTATCATTGCTAAAACCCGCTAAAACCATAGCATTACTAAAGTTTAGTAAACCAAAGATGAACAAAGCAAGCCCGACTGTTGCATAGAATTTTTTTGCAAATATTCCTTTAATAACTGATGTGAGCCCACCAATACCAATAAGGGCTGGTGCCGTACCTAGGGCAAAGAGTCCCATAGCAATAGCGCCTTGTGTAAAATTTCCAGTACTAATAGCATATAATTGCATAGCCTGAGTAAATCCGCATGGCAAGAAGAAAGTCAAACTTCCCATTATAAATGATGAACGATGGCTATATTCTTTTTGGTGTTTTGAAAAACCAAAGCGTTTTGCTAACCAGCCGGGGAGAGTTAATAGAGAACCTTCACTTATGCGTGGTGAAATACCTGATAATTTAATACCAAGCACGGTCATGACTATAGCAATAACTAATGTGAGTAACGCGAGAGTACTGTTTGATAAACGGAAAAACTCGCCTAAAGACCCAAGTAGTCCTCCTAAAAATGCATAACTAAGCACACGACCTGTATTGAAATACAGGTGTGGTCGGAATTTTTGCCAAGCCGAAGCTTCTGGATGTTTTTCCGCGTGTCTAGAGGAAAGACCCAAAACTAAGCCACCCACAAGAGCCATGCAGGTAGATACACCTGCTACAAGCCCAACAAAAATAGCAAAAAATGGAGTAATAGTACTTGTTTCATTGAGAGATATATCAAAAATTCCTATATTTTTTCCGATCCAGTAGAGAATAAAAAGTAAAAATCCAGCTCGGATGAGATTTTGATAATCATTTTTATCTTTAGAAAACCAAGGTGATTTTCCTTTTTGGCCAATTTCATACCCAGCCTTTTTAATTGCTTGTTCAAGTTCTGTTTGATTAACAGCTTGGTCAATTTTAAGGTTGACATGAACAGTAACAAGACCTTGTTTTACATTAACATTAACTTTTTGAACGCCAGGCAATTCCTTAAGAGCCTGATCGATTACAAGTTCGCAAGAGCTACAATGAAGTTTACGAACAGGTATTATTATTGCGTGATAATTTATATGGTTTTGTTTCATAGAATAAAAAAACACAAGAATAAAATATTTCTTTCTTAAAAAGAAAAGATATCCTTGTGTTTTCTATTCTCGTTTGATAATTGTAAGCAGCGGATCTGTGTCGCGGAAAACATTCGATTTAAGAAAAATAGTATTTATTTTTTTTGTTAAATTAATAGGGAAGATAATGGGTTCTGTAATCAATAAGACATTTTCTAAAAGTGGTGAAACTGTTTTGGTTTCTACTGTTGTTTTCGTTTCGTTCTTTACCAAAGACAAACAATGAAGAGCACAACTATGAGGTATATTTATTGGTATGGAAGTTTGATTACTGCTACAAGGATGTTTTTGAGAAGTATGTTGATGCGCAAAAACAGCTCGCGGTCCAAAAATAAGAGCGATTATTATAAAAGATAAAAGAAAAAATTGAGAAAATTTATGATGCATCATATCGTCAATAATCAATTATTTTACATTACTTGATGTCGACGACGTTCGTGTTCTTTGAGATATCGTTTGCGAATACGAATTGATTTTGGTGTTACTTCAACTAGTTCATCTTGATCAACGTACTCGAGAGCCCGTTCAAGATTCATTTCCATAGGTGGTGTGAGTTTGATGGCCATATCAGCACCAGAGGAACGCATATTTGTGAGTTTTTTACCACGAATGGGATTTACTGTTATATTTTCTTTCATACTCATTCCAATTACCATTCCTTCATATACTTCCACACCCGCATCAACAAAAAGCGGTCCACGATCTTGCAATCCTTCAAGGGCGTAAGCTGTGGTTACTCCATCAAAGCCAGAGATAATAGATCCAGTTGTTCGGCGATTAATTTCGCCTTTCCATGGAGCATAATCAGAGAATTGATGAGAAAAAGTTCCTTCTCCTTTTGTATCTGTTAAAAATTCAGAGCGATATCCAAGCAGACTACGAGTCGGAATATTATATTCCAAACGAGTCGAACCATTTTCACTTTTCATATTTATCATTTCTCCTTTGCGCACTCCAAGCTTTTCAATGACTGATCCTACGTAAGCATCTGGTATATCTATCACTGCAATTTCAATTGGCTCTAGGGTTTGTCCATCTTTTTCTTTAACAATCACTTTTGGTTGGCTTACTTCTAGTTCAAATCCTTCACGTCTCATTTGTTCAATAAGAATCGATAAATGCATTTCTCCTCGACCGCTTATGGTAAACACATCACCAGCATCTGAAAATTCAATTTTTAATCCAACATTTACTTCAAGCTCTTTAAGTAGTCGATCGCGAATTTGTCTGGAAGTGATAAGTTCTCCTTCGCGTCCAGAAAACGGAGATTTATTGACAGCAAAATCCATTTTAAGAGTTGGTGGATCAATGGCAATAGTAGGGAGTGGTTCAGCTTGTGGATCTTCAGCAATGGTATCTCCTACATAAATTTCTGGAATACCAGCTATTTGAATTATATCCCCAGCTTCTGCTTCTGTAACTTCAATTTTATTTAATCCTTGATGATTAAAAAGTTTTGTTACTTTATAGTTTGATCGACTTCCATCTGGGGAGATAACAGTTACTATCATGCCTGTGCGTAGTTTTCCTTCATAAATACGTCCAACAGCTAAGCGTCCAACATAAGAATCGTAAGCAAGATTAGATGGCTGCATGCGCATAGGAACACTAGTATTATGGGCAGCTGGTGGAACACTTGAAAGAATAAGATCAAATAGGGGGCGTAAATCATTGCTTTCATCAGTAAGTTCGCGTTTGGCAATTCCCTCTCGACCATTAGTAAAAATATGTTGGAAATCGAGCTGTTCATTAGTAGCTCCAAGTTCGACAAAAAGATCAAAGACCATATTTAATACTTCGTGTGGACGTGCCATTGGTTTATCAATTTTATTAATAACCACGATCGGTTTAAGTCCAAGAGCAAGGGATTTGCGTAAGACAAATTTAGTTTGAGGCATAGGCCCTTCAAAAGCATCAACAAGCAAAAGAACACTATCAACCATACGTAAAATACGCTCAACCTCAGATCCAAAATCAGCATGTCCTGGGGTATCGACAATATTAATTTTTATTCCATCAAGTACAATAGCTGTATTTTTTGCATAAATTGTGATTCCACGCTCTCGCTCAAGCTCATTTGAGTCCATAACACATTCTTGAACCACCTCTCGTTCATTAAAAGTTCCAGATTGTTTAAGCAAAGCATCCACAAGCGTTGTCTTGCCGTGGTCTACGTGGGCGATAATAGCAATATTTCTAAATTCCATAGATCGGAAGAGTATAATATGAAAATCAATTTATGGGAAGCCCTATGACAATATGTTATACTTAATTATTAATTCCTAATTTTTTTTATGGATGGATATATTATTAATATCGAAAAAAAGACGCTTGATAATAATGCTTATCGAGAAGTATTATTTACTACCAAGCGTAGTCAACTTGTTGTCATGACCCTTCAACCAGAAGAAGAAATTGGTATGGAAGTTCATGAAGAACATGATCAATTTATTCGTGTGGAAATGGGGGAGGGGAAAGCAATTTTAAATGGAGAAGTTCATTTGCTTGAGGATGGAAGTGCGGTTGTGATCCCAGCAGGAGTAGAACATAATATTATAAATGCTTCTGCCATTCATCCTTTGCGTCTATATACAATTTATACTCCACCAGAGCACCCAGAAGGAACAATTCATCAAACAAAGCAAGAAGCTCGATAAAATAAAAAGCAACGGTTTAAACCGCTGCTTTTTTTGTGGGCACATTTATTCTTCTAGAAGGTAAGTTACATTTACATTTAATTTTACCTCTTTGGTTCCTGTTGGAATGGTTGGAGCACTTTCACCACCACCCATTCCAATTGCTGCTGATTTTTCATAATATATAGGTCCTACAGAATTATCGTACCATTCTGAATAGCCTATAATTTTTCCAAGTTTTAACCCAAGTTTGCCAGCAATTTGCTGTGCTTTTTCTTTGGCTTCTTCTAAGCCTTTTTCTCGTGCCTGATCTTTCAAATTTGTTAAATCATCAATTGAGAAAGTAGGTCCAGAAATATTAGTTACTCCTTTTTGCCCAGCAAGTTGTAAAACTGAAGAAATGTTTTTCATTTCACGTATTTTTACCATCAGTTGCTGACTGACAATCCAATCTCCCTTTTTACTTCTTTGAGTTTCCGGATCCCAATAATCTTCTTGATAAACCGTATAGGAAGCGGTTTGAATATCTTCTTCAGTTATATTTAATTCTTTTATTCCCTCAATAATTGTATTCATGGTTTGAGTATTTTTTTCTTGAGCAGTTGGAACATCTGTAGCTCGTGTCTCAACCCCAAGAGATAATTGGGCAATATCAGGTGTGGCCACCACTTTGCCCTCAGCATCAATCATAATCGTGTGTTCATACGGTGTTGGTTTACCAACTTGTTTTGCTTCAAACACGACTTGAATTGTTTTTGCTGCAAAGAACAAAATAAGAAGAATAAAAAGAATAAATAAAGGAACCGCAAAGGCGCGCTGTGCCTTAAAAGATGGCCACATACAAAAATAAAAGTAATGTTTAAAATGATCCTTGTGGGATCAGGAAGATATTATACGTTGTTTAATAAAAAGTAACAAAAAATATTTTTTAGAATTTATTTATAAAATTTGGATAGTGATTTTATAAACCAATTTCTGATGTGATTGATTGCATTGCTTTAATTGAAATTTCAAAAAATTTTGATTTTTCTAATCCTATTTTTTCAATATCAGATATAAGATCACGAGAAACATTTGCAGCAAATTTTTTGTCCTTAAATTTTTTATTGAGAGAACTTGCCTTCATTCCTTCTAATTTTTCCGGTCGCATTAAAGCATAAGCATAAATCAGGCCAGTAACGCTTTCACCTGCCGCTAGAGCATAATCAAGCTTACTCTCACGAACTATTTCCGTATGCTTTTCGTTATGTGCAGAAATTGCATGAGCCACTTCTTTTGATATTTCACAATCTTCATTTTTTAAAATATCCATAGTTTTTATTCCGTGTTGATTCCAATTTTCAGAGGTTTGCTCCCAGTCTAAATCATGTAAAAGACCTGCAAGTCCCCACATTTCTTCATCCTCTTTTAATTCTCTTGATAAAGCTCTCAACACAACTTCACTTTCGCGAGAATGGATTTGATTATTCTTATCTTTTAAATATTTCTGTACAAGTTCGTGGGCTTTTTCAGTTGTTATTTGCATAAAATCTATGTCAGATAATTATGGGCGTTTATATTGGTCGGCCTTGCATACCACAGATTGAACCGACGGATACATGGTTCACAATAATTTTAGATGAAACATTAATTTTTTTACAAGATTATCTTTCAGGATTCGATATTGCTGATTTAATATCGGCTAATAAAACTTCAAATTCTGTATAACCGGAAGCTTCATTAAAATGACCTGCATTTTTAATCAAATTAATTTCCACATTTAATTTATTCGATATTCTTTTTGCTTTATCTAAAGACAAGTATGGATCATTGTCTGAATGATAAATCTTAAAGCTTTTGCAGTTTTTCCTAATGGTACTCCAATCGAAATCTCGTTGAGCAAAAGTTTTCATACCTTCATCAAATTCATTTTCAGCTTTTCCGATAAAACCAGCTACTAAAAAAGCGGCTTTAACTGGATATTTTTCAATAACATTAAGTGTAAAAGGGACACCTAAACTGTGACCGACCAATATAGCATCTTCATTTATGTATTTTCCGTATTTCTTAAGTACTTGCATCCATGAATCTAAAGTTTGGTTTTCTGGTGTTGGGAATTGTGGAATGAATACAGAATGTCCTTCTAACTCAAATTTCTCCTTTAACCAAGGAAACCAGTTTTCTTTAGGATGTCCTCCAACCCCATGAAATACAAAGATATTTGCCATATTATTTGTTAATCATAGAATTTATTAATCCAGAAAGCATTTTACCGATATTCAATAATTTATCATATAAAATTGTATATTGTTTTTTATCGATAATTTTTTCCAGCTTCAAAATCCGCAATAAGGCGACACATTCATTAACCGAACCTCTAGAAATAATATAGAAATTTTTCTTATCATTTTTGCTATATTTGCCCGCACCTTCTGCAATGTTTAAAACAATGCTCATCGAAGCACGTTTCAACTGATCTTTGATATCTTTGGATATTTTATTTTCTTGAAATATTTTTAATACTTCCAAATAAAACAATTCAGATTCTTGATATACTGGAAATTTTTCAAAATCAAACATAGCTATTGAATGATTTTAACCTTGTAAAAACGTGAATTGATTATAACAAGGTTTAAAATACAATCCTTAATTCTAAACCTAAATTCTTATTCTTAATTCTTAGAAATTTGCGTTGGATTGGCGTATTTAAGAGAAGAATTAAGGTTAAGGATAAGATTAAGAATTAAGGGAAATTTGCTCATCACAAATTTCTGGTCGGGCTGGCGGGATTTGAACCCGCGACCTCATCGTCCCGAACGATGCGCGCTACCATCTGCGCTACAGCCCGATCTAAAAGATTAAATAACAAGTTGTCCGCAAGCTGCTTGGATTTCATCACCAAAGCTTTTACGAATAGTAACTTGCACCCCATGTTCTTTTAAATAGTTTTGAAAAAAGTCCATTTGCTGTTTAGATGTTTTTTTAAGTGCAGGATCAGTAATATTGTAGGGAATAAGATTAACTCTTACATTTGTGATCAAGTGAATTAATTTTACTAGAGCTTTTGCATGATGTTCGTCATCATTTATGCCACGCAAGAGAATATATTCAAAAGTAAGATGTTGGCGACGATGAGCAATTTTTTCCTGATATTTTTTTGACCATGTAATTAATTTTTTAAAAAAATCATCATAAGAGCTTGGAATGATTTGTTTACGGGTGATAGGATCAGCACTATGTAAAGAGATAGCTAAGCGTACTGCTGGCCATTTCGGATCCGTCAAAATTTGTTCAAGACGAGGAATTATTCCGACTGTTGAAACGGTTATACGGGTTGATCCAAGAGAAGTAAAGGCAAGAAGATCATGCAGAGCTTCTCTCACAGATTCATAATTTGCAAGCGGTTCTCCCATTCCCATAAATACAACATTGCTTATACGCTCAGATGTACTTATATGTGAAGACAGATATATTTGCCAAAACCGATATTGATCGACAATTTCGTCACTTAGGAGATTTCGTTTGAGCCCCATTTTTCCAGTTGCACAAAATGTACAACGCATAGCACAACCGACTTGTGATGAGACACAAACTGTCCACTGTTTTCTAGTATTCTTCATAATAACGGATTCAATAAGAAATCCGTCTTGTAAGCTAAACAAAGCTTTGTAGGTATTTTTTTCTTTACTAACAAACATGTTTTGAATCACAAAAGAGAGCCAAGGAATTTCTTCTTTAAGCTTATTTCGCACGGAAAAAGGAATAGTAAGTACTTGATGCCAATCCGTGAAATTCGGATGAAATAATCCCGTTTGAATTTGTTTCCATCGAAAGCTTGGCTCAAGAGGAAATTGTTTTTGAAACCAGGTTAATCGAGTGAGCAATGGTTCATTCACAGATTATTTTTTTGATTCAGCGCTTCAAAAGCACGAAGAATTTCAACTGGAATAGCAAATATAATCGTATTTGATTGATCAGAGGATAAATCATTAATAGTTGAAAGTGTGCGAAGATGAAGAGCTCCTGGAGTACTTGAAAGCATTTCGGCAGCACGGCGTAAATTTTCTGCAGCTTGAACTTCCCCTTGTGCTTTAATGACCACAGATCGTCGTTCGCGTTCCGCTTCTGCTTGTTTGGCAATCGTACGTTTCATTTCTTCTGGCAGAGTAATATCTTTAAGTTCCACATTTTCAATTTGGATACCCCATGGATCAGTTAAAACATCTACAATTTCTTTAATTTTTTTCGATGCTTGTTCTCGTTTTGAGAGAAGTTCATCAAGATCAAGTTCTCCAACTACATTACGCATGGTTGTTTGGGCAAGCTGGCTTACAGCATAACGAAAATTTTCAACCTCAATTACTGCTTTAGCTGCATCCCGAACCTTATAATAAATAACTGCATTAATACGGGCGGAAATATTATCCTTAGTAATTGCTTCTTGATCTGGAACATCAACTGCCTTTATTCTAACATCTACCTTGGTCATTGATTGAATAATAGGAAGAACGATTCTCCAACCTGGATCAAGTGTGCGATAATATTTGCCGAAAAGAAATTTTACCCCACGTTCATATTGATTAATTTGACGAATACTTATAAGTAAAATGAAAAGCAATATAATAAATAGAAGAAGCAGAAATTCCATAAGAAAAAATTAAATTATTTTGTTTATAAGTTTAGTCTTTTTTTTATCTTTTGTCATGAATGATTTTTTGCGATAAAATATTTTCTCATGTCACAGATAAAATCTCAGATTCATCAAAAAAAATTATGGGGCTTTTTTAAGCCATTTATATGGCCGGAGAAAAAGACAATTTTTCTGGTCGTGTTTTTATTTTTGATAACCTCAATGACTCAAGTTTTTGAACCTGTGGTTTATGGTCGGATTGTAGATATTATTATCAATTCGTTAAACGGAGGAGCTATTCAAAATCTTTTTGAACAAATTGGTTCATGGTTACTAATTTGGATTTTGCTTTTTGTTACAACTACTCTTTTTTCCACAATAGCTCTCTATTTTGTATGGCGAATGGGTAATAATGCTACAGATCGTTTCTGTTTATGTGCAATAAAAGATGTTCTTGGTTGGAGTCACGAACGTTATGCGGATATTGCCACTGGAAAAATCATGAAATATTTTGATGACGCGCTTGATGGGTTATTCATTTTAGTTGATGATATTCTTAATAATGTTTTGCCAACTGTGCTTACTTTTTGTTTTGTGCTTGGAGTTGGATTTTGGATTGATTGGCGGTTAACCTTGATTTCGCTTGGTTTATCTCCTCTTTCTATTATTTTGGGTTGGTTTTCTTGGAAAAAAGCTGGTCCCAGACAACATAAAATTAATCGTGCTTGGGGTAATGTATCGCGGCATTTAGCCGAAAGTGTGGCTAATATTAGTTTGATTCAAAATTTTGTTCAAGAAAAAACACGAGAGCGTGAATATACAGATCATATTAGTAAAGCCACCAGCGGACAGCTGCGTTTAAATATTTTTTGGGCGATTTTTTATGGAGTTGGAGGAAGTTCTATTTTGCTTGCTCGTGTACTTGTCTTTGTTGGAGGTATTTATTTTGTTTCAACAGGATCTTTAACCATTGGAACTCTTATTACATTTTTAGGATTTTTAGGTTTTATTTTAAACCCTATTCAACATTTTCTTGCCTCCACACTTCCGCGTCTTTCAAGAGGTATGGTTAATCTTGAGCGTTTTCGCTTACTTCTTTCAAAACCGAATCTTATTCAAGATCCAAAAGCAGCAAAAATACTTAATTTACGTGAGGCGAAGATAGAGTTACGCCATGTTTGGTTTACGTATAAAAATCAATCAAAACCAACTCTTCAAAATATTCATTTAAAAATTCCAGGTGGAACTAGCTGCGCTCTTGTTGGACCAAGTGGTGCAGGTAAATCAACTCTTATTAAATTGCTCAATCGTGTTCTTGATCCGCAAAAAGGCTCTATTTTTATTGATGGTCAAGATCTTCGTACCTTATCACTCGCTTCTTTGCGTTTACATATTGGCATTGTCAATCAAGAAACCCTTTTATTCCATGATAGTATTTTAAAAAATGTTCGTTTTGTAAAACCAAAAGCAAAACGAAGTGAAGTGATTGAAGCCTGCAAAAAAGCTCAGGCTCATGAATTTATTTCAAAACTTCCAAGAGGGTATGAAAGTTTAGTCGGTGAGCGTGGGGTAAAACTTTCAGGTGGAGAGCGTCAGCGTCTTGCCTTAGCGCGTATTTTTCTTGCAGATCCCCCTATTCTTATTTTGGATGAGTCAACCAGTGCGCTTGATAGTGAAACCGAATATCGGCTTCAATCTACTTTGCAAGAAATTATGAAAGGCCGCACAACAATTATTATTGCTCATAGACTTTCAACAATTTATCTTACTGATCAAATTTTTGTTATTAAAGAAGGAAAAATTATTGATCACGGTATTCACGAAGAGCTTATGAAAAAAGGTGGTCTATATGATCATCTTTGGAAATTACAATCAGGTGGGTATATTAAATAATTTTTTACTCACCTGTTTGACAGATTAAAATAAAAATAATAAAACTTAAGCGGTTTTTAACCTTATTTTTTGAAACCTGATAGAGGGGCAAACAATGATAGATGATGACAGAAATTATGTAAGGTTTGGTTATGTTTGTATCTGTGGACTGTTATTTTGTGGCATATTTATTCTTGTAATGTGCCTATTGGCTCAGTAAGTCAGTTCTCGCTTGGTCGTCTGACCCCCCCCTGCCTTTTTCGTACAAGGCAGGGTTTTTTGTATGCCTTGACCACTTTATAAAAAATACGCTATAAACTCTTTTGGGTGAAATACATGGTGTATTTCATTGTGGACCCATGACTAGTAAGAGAAACACCTTCATGGAAGGGGTCCCGCAATGCAGAAGATAAACGTTATTTTGTTTCCAGGTGCTTGGGGAAATCAAACTGAAAAACAAATAATCTGGTGGTTCCGGTTTGCGATAGCTTTCTTGATGGCGTTTTTTACCAAAAAAGGTCAAACGGTTAGAGTAGTTCCGGTTGTCTATCATGGTAGTAGCCGGAAGGAAATCATCAGTAACGCTGTTTATCAACTCTCGACTCTCGACTCTGCTGCCTATAATCTGGCTGTCTGCTACAGCACTGGTGGGCAGGTCGTTCGGCTTGTGGCTCAAAATATAAGATTTGATGATGTTCTCCTCATTAGTAGTTTAGAAAGAGGTGGAGTGCCTATTGAACGATTGCTGAAAGGGTTCAGGGTCATGTTGATCCCTTTCCTTCGGGCGATGTTTACGAACATGCTTTTTCTTACAGAAAAAGGATTGCAGTTTGTTTTCGGAACTCTGGAAGGGATTAGAGAACACATTCACCACCAAATTTTTTGGCCGTGTCTGGCGCTCGACATGCCAATTTTTTTGCCACCTCGACTTTCTTGTACTTGTGTAAAGGCAGTCTATGGTTCTGAGGATTTTTTTCTTGGCAGGCCAAGATATAGATCAGAAAATGTACAAGGGGTTGAGGTTGTAGGTGCTGGTCATGGCCTCATTCTAGATAAAGAGAAGCTGACTCAGGCTTTGAGTCAGTTATATACACAGTGATCTTTTTGTAAGAGTTCTGGCGCGCGAGGGGGGCGCGCTTTTTTGTTTATTCTTTTCCAACTGCTTCAGAAATATTTTTAAACCCATCTTGTTTTAGAAGTTTTTCTAAACCAAATTTTATTTCACTTATAACTTGTGGCCCTTTATATATCATGCCAGTAATAAGTTGAAGCAAGGAAGCGCCAGCTTTGATGTAACTATAAGCATCTTTTGCTGTAAAAATACCTCCACAAGCAATAAGTATTTTTTTGCCATTAAAATAGTTATATAAATAGCGTATTTGCTCAAGAGAAAGATCACTTACAGGTTTACCACTAAGACCGCCATTTCCATAAGAATGTTTCTTTGTAAGATTGGTACATATAAATCCATTGACTTCATGTTTTTGCGCGACTTTTGCGATCGTTTCTAGTTCATCTTGGGAAAGATCAGGTGACATTTTTAAGAAAAGTGGTTTTTCATTACGCACTGCATTAATAGCTTTTAATAAATGATCAAGATGTTCTGGATCAGTAAAGGGTTGTCCGCCATAGGCATTTGGACAACTAATATTAATTGTGTCATAACTTCCGATCGAAGAAAATATTTGATATGTTTTTACATAATCTTCAATGGCTGTTTGGGTCTGTGCAGTTTCTTGACAATTCGTTTTGGCAATACTAATTCCAATAGGAATTTGAAATGAAAAAGATTGCAGATGTTTAAAGATTGCTTGAGCTCCATCATTTTTTAGTCCGTAATAGACACGCAAGCTTTGAAGATCTGGATGTCGCCAAAGCCTTGGTTTAGGATTTCCTTGATAAGGATTTGCTGTAATCGAGCCAACTTCTTCAAACCCAAATCCAACCCTTGGAAGAATTTGTGTAAGCCTTGCATCTTTATCAAATCCTGCGGCTAGACCAATCGGATTTTTAAAGTGAATGCCCGCAATAGTTTGTTCAAGAATTGGATGAGATGAATCAAACATTTTTCCAATTAATTGTTGTGTCCATTGAAAAGATCCAAGATGTCTTCCTATAAAAGTAAAAGTATTGTGAACATGTTCTGGATCAATAGTAAAAAGAATTGGTTTAAGTATTTTTTGATAGAGAAAACCGAAAACTGTATTACGAAGAGAATAAGGATTCATAGCAGAGACATCCTAACAGAAATCAGAAAAAAATTCATTAGTGTTTAAATTTTTGCTATACTATAATCTTTCTTTTTATTTTTTAACTTATGGCTTCTTCGTCAAAAAAAAATTCTAAACCATTTCCACCTGCTTTGCCTTTACGTAAACTCATTGGTCCAAGTTTTGTTATTCTCGCTCTTGGTCTTGGTTCTGGAGAAGTGATTCTATGGCCGTATCTTGTTTCGAATTATGGGCTGGGTATTGCTTGGGGAGCTTTAATAGGAATTACTTTTCAGTATTTTATTAACATGGAAATTGAGCGCTATGCACTTGTAAAGGGAGAAAGTGTATTTGTGGGACTAGCCAAACTTTGGCGACTGGCTCCATTTTGGTTTATTTTTTCTACCTTTATCGGTTTTGGACTTCCAGGTATTATCGCCGCATCTGCAAAGGTTTTAAGTTCTTTACTTGGTTTTGAAGATTTTCGTTGGATGGCTATTTTGTTTCTTTTGCTGATTGGTTTTATTTTAAGCTCAGGAAAAACGGTTTACGGACTTATGGAAAAATTAACGAAGATTGTTTTGCTTATTGGTGTTCCATTTATTTTTATCTTAGTTTTTTTTGTGAGTCAGCCAAGTGATTGGTGGCAACTTGCTCAGGGTTTAGTGGGTAATGGAGAAGGGTATTGGTTTATTCCAGCTGGAATGGTTCTTGCTACATTTCTTGGTGCATTTGCTTATTCAGGTGCAGGAGGAAATTTGAATCTCACTCAATCAATTTATATTAAGGAAAAAGGATATGGAATGGGAAAGTACGCTCAAAAAATTGCTGGGCTTTTTAAGCGTGGTCAACAAGAACAAGAAATTCAATTAGAAGGAGTTGATTTTCCATTAAACGATCAAGCAAAAAAATATTTTTCTCTTTGGTGGAAACGAATTAGTATTGAACATTTACTTGTTTTTTGGCTTATGGGATTTATTTCCATTGTCTTATTAATGTTGCTTTCCTATACCACAACGTTTGGACAAACCACTAATACTCAAGGAATTCAATTTGTTATTCATCAAGGGGCGGCTATTGGATCATTGTTGTCGCCAATAGTTGGATCACTTTTTCTTGTATCAGTATGTATTATGCTTTTTCAAACTCAACTTGGAGTTATGGATTCAACATCACGTATCATGGCTGAAAATACTGCCCTGATTCAAACATGTCACAAACAAAAGAAAACAGTTCATTTATCAAAAATATATTTTCTTTTTGTTTGGGCACAAATTGCTTTTGGAATTTTATTATTTTTGTTTGGTATTTCTGAACCCAGAACCCTGATTGTGCTTGGTGCTTGTCTTAATGCGGTTGCTATGTTTGTTCATATTGGTTTGGTTTCTTATTTAAATCAACGTGCTTTACCAGAAGTTTTTCGTCCAGCCATTTGGCGTAAAATTATTTTAGGATGTATTTTCGTCTTTTTTGGATTTTTTAGTATTTTGGTTCTTCTGGATCAATTATTTTGAAGTTTATTCAATCGGCCAAGCAATAGGTAGTATGCCAGTAAATGGATGGTCTCCAAAAATGACATCTGTGACTCCCGAGCCTTGTGTGCCTGGTAACCAAGCGGTGATAATCACGTCTATATCATGATTAATATTTTTAATATCTATTGGTCGTCCACAAATTAATAAGACAATCAGTTTTTTACTTTTCTGTTTTAGACGTTCTATTACCAGAAGATCTTCTGTAGAAAGATGAAGTTTTTCCTGATCTCCTTCTCCTTCTGCATATGGTTTTTCTCCTACAACAGCTATACCAATATCCGCCAAATCAGTTATTTGAGGAAATTTAGCTTCCTCGCTATATTCAACCACAGTAGTTGTATCAACAGTTTGTTTAATAGCTTGTAAAATAGTTGTCCCTGGAATTTGATTTCCGTTTATTCCTTGCCACTCAATAGTCCAACCGCCTGATTGTCGACCTAAATTATCAGCACTTGATCCTGCCACAAGAATATGAGAATTATTTTTTGAAAGCGGTAGAACATGTTCTGTGTCTTTAAGGAGAACAACAGATTTACGCACAGCTTCTCTGGCAAGTTCTTTGTGAGACAATAAATCTATTTCATAAAATCGTTCTTGGTCTGTAAATGATTTTTCAAATAATCCGATTTGAAATTTTGCTAATAGAATTCGAGAGACTGCATCGTTTAAACGTTTTTGAGAAATATCTTCTTTGGCAAGTGCTTCATACATAACCTCAAAGAACTCTTTATAATCATCTGGTATCATCACCATATCAATACCTGAGTTTATAGCTTTCACAACACTTTCATATTTGTTTGTTGGATTGATCTGATTGACTCCATGCCAATCAGAAACAATAAAGCCCTTGAAGCCTAATTCATTCTTTAAAACTTCAGTTAGTAAATAAGAATGGCCAGCCATTTTTTCTCCATTCCAACTATGTAAACCAGCCATAATGGAAAAAACACCTTCTGAAATAGCGGCTTTAAATGGAGTTAGATGAGTAGAGCGTAATTTTTCTTCAGTAATAGTGCTTTGACCTTGATCAAGAAAATAAAATTGATTCGTTGACGTGCCCCATTTAGTTGCGCCTGCTCCAAGATAATGTTTGGCAGTGGCCATAACTATTGGTTCATTTGTAGACGTTGTTTGTAATCCTTGGATAAGGGCGCGACCAAGACGAGATACAAGATCTGGGTTAGATCCAAATGTTTCATAGGTTCGGCCCCAACGGTTATCTGTGGCAATATCAAGAGACGGAGCAAAATTCCAGTAAATACCCGTAGCTCGAAGCTCTTTAGCTACAGCCTCACCAATACGTTTTATAAGATTTTCATCATGCGTAGCTCCAAGACCAATTTGATGAGGAAAAATGGTTGCACCAGCCAAATTTCCGTGTCCATGAACTGCATCAACTCCATACAAGAGAGGAATCTGTAATCGAGTTTGCTGAGTTTGCTCTTGAAAACTATTAATCATTTGAGTCCAACCTTGCGGAGTATTAGGTTCTGGAAGAGAACCGGCTCCACTTAAAAGAGCACCAAGTTTATATTGAGCAATATCATTGATATTTCCAAGATATTTTCGTTCAACCAAAGCCATTTGGCCTATTTTTTCTGATTCAGTCATACGGCTAAGTAGATTATTAACACGTTCTTCACTTGATAGGCTTGAATCTTGATAGGGAAGTTTAGAATTATTTTTTGGTTGATCTTCATTTTTTTCTAAACTATAAGTGGATACACTTTTCTCATTTAATTTACGAGCAGATGAAATAGACCAATAAATCAGAGCAAATAATCCAGTAAGTAAAAGAAAGATATATTTAATTTTCATAAAAGCAAGCATAAAATAGATTCACCATTTGAATTGGTGAATATTTATTTTGTGAATAATCAGCTTAATGGCTTATGTTTTTATTGAAGAGTTGGAAGAATAGAGTAAATTTTTACTCCATAAATAGTGAAGAGAATAGATTTCCATTCATCTTCTGGGATGAATTTATTGGAAAGAGGATATTGTATTTGTCCTTCCCGTTCATGGTGTTTTGTTAGAGCCCTATACAGGTGGTGGCCTGCATAGTGAATTTTTTGGAGATTATAATTTTCAAATGCTTGTTTAACTTGATCTAATAATTTTAAGATATTTTCATGATCGCGTTTAGCAATAACACTTGGTCCCATGCCTTTTTTAAGACCAATATATTCATCAAAACGTGGAAACAGAATTTGATCTTCAAGCAAGATATGTTTTTCAAGGTGAATAGAAAATATTGCGAAGATATTTTTTGCCCGCTGAGAATCAATTTTTTCTGCAATGACTTCATCAAGAAGTCGAACAAGATATTGATGATCAGCATCCATGAACATGGAAACATGATTCATAAAAATAAATAACCATTTAGCATTTCTGATGCAATCTTTAAATTGACCTCTTTTCATCTTATAACGATTGTAAGAAAAAACAATACATTTTTTTAAAATAAAATTTTCTTATAGTTGACGCTTTTTTTCTATTTTGTATTCTGGATAGTAGGGTCTTCTTTTTTCTATAAAGAGGACATAAACCAGGAGGTTGCCGTGGGTAGAAGAACCCAGCAAAATATATACAGATTAGATCGTGACGAAGAGGTTCTCTTTCCGGTTCTCCCAGACCTTGGAGAACTGGACGAGTGGGTAGAGGAAGATATTCAGAGGCTACTTGAGGAGCCT
>PFWS01000063.1 GCA_002791255.1 Candidatus Uhrbacteria bacterium CG_4_9_14_3_um_filter_36_7
ACAGGAGTTATGCTTGCTGAATCACTTCGAAGCTCTCCATCTTGCAAAACCGAAACCGTATATCCATTTTTTAAATCAGCTGTAACATTCCATCCAATAATAGTTGTCTTTACTTCGCTGCTTGAAAGTGTTCCAAAAGAAGCAGTATTTCCATCTAAAACATATGCATAATCATTTACCCCATCAATAACAGGGCTTGTCCCTGCATTTTGTAATGCATCAACTGTAATACTTGTAGTAGTTTTAGAAACAACCACACCAATAGCATCCACTTCTGAGGCACCACGATTAGCCACAACAACAAGAAGATCACCAATCGAGACATTTGTAGTGGTATCCACCTCAATGGTTTCTCCAGAAAGAGAAAGAACATTCATTTGAGTATTCTCAGAAATGGTCTGAATATCCATCATTAATAACCGATCATATAAACCAGCTCGATACCCAACTTGTAAATTATAAGAGGAGCTTGTGACTATTCCTGATCCAATATTTCCAAAACTATCCCTAAGATTATAAGAAGAAGAGGATGATGTATCTAAACCCCCATGACTAATAGAATCCCAATCAATTTGAAAATTTGTGGAAGACATGGATGCTTCACCTATTCTTATGAAATAAAAAATCCCCACAAAAAGTATCAAACCAATAAAGACACGCCGCATAAATCGTTTTATTTAGTCTTCGTATATCTATAATAGCATGAATACTAAAATTAGTCAAGCTAAAATATAGCTCAAATTAGCCAAGAAAAAGTATAAGTTTATCAAAAATAATAAAAATTTTTAAAAATATGTTAATTATCAACAAAATAAATGATTTAATCACATACTTATCCACAGATCTAAACATATGGCTATACTATTGTAGACAAACATAATTTTTTTCTTATAAATTAATTGACGAAATAATTTATTCATATAAAAAAAGACTGTCTGCACAACAGATCCTCCAGGAATTCTGTTAAGCAAACAGTCGGAGATAGACACATAGATTAGTTCCAAAGGATGTCCAAGGGGTAGTAGGTCTTTCGACCATTTCGTCCCGATTCCGGCGTTTTTGAGATCTGCCACCCCGCTATGTAGATCCAAGACCCAGGACACAGGATGGGATCCTCCTTCAACGGAGCAAAACCTCCACAACCGCAACCAAGAACGTCCTCGTCTCTTTTGCCTTGACATGCTTTATTGGAAACAACTTCCATTTTTCTTCCTCCTCGCGAATAGGACAGCACTACGCTGCCCTAATCTCTCCAATGGTTTCAATAGCGCATTAGGAGATCTAAAGCATGCGCGTAGGAGGAATAGTGTCTTACTACACTATAGATTAACAAAAAAACAATTTATTTTTAAGAAATGTGTGTATAAAATAAAATTGTTTCACGTGAAACAATTTTACAAACGAATTTGTTAGTTTTAAATTATGAAAGCCTTCCGTCTTTACAATGGAATATTAGCGAGTAAATTTATTTTCCTAACTTTGAATTCCATAGAATCATCTCTACTTTCCGTTCTCCATTAAAATTCCAACTATGTTTAGCTGGAAAACCTTTTTTTGAATCATTGCTTATTGCTTTACTGTTTCCTATATAAAATCCAATGTGTTTGTGTACACCAGTTTTGCCAAAATCAATTGGTTCCCAAACTATAATACTTCCTTTTCGTAATTTTTTTGTTTTTTTCCAACCAAATTTTAATAGATCACTCACTGTTGAATCAACAGTAACGTGTCCTCGATCAATAAGTTGAAACATGTTTAAAATTGATGATACATAAAAAGCACAGGAAAGTTCACCATTTTGCATAATATCCTTCTGTTTTGCATTTATTTTTACATAAAAATGACGAAATAAAATGCAACCAATACTTGCTTCTATAAGACAGATGTACGTCTTAAAAATTAAAGGGGTAATTTTTTTAGATTTATTGATTATCTTTTTTGTTAATTTTGTTCTCATAAATTGTTTCACGTGAAACATTTTAAAGTGTGGCGTATTTATTACGCATATTTGGTCACGATCTAACCCCGTCATCTAATAAATCCGATTGAGGTGCGTTATTTTCAACATAAATAAATTTCCTTTTAATAAGCCTTTTTATTTCTTGACGTTGATAAGCACACTATCTTGCTTCGCGTATTCTTTTGACTCCATAAAAACCATATTTAAGAACAGCTACAAGACGATAACCAAATGTTCCTAAAAGATCAAGTTCATCAACAAGTTCTAATAATAATTAGGATACTCTGGAATGTTTATTAAGTGTTTTTTTATATTTACGCATATTTGGTCACGATCGAACCATATTTGTGTAAAAAATTATTACAGTTTATTTAGTTATTTTTAATAATCTATAGAAACTGATTCTTTATAAAATTGTTTCACGTGAAACAATTTTATTTTACTGTAAAAACAAAAAATCGTCATTTTATAGGACAGACTTTTTGTCTTGTTTGACGTCAAGCAAGTGTGCCTCATTTTTAAATGAGGCCAAGGGGGGTATAAGTTATGATAACAAAAGCGTAAACTAACCCAGATAATAATAAACCAATGATAATTTTAGCCACCTGTACCAAAATGATGGTCCTCGAATCGCTTTGTCCCGTGATCTTCCACACTCAGGACAAAACTTCTCATCAGCAAATAAAGAACATGGTGAAAATGTTTTATAACATTTTGGTCCAAAAAATATATCACGCTTCTTGGTATGACAAAATTTCCGACCTAATAAATCGTACCATATTCTTCGTGGCAAATCTTACAGTACCAAATGTATGGATCTTGGTGATAATTTTTCTGACTCACTGAATTTACTCCTCATTAAAATAATATTATGCTAGATAAGCTGACTCACTCTCAATGATTATTCCAATAAGTTTAATTAATGTCAATAATTATGTCTAAAGTGTATAATAATAATGTCCATATATAATTTTTTATCTTTACAAAGAAGAAATTTAGTATTAATATATAGACATAAATTATGTCTATATTATGAAACTTGAAGACTTCTTATCTCATATTGGTTTTAAAAAGAATGAAAGAGTTATTTATTTAGCAACTCTTGAAAATAGCCCAACATCAGCCCCAGAGCTTGCTAGAAAAACCGGTTTACCAAGAACAACTATTAATCTTATTCTTAAACATTTGGTGCAACGTGGGTTTGTATCAAAAACATTTTTTAAAAAACGTGTCCGTTTTGTAGCAGAACCACCTCAAAAATTAATTGAACACCTAAAAAGTCTTGTTCAAAATGGACAAGAACTCTTACCAGAACTTCAAGCCCATTATAATGAAAATGATTGTAAACCCAAGATTCTTTTTTATGAAGGGAAACACGCGGTTCAAAAAGTTTATGATGACACATTTTTAGAAAGACCCGAGCAAATTCTTGAGTGGAATACAGATGAATATTTTAATTTTGATCGTCATCAAGTTAACCCACACTACATTGATAAACGAACAAGATTGGGAATAAAAACAAAACGTATTGCAGGATCTGGATCACGTTGGCAAACCAAACACGCTCTTTATGATGAAAGTGAATTGTCACAAACGCTTATTGTGCCAAAAGAGCTGTTCTGGCCAGATATTGGAATAAATATTTATGGCAATAAAGTAGCTTTTCTAAATTATCAGGAAAATATGTCAGTAATTATTGAAAGTAAAGCGATTGCAAAGACCATGCGTCAGATTTATGAACTTAATTGGATTTTAGCAAACAAAAAACAGATAAAAAATTAATTATATAGTTTTATAAATGTAATATTCAACAGGTGTATGATCATCGGTTAAAACAGGAACATCTATTTGAATTTCTTTTTCCCATAAATGGTCTAAATACTCCTTAAGAACAGGGTCATTACTATCAAGATTTGGTGACTCTTTGGATTTTAAAGCAACTAAAATAATATTTTGTACTTTATACCCATCTGTTGGATGATTAACTGGAAATAAATAAACCTGTGGGAAAACACTTTTATAAGTAGCATATTCAGCTCGCAAAAATTCACCTTTTTCTCCTTGGATTGAAGAAATAATATTTAAAATCACAACCCCGTCTTTATTTAAAATATCAAATTTTTTCTCTACTGCTTCTTTGGTTGTAAGTTGATACGGTAAAGAATAGTGTGAACTAAACGCATCACCAAAAATCACATCATATTTATTTAAAGTTCTATTTAGATATACTCGGCCATCTTCATGATAAATCGTAAGACGCGGATTTTCTTTTAAATCAAAATATTGTTTGGCAAGTTCGGTTACCTCTGGATCAATTTCAACCACATCAATTGTTTGTTGTTTTTCATAATGCAAAAGAAAATCCTTTGGAAAAGAATATCCAGCGCCCCCTAACATGAGGGTGGTTTGAAAATCCGGATAAAAATGTCGGGCGAGATGATAATACTTTGTGTATTCATTCACAAGCTCATCACTATCTAAAAACATGGATGAGTGATTCTCATTATTAATCTGCATGATTTTAATTGGTCTTTGAGTATTTTGACTTTGATAGTTATAAATCCAAATACGATTGTATGGAGTATCAATGTCTATAAATCCTTTCTGTTCTAGAAACGCATGAACATTATTTTGAAGTATGAGTGAACCTAAAAAAACAATTAAAGCAATTGCTTTTATGTGTTTCAATTCAAAAGAAAGAAGCAATGAGATAAGCAAAAGGACAATAGCCAAAATGAGCAAAAGCAAGTTTGTACCAAATAGTGGAATCAAATAAAAACCAGATAAAAAAGTACCAAAAATGCTTCCAGCTGTTGAAAGTGCATACAAATTTCCAATCACAGAACCCGAGTGGGTTAAGTTAACCATTCTAATTTTTGCAGCATAAGGAGAAACCATTCCAAGCAAAACACTTGTTGGTAAAAAAAGTATAAGAGAAACAAAAATAGAGTTTACTCGAATGCTTGAAATATTTGCCACAAAAAAATGTAGCAGTGGATCTTTTATAAGCAAAATTATTCCAATAGAAAGAGCAGATAAAAAAATAATAAAAGAGAGGATACTCATCTTGGGTTGTTTATCGGCAATTCTTCCACCAAAATAATAACCTAAACTTAAACTCCCTAAAATAATTCCAATCAGACTTGTCCAAACAAAAATAGATGTTCCAAGATATGGACCAAGAATTCTTGAACCAACTAGTTCAAATATCATTACAATGGCTCCGGATAAAAATACTGCTAGTTCTAATCTATAAAAAATAAATTTCATAATTTAAAATTTTGATAAATACAAAACCAAAGACTACATCTTAAAGATTAACAGTTATGGGGAATACTATAAAAAAACAATATTAAAAAAACTTCAGAAAATACTCTTTTGGTTCTGACTCTCGCTTTATTACATCGTTCCAACTTAGATTTATTTCCGAAAATCTCTTAATTTTTCCGTCATGCTTACACAATGGATCTACTACACGCGATTTGCAAAAAATTTTTATAGTATAATCTTTCGGATCGTTTTTAAAACCGAATTTATTATTCATTCTATCAAACAGTAAACTTAATTCTGAATCGTTTTTTATATGCGATTCTATTTTCTTTAAAACAATTTTATCAGTAGTGTATAAATCTTTTTCAGAAATATAAGATTTTAAAAGTGCATAACGAAGATAATCGCCTACTGTCCTAAACATAACTGCTGAAGGCAAACCAGCATAATAATCTCCATTTAATTTTAAAAATAATTTTGCGTATTTTTCTGCACTTTCAAAATCTTTAAAAATCCATTGACCATCTTCGGCTAAAAGATTTTCAATAAAATATTTTCCGTTTTCAATTTCCTTAAAAACAGTAGCTGTCCTTAAGGAATAATCAATTCTATCTGCACACAAATCTGGTAAATCTTTTTCTTTTAGCGAAAAATTTTGGTCGTCCAAAATATAATCTAAATCGAGATTGTATTTTTTGAGTATTTCTGAGATTTCCGATTTTCTGACAAATTCATCAAAAATGTTATCTTGATGATTTTGCTGTTTTTCTGAACCAACATCTAAAACATAATCAATACAATGCGAAAAGGCAGAATGAGAAACATCATGAATAAGTCCGGCAATTTGTTCTTCAATTGAAGTGTTATACATTTTTAGAAGTAAATAAACACCAATTGAATGCTCGAAACGCGAGTAAGCAGTCCCGGGAAAATGCGGCTCAAAATACCCAGCTTGATCTATATCTTTTAATCGCTGAATGGTTTTGGAATTTATTAATTCTAAAATAACAGGTTCGTCAATTTCAATATTTCCATAAACTCTATCTGTGTACTTCATATAGTGCTCACACTATAAAATAAGAATTATGTCATCTCCATAAAAAGTGGATCACCTGTAGGGATAAGCTCGAAAGAATCCAGAACTTTTTCTATAAAACACTCTAGATTCCCACTTTTCCGCCAAAAACTCCTACCTACTATCAGGCAATGGCGTGCGGAAATCTATCTCTGACTGATGTAGAAATAACAAATTTTTTAAAACTCCTGTTTTATAGACAGTATTTAGCAATAACAATTTTTATTTTTTGCTTGGTGGACCTGAGGAGAATCGAACTCCTGACCTCTGCAATGCGAATGCAGCGCTCTACCATCTGAGCTACAGGCCCATTTTTATTTAACCAAATCAATAATACCGGCACCCCCCAACCGCTATAGTTAAATCTAAATTTCTATTTAAGATTATTGTCAATTAGAACCTATTTCTTGCTTATTTAAGCAATAGCATCTCTTTAAGAGATGCTGGTCATTTCTTCATTGCAAGAAGTAGCAAAGCGACAACGAAACAATCTTCTAATGATTTAAAGATTGCTTCGGCTAACTTAAAACCAATTAAATAACTTTGCCACAAAAAGAATATAGATAGAAAGATAAAGCGCTCCTTCCCATATATGAATTCTCCTTGAAATACCAGAAATAATAAAAAGCAAGGTAGCAATAGCTACAGCTGGAACACCGATTGTAAAAATCTGATCATCAACTGGAAGCACACCAAATAATCCTGGTATTCCAATCACCATAAGAGCATTAAAAACATTTGAGCCAAAAATATTTCCAAGCGCAATTTCTGATTTTTTCGCAAAAGCGGCTTTTGCAGAAACAATCAGCTCAGGCAAAGAAGTTCCAATAGCGACTGCGGTAATAGCAATAACACCTGTAGCAATATTTAACATGGTAGAAAGATTTACAAGTGCATCAATCAAATATTTTGCACCCAGTATTAAACAAAGTATTCCAATAATTAAAATAACAAAATCTTTTACTACTAATTTTGGCCGAGCTAAAATTTCTTTTTTTAAAGCAGCTGCCTGTTTGCGTTGATTTTTTAATATCGAAGTTTTATCAGATTCGTCTGGCACATCTATTGTATCCTTATGAAAGACAGTATAAAGAACATAAACTCCGTATGTTAAAATCATTAAAATAGATTCGCCTAGGGTGATTTGTTTATCCCAAACAATACCCAAAAGCAAAACTGTGCTTAATGCTAAAAGAGGGAGATCTAGATCAATTAAATTTTTGGTAACAATAAGTTGTTTTCCAATTATAGCTGCGACCCCTACAATCAGTAAAATATTGGCAATATTGGAACCAATAGCATTTGCCACAACCACATCCGGAACATTTTTTAAAACCGCTGCAATCGAAGAAATAAGTTCTGGAAAAGAAGTTCCAACCCCAACAATCGTAACCCCCACAATAAAAGGAGATAAACCCAAAGCAAGCCCAATTTTTTCAGAACTAGCAATAAGCCAATCCGCTCCTTTAACCAATACCA
>PFWS01000046.1:0-666 GCA_002791255.1 Candidatus Uhrbacteria bacterium CG_4_9_14_3_um_filter_36_7
TTACACCTATTTAGCAACAGGTCTATTGATTCAAGCTTATAATCAAACCAATATTGACCGCCAGAATATAAAATTTCAATACTCTCCCGAAATCTACCTGGAAAATAATATCTCCTTTCTATTTTTCCCTCCAAAGGAGGGTGTGTAACTCCAGCAAATTCAAATTCTGTATCATATTCATTATAGATCACATAATCTGCCCGATCTCTTATAGGTTCTACATGACACATATGCATTGGAAAGACTGTTCCAAGCATATAAAAAAGAGTGAATGTCATGAACTGGTCATATTTACCTGCTGAGATATTTTTACGAATTGGGTCTCTCATGAGTCGCCTTATCAGACGACTGTGTGGGCTTGCGTCTATAAAAACAATGTCTGGAAAAAAATCTGGCGGCAGAAAAAGACCGTCATACAATAGAACTTTTTCTCCGTCCCTCTTAATCAGTTTTGTTTCCGGCGATCGACATGATCGTGGCATATCATACATAGGCGTCACCACTGATCCAGATCTAAGCAGTTCGTTTATGTGATCTGTTATGAGTGGAAGATCAACTGATCTTGGATCATCAAAATTTCCAGCCACACTCCGGTCCAAAAAAGGGATTCCAGGAATCACATCTTGGAAAAAAACTCCATCATGAACCCTGACAAATCTCTTTCCT
>PFWS01000046.1:727-7710 GCA_002791255.1 Candidatus Uhrbacteria bacterium CG_4_9_14_3_um_filter_36_7
GACAAAAATATGATTTTCCTGAAGCTGACCCCCCAATTACTGCAGCAGGCTTGATTCTGTTTCCTAAACAAAAAATAGAATCAAATTGTCTGATAGCTTCTTCAATTGTAATAAGCATTACAATATCCTCCCAAATTCAATTGTGATAGAACGTGAATCCTCCAGAAAGTTATCCTAACACAAAATAAAAAAACTCCCAGATCAAAAGGAGTGGATTATTTATTTTTAGATATCCAATAAACCGCAAGTAGAGTGGAAATAGGCACAGCAAGAGCAATACCAATACTACCAACAAGAGTACGTACGATTTCAATAGCAATCATTTCATTATTGATCACTTGCGACCAAGAAACAAACGGCTCTTCTTTTACCACAAATAAAAGTAGAAGTGGAAGAGATGCTCCGGCGTATGTTAAAAAAAGTGTATTAATAATAGCCCCAAGATGGGATGTACCAACACGATAAGAAAGTTTAAAAAGATCTTTTTTTGAAAGTTTGGGATTAGCTATCTTTATCTGCTCAACAGCTTCTATTTGGCTTACGATAGCATCATCTAATACTCCAATAGCTCCAATTAATATACCAGCCAAAAGAAGACCTTCAAAATGAATTGCCTGATTACTAACTCCTAAAAGAAACATTATTTCTTCATTTGCCATTCCAGTAACACGAGTTAATCTTGTAAACAAAAGAGAAAGACTAAGTGTAACAACTAGCGAGAAAAAAACCGATACAATAGCTAAGTGTGATTTTCGATTCCAACCTTCCGTAAGATAAATAATAAAAACTAAAATAGCAAAGGCACCAAACAGACCAATAAAAAACGCATTCCATCCGGCTAAAATTGCTGGCAAGATTACCTGAACTAAAATAACAAAACTTGCTACCAACGCAAGTAGCGCCTTCCAACCCTTTTTTCCACTCGTAAGAACAACCGTGACAACAAAAAGGAGGACAAGTAAATATAATGGTCCTCTTCGAACAAAATCAATAATGTAAAATTGATCTTGATCGTCCGGACCAACCGTTCGCTGAACCATGACCCGATCACCTTCTTTATAAAGAGGAGCAGAAATAACATCAATATCTGAAATACCTTGAATAAAAATCTGTTCATCTTCCCACTTCCCCTCTGTGCCTTTTAATAAAAGATTTTGTTGTTTAATAATAGTTCCATTTTCTCTAGTTCGTTCATTTTGCTCAAGAATACTAATGACACGCGCCTCAAAAATTTCACTTGATGTTGTGGCCTGAGCTATATCTTCTTGAGCAAAAATAGTTATCGGTAATAAAAAAATAATAAAAAAAGAACTTATAATTATTCGGTTCATTAAGTATTTTACCCTGCAATTCATAGCAATATTTACAAAAAAATTATTTTTATTTTATCTCATTTACCTCCAAAGAACAAAAATACGTTCAAAAAACCAAAATAAAGCAAAAATAAAAATAACGCTTGAAAAAATAATAAATAAACTTTTTTGAAGTGGGTGATTATAAATACATCTTAAAAGGGGAATTGTTATTACAAGAATACTTACCTGTCCTAGTTCAACTCCCAAATTAAACATAAGTAAAGCAGGAATAAACAATCCGGAAGGAATAGATGTTTCCATAAGAACACTTGCGAATCCAAGCCCATGCACAAGACCAAAACCAAAAGTGATCATCCAATGTTTAGAAAGATGAATTAAATATTTATTCTGTCTTAATAAATTGATATTACGTAAAGCAATATAAACAATACTAAGAGCAATCAAAATTTCAACCACTTGCGAAGGAATCGTGACAATTTGAAATCCAGCTAAAATAAGGGTAATAGAATGAGCAATTGTAAATGAAGTTACAAGAACAAACATCTCTTTAGTTGATCGCAAAATTAAAATAATCGAAAGCAAAAAAAGAATATGATCATAGCCAATCCAAATATGTTTTACTCCAAGCCAAATAAATTCTCGGGATACGCTAAATAAACGATTTATCCAACTATCTAATAGGCTTGGTGTTACATCTGCTGGGAAATTATATTTATTTTGAGAAAATATTAACTGCCATTGATTTGTTTCTAAAATAATAATGACAAAATGATCAAACCTTTCAAAATATTCAGAAAAAATTCGACTCTCAATTGTAAGTGATTCAATGGAATCAATCTTTTGTGGACAATTAAATATTCCTTCAAAAAACGAAGTATCTGGAGTAGAAAATGTATCAAAACTTAAAAGATTAAAGTGACAAATTACTCCGTTTTGGTTAATTAAAAACTTATTAGCAAATTGTCTCTCAAAAAAGAGAAATTCTCCATCTTTATTAAGATTTAATCCAGAGGCAATAGTTTTAGGAATAGTCGTTTGTAACTGAATGGTTTGATCTTGAATTTTAAGTTCGGTTTTGATTGCCCCATAAACAAGTACATGAGCAAAAACCGGTTGGCTACTCAAGAAAAAAATACTTATAGAAAAAATATAAAATAAAAATTTACAAAACATAATCCTTTTTTTAAATCTTACCCTGAATTTTTACAAAAAAAATAGACTTTTGTCTCAAATTGAGGTTTTCATATATTTTCTTCAACCGCTGAGATATCTGTAATATTGATAGATTTGAAGTTTTGATTTTTAAGATGAGTAAGATCATCAATAAACCAAGTTTTATCTCCCATTTCCACATTGGAGGCCGTTGGAATAAAAACAAGAGACGTTTCTTCTATCAATTTACCAACAAGTCCAAAAAGCCCTTTTTGCAATAGATTTATTTGTTATACCAGCTGAAGTCAAAAGAAGTCTCATGTTTTTTCACCAAGTTCTTGAAGAGCTGTTTTGGCATAGAATTTAATATTTGGCATAAGGTTATATTGTGGGTTATCTAAATCTTGATATGAAAACCAATAGCACTCTTGATTTTTCTCACTCTCCTGTGGAGAAATCAAATCTGTATCGCTTTTGGCAAAATAAATAAATGTTATATGTTCATGTCCAGGAGAAATTCTATGACGATTTAAAAAACGTGGAGCCAATAATTCCATAAAATTTTCAGAGGTCGATTCAGAAAGAGGAACCGTTCCTACTAGATGAACTATAAGTCCAACTTCTTCGGATACCTCACGGATTGCCGCCTGGTTTGGATCTTCATCAAGTTCAATGTGTCCGCCCACACTGAGCCAAATTTTATATTTATCATGAAGACGTAATAACACGCGATCTTTATAGACAATAAAAGTTTCTACAGTAAAATCAATTTTCTCATGAATATGTGGCATAATAAAATGTTATCTTTCAAGTAAACCTTGTTCAAATGAATCTTGTTTTATCTGATTATAAAAAGATTTTAAAACTTCACTAAATATAATTTTAGGTAGTTGAATTTCATCTAAATCTTGTTCACTGTGTCCTTCATTTACCCACCCCTGTTTGGTTACCACCCGCTGAAGAGCTGCACTCAACCTATCAACCCCCTTTACAATTTTACTCTCAATGGTTTTAGATTGGTCAAATTCATTTTTTAATTCTATAAGTTCATTTCTTAATTCGATTGGCAAACATTTAACCAAAGACAAAAAAATATCTTTTCTTTTTTCTTCTACTTCTGATTGTAATCGATTTTCCTTATCCCAAACAGATGTATCACCTATCTGTAATTCAATAAGATCATGAGCTAAGCCCATCTTAATCATTCTATTTAAATCAATCTCCTGACCAAATTCTTTTTTAAGATCGATTGATAAAAACCAAATAATCATTGCTACACTCCAAGAATGCTCAGCTGAATTTTCTTTTCTTTTACTTGTGGCAAAGGTTGCACGAAGAACCTGTTTTAACTCTTGAATTGTTTTAATAAATTCGTAAATATTTACTGATTTATTTACTTGATTCATAAAATAATGTTTTACTTTTCCATTATAATCTCATAAAGTATAAAAAAATAAAATCTCTCCTCTATGGCCATGGAAGCTACTCATGTTTTATTTGCAAAAAATCTTAAACCACGACTCAATGTGCAAAATGAACCGGCTTTTTTTGCTGGGTCTATTTATCCAGATTCGCGTTATCTTACTGGTTTACCACGCCAAAAAACACATGGGCTTAAAAGACTACAAAATCCTTTTTCTCTTGATCTTTCTGATTTTGAAAAAGGTTGGGCTACACATATTTTATATGATCAAATATCAGGAACGTATTTACGAGAAATAATTTCAGGCAATCCTGATACATCCAATCAAGCATTGATCACCATGACAGCAATGAAACTCCTAGAAGACCAAGCCTCTTATAAAAAAATTATTGATCCAAACATTATTTTTCAAACCATGGAAATACCTAAATGCCCTTGTAAAGAATCAAAAGAAAAATTAGAAATGTACTACCATTTAAACGAGCAGCTGTATTACACCAGTCCAAACATCGAAGCATATCAATATTTTTTTGAAAAATTAATGCCATCTAAAACATATGTAGATCAGGTGATAGATGAAGCAAACCAAATCTCAAAAAATTCTAGGTTAAAATTAGAGGTTCTTCAAATATATAACCAAGTTATAAATAATCCATTACTTATTTAAAACTTAGAATTCTTTTTATAATAAAATCTACATAAATTTTGATTGTGTTATAGTTATTTTATTATTTGATATAAAAAATAAATATGCTTGAAACACTATCTTCTTGGCTTTCCTATTCGCTTTTAGGAAATACTTTACAAACATATCTTTCTGCTATTCTCATCTTTCTTGGAACATTACTCATCTTACGGATTTTTAAATTTATTATTATTCGAAGATTAAAAAAAGTTTCTCAGGTGACAAAAACTAATTTTGACGATCATCTGATCAAGGTTATAAGTGAAGTGAGTTGGTGGTTTTATGTTGTCATGGCTATCTATATTGCTCTACAGTTTATTACTCTACCGGCTTATATCTCATCTGCTGCTGAGTGTATTGTGCTCATTGTCCTTCTTTATTACGGGGTACGTATTTTGCAAAAATTGATTGATTATGGAACCCGACATTTTATTGAAAACAAACAAACTAGTGGAAAACCTATTGATACAGGCATTATTTATCTTTTAAACAAACTTATCCATGTGATTTTGTGGGTCATTGCTATCATCTGGGTTCTTTCCAATCTTGGATATAATGTTTCCACTTTAATTGCTGGGCTTGGTATTGGAGGAATCGCAGTTGCCCTTGCCCTTCAAAATGTTCTTGGAGATTTATTTGCTTCTATATCTTTATATTTTGATAAACCATTTGAAATTGGGGATTTTATTGTAATTGATGATGACGCGGGAATTGTCGAAAAAATTGGGATAAAAACAACTCGCATAAAAACATTACAAGGAGAAGAGCTTATTATACTTAATAGCAAAATAAACTCTTCGCGTATACGAAATTTTAAAAAAATGGAAAAACGTCGTATTGTTTTCCGTGTTGGAGTTGCTTATGAAACAAAAACCGATCTCCTTCAAAAAATTCCAAGTATGATTACAGGGGTTTTGGAAAAAATGAAAGAAGTTGAAGTTGATCGTGTACACTTTTCCCAGTTTGGAGATTCAAGCCTTATTTTTGAAATTGTCTATTATGTTCAAAATGCTGATTATAATAAGTATATGGATCTTCAACAAGAAATGAATTTAGCTATTCATGAACGCTTTCAAAAAGAACAAATTATTATTGCCTACCCCACTCAAACTATTTATCTTAAAAATTAAGTCTTTTTTAAAATATATGGTTTAATCGGCCAAAGCATAAGGGAACCAATAAGTGAAATAAAAACGACCAGTAAAATCAAAATAGAAAATCCATGAGCACTTGCAAAAAAACCACCTACCATGGCAAATGCCGCACCAGTTAAATCAGTTAAAGTAAAATAAATTCCCCATTCAGTTCCTTCTTTTTTCTTATCAATATGGCGAGTAAATATGGCCATATAGGTTGGAAATGTAAAGGCTATAAATAATCCAAGAATAAATTGAACTAAATAAAGTTGCAGCGGTGTATTTATAACAAGATAAAGAAGAGGGATAGTAGCTGTAATAATACTACAGACAAACATCAACCAAAAATCATCTTTTTCCCCACGAATTTTATCAATTAAATGAGCAACTGGGATTTGAAAAATACTTTTAATAAAAAGATAAATACCTGCTGCCAAACCAGCCACAGCTTCATTTCCACCCTGAATAAAATCTTCAATAAAAAGAGCAAATATCGGACCAAGCAATCCGGCTGCTCCAAGAATAATCGTATCAGAAATAATCAAAAAACGAATCACTGGATTAATATCTCGTAAAAATAAATCAATAGATTTTATTCCCCGCCTTGCCATAGATTATAACTAATAAAACTAGAGTCAAAATAAAAAGAAAGATAATTATTATAATAAAAAAAAGCATAAAGTACAAAAATAGAGGTCGCTACTAATCAAAAATAAAAAAGATCCTGACAAAAGAATCTTTACTTGTTTATATCTTTTATAACCCGCCCTGGTTTCCCGATAAGAAATTGTCCTGGCGGAGAGGGTGGGATTCGAACCCACGGAGGGCGTAAACCCTCAACGGTTTTCAAGACCGCCGCCTTCGACCACTCAGCCACCTCTCCAAAAATTTGTCTTAATGTAAAATTAATAAATGCCTGATAACACTCTATAAAAGAACAAAATGAGCTGGCGGAGAGGGGGGGATTCGAACCCCCGCGCCGAGTAAACCCCGACCTAACGGTTTAGCAAACCGCCCCCTTCAACCACTTGGGTACCTCTCCGTATTAAAAAAGTTCTTTAAGTTATTACCCCCACCGGCTTTACAATAAAGAAAAAAAACATTTTCATCAAGGGATAAGCTTGATAAAATAAAAAACTTCGTTATTTTCAGTTTATAACTTAATATATGGAAAACTCTTTAAAAAAAATATATTTTTCAGGTTCTATAAGCTTTGAATTACGAAAGTCCTCATAAAGCCTAAATATTAAAAAATTGATACAATAACAAAA
>PFWS01000033.1:0-27545 GCA_002791255.1 Candidatus Uhrbacteria bacterium CG_4_9_14_3_um_filter_36_7
AGGAGGAAGGTGGGGATGACGTCAAATCAGCATGGCCCTTATGTCCTGGGCGACACGCACGCTACAATGGTTAGTACAACGGGTTGCCAAGCCGTAAGGCGGAGCCAATCCCTTAAAACTAATCACAGTCCGGATTGAAGGCTGCAACTCGCCTTCATGAAGCTGGAATCGCTAGTAATGGCCGATCAGCCACGCGGCCGTGAATACGTTCTCGGGTCTTGTACTCACCGCCCGTCAAGTCAAGAGAGTCAGTAACACCCGAACGTCGCCATTTGGCGGCGGAAGGTGGGATTGATGATAGGGACTAAGTCGTAACAAGGCATCTGTAGCGGAAGCTGTGGATGGATCACCTCCTTTCAGGGAACAATGATCTCATATCCGAGTCGAAGATCAGCCTCTTAAGAGGCAAGATCTGTTCCTGTTTAAAACAGGAACAATTACAGACGTTACAATCACTTAGAAGATGAAAAGACAAAAAATCCTCTTTGTTTTATAAAGGGGATTTTTTGTTGATATTCCCCTTGTTTGGTTTTAAAAATATTGTTATAGTGGGCGCACTTAAATGATTATGGGTAAGTAGCTCAGGTGGTTAGAGCGCATCCCTGATAAGGATGAGGTCGGAGGTTCGAGTCCTCCCTTACCCACCATGCCGGGGTAGCTCAGTGGTAGAGCAGAGGACTGAAAATCCTCGTGTCGTCAGTTCAATTCTGACCCTCGGCACCATGTAAAAACACTAGTAAAACTAGTGTTTTTACTTATTTATTGGCATAAAGTACAAATAATGGGTGGTAAAAAGATGGTTTCTTTTCTAAAATAAGCGCAGAAATGCGGTTTTTTTATTTTTGAAATTAATAAGTGCTTGTTTTTATGCCTTTAAAAAAAGAAAAAGATGTCGGAAATGTGGGTCTTCAAAAACTATTAAGTATGGAAAAAGACGTGGTGTGCAGCGGTATGTCTGTTTGCTGTGTAGTCACCGTTTTGATGGAAACAGACGCACTAAAACCATCCAGACCAAACAGCTTTGGAAGGAGTATGTATTTGGCAAACAGACAATTGATCAGTTAACAGAACGCTATAAACTCGACAGACGATCTATTCGTGATTTGTTTGATGGGTATAAAGCACCACAAAAAATCCACCACCCAAGACCCATTAACCTTGTTATCGATGCCACCTACTTTGGAGAGAGAAAAGAAGATACAAGTTGGTGTGCTGTTGTGGCTCGTGATCCAAAACAAAAAGAAGACCTTGTCTGGTCTTTTACGAATACAGAAACCACTTATGCCTATGCACTACTCAGGGAACAACTTAAACATTTGGGATACACTATCCTCTCAGTCACTGCAGATGGATTTTTAGGCATAAAATCAGCCTTTTATGGCATTCCATACCAAATGTGTCATGTGCATATGGAAAGGTTGGTGATACGAGGTGGAGTGCTCAATGTTTAATTCATTATTCTTTTTGTGAGTGTGGGAAACAAACAGCTCCATTTACTGGATCTGGTAAGTCTGAATCGGGCGGTACTAAACCTTCTTCAATCGATCTGCGGGAGCACGGAATACGTTCCTGCTTATATGAAAAACAGGGAGTGGATACTTCTTAATGAAAATTCGTTTCCGTCTTCAGAAGATTATTCCTCTGGGGGCGGATTGTTTTTTGATTTTATTTGGTTTCAATATTCCCGATATATTCTACTGTAATGTAATCTGGATCTGTAACAAATCCCTTACTCTCTGCTAAGGAAATAAGTTGTTTTGTCTGAGTATTATACAGAATAATTTCTTGGTTACGGTTTACGACAAGCCATGAGGAAACCCAATCAAGCAATCGGCCGGAGATTTTTATATCCTGATTTTCAGGAGCTTCTCCTATTGGAACAATCCACACAACACTATCCCGCACATCACTTGAATAGCTAAAAGATATTGATTTTCCATCTGGGTCAATAAAAGGATTTTGAAAAACAAGTGTTTGATCTTCTAGTATTTTTTGTCCTTCTTCTGTTTTAAGATCTAAAATATGAATAGAAGATGGACCAGTAGGAGGTGTACCCATTTCTGTTGGAACACTAAAAGTTACACCCACTAGTTTTTCAAGCCCTGGATCAACTCGAAACTGCCAAATTTTATTATCAGTTAAGTACGGATAAGATTTTACCTCACCTGTTTTGATATCAAAGCGCCAAACTCCAGTTGTATATCCTTCTCCTCCAAACACATTACGAAGATAAACCGCATCCCCCGCATTATTTATAAGAAATGGTTCTATTTCTCCCATAGTAATTCCAAATACTGAAGGATCAAAGATTTTTTCAGTGAGAATATCTCCTTGAATATTTTTAACGCTTAGTTTGGTAATAAGATAACGATTTTTTGGTTCTGAAGTTGTTTGCCAGGTAGCAAAAATCTCCCCGTTTTTAGAAGCAATCATTGATTGCCAGCCAGGTGTTTGAAAAATTTGAAATGATCCATTAAGCTTTACAAGCGCATCATATTCACTTATTACACCTTGCTCAGAAGCGGGATTAGTTTTGTAGCGATGAACAAGCAGTTTCTCACCAAATACCTCAGAGATAACTGATCCAGTAGTTGCTTTGGAAATAATACTAGTTATTTTTTGTGTAGGAGCATCACCTGCATTTTTATCATTAATAAAAATACGGTAAAGAGTGGTTTCGTCTGTATCATCATTACGCCATTCTTCTTTTCCATCATCTATGATACGAGTTGTCTGATAGAGAAAGGAAATAGAAGGTATATTTTTAGGGCCATTATTATTTGGTGTTGTGTTTGTATTATTTTGAGTAGATTGATTTGTTTCATTTACAATCGTTCTTACAGGATTACGCAGAGTTTTAAACCAAATACCAAAAATAACTGTAACAATAAGAACAACAAGAACAACGCCAAACAAAAGGCGTGTTTTCATAAAATTATTTTAATGAATCATTATATGTTTGAACGATCTTTTCTGCCTCTGTTTTTGTTAACGCGACAAACACACCAACATCTTTAAAAGAAGCTCCTGTTCCATTGTAGGGAGCCTTTGCATTTAGAGCTTGGCGTAAGAAAATACGAGCTTGTGTATCCTCTGTTCCAATTATAAAAATACCATAAGAAACATCCCATTTTCCAGATTTTGCATGTGATCGCATGGAATCTTTTTGAAGATAGGAAGTGATTTTAAGGCCGTTGCTTGTATCTTTCATAAGATATCCATAAATATAGGGTAGACCTGTATTGGTATACGTGCGAATTTCTTCGGGCATGGTTTTTGAAATAAGAACCAAATAAGCACCTTTTGGAGCATTTAAGTTAATATCCCACCAGGCATTGGCTGGTTTATTATTATTGCTTTTTAAAATATAGATTCCGTTATTTTGACGTAATATATTTCCTCGGTAATTTACTAATTTTTTTGTTGAACAAAATGAATTTTCTTGTTTTGTAGTTGCGATTAGACAGTTTTTATTAGTTTGCCAGATGTTTGGACTTGCAGCAAATAATTCTGTAGGAATCATGGTTCCCACCCAAAAACTTACAAGAAAAATAATTAGAGAAAATTGATTCATAATAAATTTTATTTAAAATGTTTTTAACATTAAGAACCCATTAATCTATTAGAACTGAAAGAAAGTGTCAATAATTCTTAGAAAAATAATTTATTTTGAAAGATTGAACTCCTTTTAAGTTCAAGGTAAACTGCTTTTATCTAAGATTTATATGCGTATTTTGAGTATTGAAACAAGTTGTGATGAAACCGCTATTTCTGTTCTTAAAACAGGTGGGTCTATTTTTATTGTTGAGAAAAATATTATTGCTTCACAAATTAAAACTCATGCTGTTTATGGAGGAGTAGTTCCGGAAATAGCAGCTCGTGAACATATGAAAGCCTTATTTCCTATGCTTGAAATATCACAAATTCCTCGAGATGGAAAAAATATTGATGTGATTGCCGTAACTGTTGGTCCTGGTCTTGTGGTTGCTTTACGTGTGGGTGTAGAAGTCGCAAAAGCTTTAGCCTATTTTTGGCAAAAACCATTAGTAGCTGTAAATCATCTAGAGGGTCATATTTATAGTACATTTTTATCACAAGATAGTTTTCAGCCAGTTTTTCCAGGTCTTTGTTTGCTTGTTTCAGGAGGTCATACAGAGCTTGTTTTTATAAAAGATCATGGAATATATGAAATAATTGGTTCTACTCGAGATGATGCAGCTGGTGAGGCATTTGATAAAGTGGCAAAAATGCTTGGGCTTGGATATCCTGGAGGGGTTATAGTGGCTCAAAAAGCAAAACTAGGAAATCCAAATGCAATTAAATTTCCAAGACCAATGTTGGATCAACAAAATTTTGATTTTAGTTTTGCAGGGCTAAAAACGGCTGTTTTAATGTATTTAAAAAAGAATCCTGTTACAACGGAGCAAAATAAAAATGATATTTGTGCATCTTTTGAGGCAGCAGTTGTTGATACACTGGTAACAAAGACTATTCGGGCGGTCGATCAATATCATCCTGCGTCTGTTTTGCTTGCTGGAGGCGTATCCGCAAATGAATCGTTGCGTTTGGCTTTTCAAAATCAGATATCTGGTATAGCTTTTTCAAAGCTTTATCTTGCCCCACTTAAATTTACTACTGATAATGCAGCAATGATCGCAGTTTCTGGATATTTTCATGCTATTAAGCACGATTTTATTAACCCATTAACGTTAGTTGCAAATCCAAATTTATCACTGATTTAATATGTTTTATCTTTCTCACTCCTCTCAGGAGACAAAAAAATTTGCCATTGAATTTGCTTTAAAACTTTCAATGGGAACTGTTGTGGCTTTGGAAGGTGATTTAGGATCAGGAAAAACAACCTTTGTTCAAGGGCTTGCAGAAGGGTTTGGGATTAAAGATATTGTGCGTAGCCCAAGCTTTACCCTTATGAATATTTATCCATTTCAATCAGTTGATTCTGAGAAACATTATTTTGTTCATGTAGATGCCTATCGATTAGATAGTGCTGCAAAACTTGAGGAAACCGGGCTTGATGAATGGATTGGTCGTAAAGATGCAATTATCTTTATTGAATGGCCTGAACGATTTGAACTACCAATTGCCTTTGATTGGAAAATAGTATTTGCTTATGGGGATGAAGAAGAAACTCGAGAAATTCTTATTCGTCACTTGCTTTCACACAAGGACAGCTATCCCACATAAATTGAAACCAAATACGAAAAGCACTAGCTATATTTTCATTAACAATAACAGTTAATGAAAAATCTCCATCAAGTTTATTTAAATTCATGGGAGAGATGATGTTTACATGATTTGCAAAAATATCAATAGCTGCGGGAGTTGAATATCCTTTGGGAAGAAATTTATAATTATTTTTTACATAATAAAGAATTTCTGGATATTTGATTTTTATTTCATGATCAAATAAATGATAAAATTTTATTCGTTTTTTCTTTGCTTCTTTAATAAATTTGGGAAAAAAATATTTAACTCGTTCATCAAGCCAGCCACCCTTAGCCCCAATAAAATAAGCAGTATCAGCTATTTCGAGCATATCGCGCATGTAATTTTTCCATCCTTCAGGTCCACGATAAATAAAAATTTCTTCTTGATGAGGTGTGTTTTTATAGAGTTTTTCAATATCAGGTAAGTGTTTAAGGAGGAGGGTATTTTTTTCTTCAATCAGTTCAACTAATTTTTTAGGATCAACCGCTTGGTAGCGGTTTTCTTTTTGTTCGACGATTTCAAAAACTAAGCCTTTTTCAAGAAGTCGTTCAATAACATCGTAAACATTCCGCCGGTGAACCTTGGATTTACTTGAAAGTCGTCCAACAGACAATTCTCCTTCTTTGAGTAATGTTTCGTAAAGTTCTGCTTCATTTTTTGATAAACCTAATTTTTGAAAAAGCTCAATATACATAGGAAAAGGGATGAATACGTGTGGTGGCATTTACCACTCACTAACTATAATATAGCCTAAACACATACTCGTCAAACACCATTGTTCTCCCTCAATTTTTCTGGAGGAAGTTATGAAAAAAAATGTAGGTAAAGATTTTTTGTTCAATTTGAGTTTCACAAAAGACCCCGTCAAAATCTTTTTTGATAGTGGGGAAGAAGGAATTTTCAATGTTGTACCTAACTCCCTTAATTATCCTGGTCGAGGAGTCGTGACCCTTGATTTGAAAGATCAAGAGGGGGTGGTCTATCAAGCATGGCGTTACCCTTATGGTTCGGAAGAAGACGGATATTATGTCGTCTTTTACGAACAATAAGAAGGTGAATGCCAAACTTAAACACCGCTTCTTTAGCGGTGTTCTTTCTTTTTTTATTCTCCTCCAGTAGCTTTTAAAACTTCTTCTATAGTCGTGATTCCATCAATAGCTTTGAGAAATCCATCTTGAGTCATGGTGATCATACCCTGCTCAACTGCAAGACGTTTAACTTCATATTCAGAAAGATCTTGAGAAAGAGCATTACGTAATGCATCATTCATGATAATAATTTCATAAATACCAACCCGCCCCTTATATCCGGTTTGATGGCAAATTGGACACCCTTTTCCATGAAAAAAATTTACTTTGGAAAGATCAGGAATGGTTTCTCCAGATGCAGGAGAGATTTTTTTAATCTGTTCTTCAACGATTTGTAAATGGGCAGCATCGGGTGTGTATGGTTCACGACAATTTTTACAAATACGTCGAATCAAACGTTGTCCCATCATGGTATTAAGGGCAGGAGCAAGCAGAAATGGTTTTGCTCCCATGGCAATAAGGCGAGGGATCGTACCAGCCGCACTATTTGTGTGAATTGTTGAAAGAAGGAGATGTCCAGTTAATGCTGCATTAATAGAAATATCCGCGGTCTCAGCATCACGAATTTCTCCGATCATGATAACATCGGGATCTTGACGCAGAATTGAACGAAGACCACTTGCAAAGGTATATTCTTTTTGATGATCAATTTGAGATTGATTAACCCCTTTAAGTTTGTATTCAATTGGATCTTCAAGGGTAATGATTTTTCGATCAGGGGTATTAAGTGTTTTTAATATGGCATAAAGGGTGGTTGTTTTTCCAGAACCAGTTGGACCAGTTGTAAGAATCATGCCATGAGGTTTTTCAATTTCATAACGTAGTTTTTTTTCAATGATTGGCCGATAACCCAACTCAGAAAATTCAACTTGAATAGCACTTGATTGTAAAAGGCGCATGACCACAGATTCTCCAAATACAGTTGGAATCGTGGAAACGCGCACATCAGTATCGCCTTCGTTCATAAAAATTGTAAACCGACCATCTTGAGGAATATCTGTCCGATTCATTTTAAGTCCACTAATCAGTTTGATTCGAGAAATAATTTTTTTCCAAGATTCTTTTGGAAGTGTGGCAATATCTTGAAGAACACCATCAATGCGATAGCGAGCGATAATATTTTTTTGCTCCGTTTCAATATGAACATCACTGGTTCCAAATTTTAATGCAGCGGAAAGCAAGATAGTTAAAACATCCGTTATAGAAGCATTTTGAATAACAGATTGAATATCATTATAGATAGTAATTTGTGATTGAAAATTTGCTAGTTCTTTTTCCGTTACACTAATGCCTTTTTGGATGGTTCTAATCTTGGGGAGGGTTGCATAAAGTTTGCTTGCATAGAGAAAACTTTGCTCAGAAATTTTATAAATCGTTCCTTGGGTTTTGTGTCGTTCGTTTAGCTCATGAAGCAATTGTTGCACCTCTGGTTTTTGAGGGTAAACACAACCAAGACGCAATTGGACAGCATCAAAGTAAAAAACAATGGCTTTATATTTTTGGGTTTCTTGTTCGCAAAGAAGTCGTAAAGCTTCTGGACTAATAGGAAAAGCCTTCAGGGAAATATATGGAACATGTAAGGCCTCTGCTTCTTGCTGGGCTTGTTTTTCCTTTCCTTTTTCTTCAAGTTCTGAGATTTTTTTTTCAAACCGTTCATTTACAAGATTTTCATCTAGGTCAGATATTTTTTTGGTTTTAGAGGAGGATTGTTTTTTAAATAAATTTTCAATAGAGGAAAATTCGTTCATAGAAAAGAAAACACCATGTTTATGCATGGTTTAGTGTAGCGTGAATAAATAGCCTTCGCAATGGGTTAGGTGCTTTTTTTTCTATAAAATAGCGAAATAAAAAGTTTTGAAAGAAAAGATGGTTTATTCATATCTACAAGGAAAAGTTTCCAAGAAGCATAACAGTAACTAGTAAAAAATCCTGCGGCAATGAGCGTAAGAATAATTTCTATAAGGATCCAGAGAAATATGATAAACGTGCTTATTTCTGGTGAAGAAAATGACCAAAGAAAAAATCCAAGTAAAAACGGAATAGAAATAAGAAAAATAATCAGAATCAATCCAAGCCCTGCAATAAGTGAAATAAGAAAAATTATGAGAGCAAATTCAAGAGTTGCCAAGGTGTGCTTTTTCAAAAACAGAACACTTTTATGAAATGCTTGTGGAGGAGAAAGATTTTCTTCAATTGCAAAAAAAGTACTAAAAAGTCCAATCAGTTCAAAGATAAATACCATCAAAAAAAAGCCAGATAAAAGAACAAAAAGAATCAGAAGACGTTGTGGGTTAATAGATAACTCAAGCAATAAAAGAAAAGGAATTGTGGTAAAAAAGAGAATAAGAATCGGGAGTTTTGTAAATAGCTGAATTTCAAAAAGTGGGACAAAAAAAGGCAACCCTTTTTTCCAAAGAAAGGATAAAGAATTGGAACCATTTTTTATTCCTAAAATAAGGCTTGCTTGAGAAATAAGAGACACGAGGAATAAGAAAAGAGAAAAAAGAAGAATAAACAAAAAGACTCCTTCGATCGGAAGTGGATGAAATAATGATGGAAAAAACGGTAAATGTTTGAGAAATAGAAACGGCTCTGAAGATATAAGGAGATCTTTAGTCCATTGATGGATCCACTTAAACAAATGTATTCCCTTAATACCTGTTCCAAAAAGAGTTCCACTTCCAATAAGTCCTGCGAAAACACCAAAAATCCATAGGACTTTTTGTTTCCATATAATAACTCCTGCTTTCTTAAAGAGTCCAAAATAAAATTCAGCCGTTTTTTCCATCATACCCTCCTTTATTTTAGATAAGGAAAAGATGTTTAAAGGAATAATGCTTCAAATTCTTCTCGTTCGATGGTTTCCTTTTCAAGAAGTCGTTCAACAATTTTTTCAAGAGAAGAACGTTGTTCTTGAATAATTTGTGTAGCAATTTTTTCTGCATCACGAATAAATCTATCAACCTCTTCATCAATTTGTTCGGCTAACTTTTCTGAATAGTCCTTTTTTTCATGCAATTCCTTTCCAAGAAAGATCATTTCTTCTTGGTGGCCAAATGTACGTGGCCCAAATCTTTCACTCATTCCATAACGAGTAACAATTTGTCTGGCTAAAGCCGTTACTTTTTTAAGATCATCCGATGGACCTGTGGTAATATCATTAAAAATTGTTTTTTCGGTTACATACCCACCAAGCATAACTGCAAGATCATCAAGAAATTGCGCACGTGATTGTAGGCGCCTATCTTCTAGCGGAAGTTTGAGTGTGTATCCAGCGGCTCGTCCACGGCTTACAATCGAAACCTTATGAACTGGATCTGCATGGGGAAGATGATGGGCGACAAGAGAGTGGCCAGCTTCATGATAAGCTGTAATTTGTCGTTCTTTTTCAGATAGGATATGGCTTTTTCGTTCAGGACCAAGTAGAACTTTTTCAATTGAATCAAAAATATCTATTTGTTGAATAGTTTTCCGATTTTCTCGCGCAGCCTTAATAGCAGCTTCGTTTAGAAGATTCATAAGATCAGCTCCTGAAAATCCAGGTGTGCGTTCAGCCACACGTCGTAACTCAACCTCTTTTTCAAGTGGTTTTCCTTTTGCGTGAATTTGAAGAATTTCTTCACGATCACGTATATCTGGCATATCGATTATAACCTGTCGATCAAAGCGCCCAGGGCGTAGAAGAGCAGGGTCTAAAACATCAGGTCTATTTGTCGCTGCCATCACAACCACTCCATTATTTGGAGCAAATCCATCCATTTCAACAAGAATTTGATTAAGGGTTTGTTCTCTTTCATCGTGGCTTCCACCAAGACCAGCTCCACGTTGGCGTCCAACTGCATCAATTTCATCAATAAATACAATACAAGGTGCTTGTTTTTTAGCTTTTTGGAAAAGATCACGAACGCGCGAGGCACCAACCCCAACAAACATTTCGACAAATTCTGAACCGCTCATGTGGAAAAAAGGAACCCCAGCTTCTCCTGCCACTGCACGGGCAAGAAGAGTTTTTCCTGTTCCAGGCGCGCCCATAAGTAAAACTCCTTTTGGAATTTTTGCTCCGAGTTCAACAAACTTTTTTGGATTTTTAAGAAAATCCACTTCTTCAAGAAGTTCGGCTTTTGCTTCTCGAGCACCTGCCACATCTAAGAATGTAACTTGTGGTTTATCTTTTTGTGCCACTTCTTTTGCTCCTGATTGACCAAAAGAAAGAGCACGATTGTTTGCTCCTTGAAGTTGTCGAATCATGAACCAGAAAATAAGAATCAGTAAAATAAGTGGAATGAGCGATGGAAGAAGAATACTCAATAAATATGCTCGGCTACTTTCATTTTCTACACGTATATCAACAGTTTGCAGAGTCTGTGGCGAAACTCCATAATTTGTAAGAAGAGTTGAAAGGGGTTCCCCTGATTCTTTTTGAGTTTTTGCAAGGCTTCCATCTTTTAAAGTCATGGTAATTTCATCTCCTGAAACAGCTATAGTTTCAACTTCTCCATTTTCGATTTTTTGAATAAGGGTTTGGATACCAACTTGCATTGGTTTATCCGCATCCATACGGAAACTCGAAAATAATGCGGCAAGAATAACAATCGCCAGTAAAAAAAGGACGATATTTTTTGACAAAGGTTTCATATAATCAAGTTGTTTGGACATCTGGTATTTCGTCTTCTTTCCCCTTTTCTTTTTTACTTGTTTCAGATCCTTCTTTCTTTTTTAAATCTTTGAGCGAAAGACCAAGACGGTGTTCTTTTGGTTCTAAAGAAACAATTTTAAATGTTTTTGTTTCACCTATAGAGGCAATACTATTAATATCAACAGTTGGTTTATCCGAGAGTTCGGAAATATGAGCAAGACCATGTATATCCGTATCAAGCTCCACAAAGAGCCCAAATGGATTTACTTTTAAAACAACCCCTGAAACAGTATCACCCACATGATATTTTTCTTCTACATGTGACCAAGGGTCATCAATCAGTTTTTTCATTGAAAGAAAAATTTTACTTCCTTCAATTCCAATAATTTCTGCTTTTACCACCTGATCGACTTTAAGAAAATCTTTTGGGTGATCAATACGCTGCCAAGCAATTTCACTGATATGAATAAGGCCTTCAAGTCCATCAAACTTTACAAATACACCAAAATCAGCCACAGCAGTAACATTTCCTTCGATTGTGTCTCCTACTTTATATTTTGAAATAACATTTTTTTGTCTTTCCTCCCAAACCACCTTTTCCGATACAATAAGTTTATTTTCTACTTCATTGATATCTAAAATACGTACATCCAGGCTTTTATCAACATAGCTTTTAAGGTGTTCAAGAATTTTTACTTTATCTCCTCCACTTACTCGCGGATAATGATCAGGTGAGAGTTGTGAAACAGGTAAAAATCCAGTGATATGATTTAGTCGAATAATAAGCCCCCCTTTATTTGCTTCAAGAATTTTAACAGGGAGAATTTCACCAACAGTAAATTTTTGTTTAAGTTCATCCCATGCTTTTTGTTGACCTGCAAAACGGAAAGAAAGCTCCATGTCTCCATTTTCATTCTCCATATCAATTACTGTTGCTTCAACCGTATCTCCTACATTAAGATCAGAATATTGATTTGATTCTATAAACAGTTCACGTCCACGAATAACACCTGTGGTAACTCCTTCGATATCAACACAAACCTCCCGACGATTCGTTGAAATGATCATTCCATGGACAGTATCACCTACTGCTGGAATTTTTTTAAGATAATCTCCCTCCCGAAGAAGACGACCAAAATCTGTCTCTTCTTTTACTTTTGTTTTGAGCATAATAATTTTCCGGCATCCGGAACTCTTTGCTTGTAAGAATTCGGGACATCGGGACTATGAATAAAAGTATTTGAATCATAAAAGAAATCCTTCTTAAAGGCAAGTTTATTAGCTTTACGTTCTTTTATTTTCATGATATAGTTTTTTATCTTTTGAATATATTTTATGATCATTCGTTGGCATGGATTTTCTTGTTTTGAATTAGGTTTAAAACGACCTCAACAGGAGGATGTTTCGCTTATTATTAACCCTTTTATTACAACAGAAGGCAAACCGTTTATCAAGAATTTGCCTGCACAGATCGTTGTCTTTAGTGGGGGTGAAATAAAAGAGCTTAGGGATCCTCAAGTTTTTTCTGATCCTTTTTTTATTGATGAACCAGGAGAATATGAAATAAAAGAAGCTTGTATTGATGCGTTTTTGGCTCCAAGATTCCAAAATTTAAATTCAAAGCATCTTATATTTCGTTTTGAAATAGAGGAGATACATATTGCCCATCTTGGTGTTATTGATCGATCTCTTGAAGATAAAGAGCTTTCATATTTGCGAAATATTGATATCTTGTTATTGCCAGTAGGTGGAGGATCGGTCATGAGCCCAAAAATAGCAGTAGAAGTTATTGGTCAAATTGAACCACGTGTGGTGATTCCAATGATGTACGCAACACCTGGTCGTGAAGAGTCTTTGCTTACTCTTGAAGATTTTTGTAAAGAACTCGGAACGTGCCGACAAGAGCAAGTTAATGAATATAAGGTAAGTCGGAAAGATCTTCCAGATGAAGATATGATTGTGGTGATTTTGTCCCCAAAATCATGAACAAATTATGAAGGTTACACACAAGAATGGAAAAAGATCACTTTTCTTTTATCGATTTTGGATGGGCATCCTTTTTATTTTATTTGGAATCGGAAGTGGTTTACTTTTTTTAAATCATTTTTCTTTTCTTTGGCAAGAGGGATCAGTTCTCTGGGAAAAGAAAACAGAATACCAATATTCACTTTCAAGCCTTATAGAAGAAAAAAAACAGGTATTTGAACAGGAAGTGGGCAAAGAAGCAAAAGCCGCGCTTGAGGAAGCTCTTTACCCATTTGAACAAGAGCGTCTTCAACAAGAACAAATTATTGAAGCAGTAGCAGATTCTTTTGAAGAGCAGCTTGAAGTGACCGTCGAATCTCCTTAAATGTTAATGTATTTTTATGGCAAAGCCATCTCCAAAAAAACAGGAACACAAAAAACCAGCAACAGATTCATCTATGGGTTCTGTTGAAGCCCAGGTTGAATTACGTCCGATTCGTAAAGAAATGGAGGATGCGTTTTTAGATTATGCCATGTCAGTTATTGTTGATCGTGCATTACCAGATGTTCGTGATGGCTTAAAACCAGTTCATCGACGCATTCTTTACTCCATGTGGCAGAATGGTCTTCGTTCAGGAGCAAAATTTAAAAAATGCGCAACCGTGGTTGGAGATGTTTTGGGTAAGTATCACCCCCATGGAGATGTAGCGATTTATGATTCATTGGTGCGTATGGCTCAGGATTTTTCCATGCGTTATCCTTTGATTCGTGGTCAGGGAAACTTTGGATCTCTTGATGGAGACCCTCCTGCCGCTCATCGATATACGGAATCGAAACTTGAAACTATTGCTGATGAAATATTAGTTGATATTGAAAGAGAAACTGTTAATTTTCGTCCAAATTTTGATGGTTCACACCACGAACCAATAGTTCTTCCAGCTAAACTACCAAACCTTCTTTTAAATGGAAATTTAGGTATTGCGGTTGGTATGGCAACGAATATTCCCCCCCATAACCTTTCTGAGCTTTGTGAAGCAATTATTCATTTAATCGATTACCCACAAGCAACCATTGAAGATTTGCTTGCATTTGTTAAGGGTCCGGATTTTCCAACAGGTGGGATTATTTATAATCAAAATGATATTCGTCAAGCCTATGCCACAGGAAAAGGAGGGGTTGTTGTACGAGCAAAAACAGAAATCATAGAGGCTAAAAACGGACATCAAATTATTGTTCATGAAATCCCTTATCAAGTGAATAAAGCTGTTTTGCTTGAAAAGATTGCTTCTTTAGTTCGAGAAAAGAAAATTGAAGGCATTCGAGATCTTTGGGATGAATCAACCAAAGATGGAGTTCGTATTGTGATTGAACTTAAACGAGAAGCCTATCCAAAAAAAGTTTTAAATCGTTTGTTTCAGTTAACCCCCCTGCAAGAAGTTTTTCATTACAACATGATTGCCTTAATAGACGGCATTCAACCACGTATTCTTACACTAAAGATGATTCTTGAAGAATATTTAAAACATCGACAAGAAGTTGTTCGTCGTCGTACAACATTTGATTTAAAACGAGCTCAAGAACGTCTTCATATTTTAGAAGGTTTACGCATTGCTCTTTTGCATATTGATGCCATTATTCGCACGATTAAAAAATCAAAAGATAAGGAAGCGGCTCAAGTAAATCTTCGAAAAGAATTTCATTTATCAGAAATTCAAACCATAGCTATTCTTGAGATGCGCTTACAACAATTAGCTAATTTGGAACGGGTGAAAATTGAACAAGAATATGAAGAAAAACAAAAATTAATTGCAAAACTTCAAGCCATACTTGGATCAGAGAAACATATTTTTCAAATAATTCGACAAGAAGTGAAAGAAATAAAAGAAGCATATGTTGATGAAAGGCGAACAACTATTATGGCTCGAGGAATTAAAGAATTTTCAATGGAAGATGTAATTCCTGATGTTCCGACTGTTATTCTTATTACCAAAGGAGGTTATATTAAAAGACTTTCTCCTGATACCTTTAAAACACAAAAACGAGGTGGTAAGGGGGTAGTGGGACTTACCACAAAAGAAGAAGATGAAGTTGAACATCTTTTTTCAACCAGTACACATAAGGACTTATATTTTTTCACCACCCGTGGACGAGTATTTAAATGGAAGGCTTATGATGTGCCTGAGACAACACGTACAGCTAAAGGCCAAGCGCTTGTTAATTTCCTTTCTCTTGCTCCGGGTGAAATGGTTTCTGCAACCCTTTCGCTTGGAGAGATTGAAGATGCTAAATATCTTGTCATGGCCACTCGAAATGGAACTATTAAAAAAACCGCCATTGAAGATTTTGAACATATCCGTTCAAATGGTCTGATGGCTCTTAAATTGCGTCACGAGGATATTTTAGAATGGGTTCATCCAACTACAGGAAATGATCAAATTATACTCATAACTCAAAAAGGCCAAGCAATTCGTTTTAAAGAAAAAGATATTCGTCCAATGGGTCGTTTAGCTGCAGGAGTGCGTGGAATTAGACTCAAAGGATCAGATACTATAATCGGTATGGAAGTAATTACAAAAGAACAAGAAAAAACTGGCATTTATCAGTTATTGATTGTAAGCTCCCAAGGATTTGGTAAACGAACACCTTTATCTGAATATAAAATTCAGGGTCGTGGAGGTTCGGGTATTCGTACGGCCAATGTTACTTCTAAAACCGGAGAGGTGGTAACTGGACGCATGGTAGAAGAAAAAGATAAACGAGATCTTATGATGGTCTCAAGTGATGGACAAGTCATTCGTATTGGAATTTCTTCAATTTCTATTTTGGGTCGAGCCACACAAGGAGTGCATATTATGAGGTTTAAAAAAGTAAAAGATACAGTTGCAAGCACGGAAATTATTTCGCAAGAACTTGATTGACAATTTATAGTTCATTTGATAGTTCTAGCAGGAGGTTATTATTCATTTACCATTAACTTTATATTATTTTATGGGATTACCTGGTCATCGTCGTACAAGTTCTGATAAACGTCGGCGAGCAGCTCACTTTGCTCTTAAACCTATAGCTCTTCAGGTTTGTCAGGCTTGTGGATTAGCGACTAAACCACACCATATTTGTCAGGCTTGTGGAGCTTATGGTTCAAAGAAGGCCTCAACTAAAACAGCTTCTCAGGTTGTCCCTGAGCAAACGGACTCAGAAAAGAGTTTAGAGACGCCTAGTACTTTAGAACACGAAGATAAGCCCTCATTAAACACAGAGGACTTGCCAAAAACGTCTTAATTTTTATTGGTTTATAAATGGTTCATTTCACTATGTCTAACCGCCATCTTGCTCGAACGATTGTGATGCAGTCGCTTTATCAATGGGATTTTTTAAGTCAACCTTCATCCCAAATTAAAGATATCATTTCATTTAATAGAAATGAATTTGCTCCTGAATTTGATGATGGTGGATATATTGAACAGACTCTTGATGGAATTTTAACGCACCAATCAGAGATTGATAAAATTATTATCGAATTTGCTCCTGAATGGCCACTTGAGAGTATGACCATGATTGATCGCAATGTTTTGCGTGTAGGAGTCTATGAACTTTTATATGCGGAAAAAATTCCATCAAAAGTCGCTATTAATGAGGCAATAGAACTTGCAAAAACATTTGGTGGGGATGCATCTGGCCGATTTATTAATGGAATTCTTGGTGCTATTTATAAACACGAATTAACACAAGGTCATAAAAAAAGCATTGATGAAGAAGTTTTAAAACCAAAGCAAGAAACTCATACTAATACACCTAATAAAACCTTATGAGGGAAGTTGAACTTGTTGAACAGGCGCTTGGGGTCATATTTCATAATAAAGATACGTTACGCCAAGCTCTTGTTCACCGATCTTATTTAAATGAACATCCAGATTTTTCTCTTGGACACAATGAACGATTAGAATTTTTGGGAGATGCGGTTTTAGAGCTTGTGGTAACCGAATACCTATTTGCACATTATGAAAATCCAGAAGGGGAATTAACCAACTGGCGGGCAGCACTTGTGAATGCTGATATGCTTTCACTTGTCTGTCAGCGACTTGGAATTGAAGAAGAACTTTATCTTTCCAAAGGAGAATCTAAAGAGAAAAATTCAAAAGCGCGATATTATATTTTAGCTAATGCCTTTGAGGCACTTATTGGGGCTATTTATTTAGATCAGGGTTGGGAGTCAGCAAAGGATTTTATTATGCGTACAGTTATGATTGAACTTCCACGTGTACTTGATGAACAACTTTATATTGATCCAAAAAGTAGGTTTCAAGAATTGGTTCAGGAAAAACAGGGAATCACCCCAACTTATAAAGTTCTTAATGAAGAAGGACCAGATCACGAAAAACTTTTTGAAGTAGGTGTTTATATTGGAAAAGAATTTATTGCAAAAGGAACAGGCACTTCAAAACACGAGGCACAAATTGAAGCAGCCAAAAAGGCAATTGAACAAAATAAGTGGTAAAAATAAGGATTTTAAAAAACCGTTAAAAGTAACGGTGGGTTAATAAAATATGATGTATGGTGCACCCGGCAGGGCTTGAACCTGCAACCTTGTGGTTCGAAGCCACACACTCTATCCAATTGAGCTACGGGTGCATGGGAAGAACCATACCTCAAAAGATTGACCACCGTCAATTTTTTTGGCACACTTTTGAAGCATTATTTATTTGTTAATACAAATGCGCGCATAGCTCAGGGGTAGAGCAGTTGGCTCTTAACCAAACGGTCGGGGGTTCAAATCCCTCTGCGCGCACCACGATAAAGAAACAGACTAGACTAACTATTACATATAATAAGGAAAAATATTCTGCAGACCATAAAGATAACTTTTTATAGTTTTTGGGCTGCAGTTTTTTATTTCTTTCGTTCCCATTGGTCGCTATTACCATCACCTAACAGCGTGTATGAGTTTAGTTCTTGCAGAGCCCTAACCCAATTTGCTACACGACTTCGTTTATGTCGCGTTATGTAGAATATTTTTTATCTTAGTAGTAATTTAAGGTTTTGTGTACACAACAACGACGAAAATCAATCTTCCAAAATTATTGGCAAAGAATTTTAGTTTTGTTAAGATGCGTCCATTATGAAATATTCAAGACTTTTTGGAAAAACAATCAAAGAATCTCCACGCGAGGCAGGAAATATTAGTACTAAATTATTAATCCAAGGTGGATTTATTAGAGAGTCGGTGGCTGGTCGTTATTATTTTCTCCCCCTTGGGATGCGTGTGCATGATAAGATTATGCAGATTATTGAAAAGGAAATGGATGCCGCAGGTGCTCAAAAAATGATTACTCCGACCCTTCATCCTCTGGAACTTTGGCAGGAAACTAACCGTACTTCCTCAGCTGGATTTGAACTTATGAAAGTTAAAGATCGTCGTGGTGCAGAATTTGCACTTGGTGGAACTGCAGAGGAAATGATTGTTGATCTAGTGCGAAAATTTAATCTAAGTTATCGAGATCTTCCTTTTACGATTTATCAATTTTCTCAAAAATTTCGTGATGAACTTCGCGCTCGCGGCGGGCTTTTGCGAGTACGGGAATTTATGATGAAAGATGCCTATTCTTTTCATCGAGATGAAGTAGATTTTAAAAAGGAGTATGAGAACATGTGGCAGACATATTTGCGAATTTTTAAACAACTTGGTCTTAACGCGTTAGTCGCCGAATCTGACAATGGCTATATTGGCGGCGAATATTGTCATGAATTCATAGTAGAATCCGAGGTCGGTGAAAGTCGCGTATTTGCCACTGAAGATGGTAGTTATGTTGCTCATGAGGATGTAGCAGTTTCTTGTCACGATATTATGAATCCAGATGAATCAATTAAGGAAATGGAAATAAAAGAAGCTCCTCGGGGTCCAACTATTCAAGATGGAGTGGATTTGTATAAACAACCTGCCTGGAGACAAATAAAATCTGTGCTTTATAAAACTGATCAAGGGAAGTTTGTGCTTGTTGCTTTGCGTGGTGATTTAGAAATTAATGAAGTAAAACTTTGTCATGTTCTTGGTTGTCTTTCTTTGGAAGGTGCAACAGAAGATGAGATTCGTTCTCTTGGTTCTGAACCAGGATTTATTTCTCCTTTAAAATTAAAAATAAAAAAAGTCGGAGATTTTTCATTAAAGACGGTACGTAATTTTTATACTGGAGCAGATATTTTTCAAAAGGATGCCTTAAATGTGAATTATGGTAGAGATTTTACAGTTGATAAAGAAGCAGATATTGCCCTTGTTAAACTCGGACAAAAAACAAAAGATGGTAAGATTTTTGTGGAAAAATTAGGAATAGAGGTTGGAAATATTTTTCAATTGGGTAAACATTATAGCTCGCGCATGCATGCAACCTTTACCCAAGAAGGAGGCAAAGAAACATTTTATTACATGGGGTGTTATGGAATTGGTGTGGGACGAACGCTTGCAACCATTGTTGAGAAATATCATGATGAACGAGGAATTATTTGGCCAAAAGTAATTGCTCCGTTTATGGTTCACCTTATTACGCTTTCTGGAAAAACATCAGAAATACAAGCAAATATTCAAGCAAATGCCCAAGTAGTTTATGAGCAAATGCAAGCCGAACAAATTGATATTCTTTGGGATGATCGCCATGAAGTCTCTGCAGGAGAGAAATTTGCAGATGCGGATCTTATCGGTATCCCTCTTCGTTTGGTTATTTCTGAGCGAACCTTACAAGATCACGCTATTGAATGGAAAGAGCGATCACAGAAAGAAACTCACATGATTCCAGTTGCTGATCTAAAAGAATCTTTACATCTTTTTATTTCTCATTTATGAAAAAAAATTGGTTTTGGTTTTTTAGTTTGTTTATAGTAATCGTGTTTTTTGGGGCTGGTTGTCCGAATTTTTTCTCTCAAAACAACAAGTCAAATATGACTCCTTATGATGAGCAGGAAGAAATGTTTGTTTACAAGGATCCCACCTATAAATTTGTTCTTGAGTATCCTTCTGGAATAGAAATAAAACCAAGACCCTCTGAATTTCATAAGACTGATTATCTTGGAATTCCTGTTGATTTTTTTCTTTCTATTCGAGATTATCGTCAGGGAACAGAGGCACCTGAAAATATTTTTTATGTCTATTCTGCTGACTCAAATTTAACCACAGATACATTTATCAATGCGCTTATTGCTTCTGACCCATCTTCAATTTCTATCTTGAATCAAGAATTGATTGAACAAGGAAAGCTCACTATAACAAAAATAGTGAGCACAACAGCTTCTGGAGTAGAGAAACGACACTATTTATTTTCAATCAATCAATCTGTGATTATTTTTTCTGAGTTTCTTCATCAACAAGAAGTGGCAGATGTACTTATAGCAAGCATGCAACTTGATTAGATCGCATCAAGCGATCGCTTTCCTTTTAATGCATCCTTAAGTGATTTTCCTGCTTTAAATTTTGGTACGGTTACCGAAGGAATTTGTATTTTTTCAGAAGGATTTTGAGGATTTACACCAATGCGTCCAGCACGAACCCTGGCAGAAAATGTGCCAAAACCAGCAATTGTTACTTCTTCGCCATGTACAAGAGCACTTGTTACAAAGAATTCAAATGCTTCCAAAAAATCTTCTGATATTTTTTTTGATGTTTGAAGCTGTTCAGCAATTTTTGCTGCTAATTCTACTTTGTTCATATAAAGTAAAGATAAAAATATAAAAAGGGAACAAGCACTATAACACGCTTATTTTGCATATTCAATAATGCGTGTTTCTCTAATGAGAGTGATTTTAACCTCTCCAGGATATTGTAAATTCTTTTCAATCTTTTCTGCAATATCTCTAGCAAGTTTATAAGCGTTTAAATCATCAATTTCTTCGGGTTTAACAAATACACGAATTTCACGGCCTGCTTGAATAGCATATGTTTTTTCAACTCCAGGGAATGAACGAGCCAAGGTTTCTAATTCTTCCATTCGACGTAAAAATTGTTCAAGGCTTTGTTTTCTTGCCCCAGGTCGAGCCCCACTCATTGCATCTGCAGCTTTTATAATAGCTCCTTCAATGGTTCGTGGTCGATCTTCATGATGGGCAATAGATTGATAGGAAATTTCTTCTGGGAATCCAAACTTTTTCATAATATTATATCCAATTTCTGGATGAGCTCCTTGCATATCATGATCAACAGCTTTTCCAATATCATGAAAAAGACCTCCTTTTTTACAAACAAATACATCAGCTCCAAGTTCTTCTGCCATCATAGAAGCAATTTGGGCGACTTCGACCGAATGTTGAAGGACATTTTGTCCGTAACTAGTACGAAATTTAAGACGTCCTAGGATCGATATTAATTTTGGATCAATAGAGGAAACAGGGATACCAAGGGTATAAAGAGTTTCTTCTCCAGCCTTACGAATTTCTTGAGCAAGTTCTTTTTTAGCTTGATTAACTGCTTCTTCAATACGAGCCGGATGAATTCGACCATCTTGGATTAAATTTTCAAGGGCGCGTTTAGCCACCTGACGACGGATAGGGGAAAAACCACTAACAAGAATCATTTCAGGCGTATCATCAACAATAATTTCTGTTCCTGTAAGCATTTCAATTGATTTGATATTACGTCCTTCTTTACCAATAATACGTCCTTTCATTTCATCGGATGGAAGTTCTACACTGGTAGTTGTACTATCAATTACTTGTGAAGAAGCATATCTGGTAATAGCCAACGAAAGTAGTTTTCTTGCTTGTTGTTCTAATTCCTGTTCATTCATTTGTTCCAATTTTCTAATTCGACTTAATAACGTTTCTTGATTTTCTTTTTCTAATAATTGAAACAGTCGTTCAAGAGCCTGTTCTTTAGTGAGAGCTGTAATTTCTTCTAATTTTTTTGTTTCTTGTTCACGAATTTCTAAAATTTTATTTTTAAGCTCCTCCATTTTTTTATTTTGTTCTTCTAGTTTTGTTTTTTTGTCTTCAAGTTCAAGAAGTTTTTTATCAAATAATGATTCACGGCTTTCAAGACGACGTTGGGATTCTTGAAGTTCCTTGCGACGATTTTGTTCTTCATTTTTTGCCTCATCAATAATTTTAATCGATTTTTCTTTTGCTTCGAGTAAAAGCTCCTGTTGTTTTGCTTTTGCTTCTGTTAGCATTTTTTCGACTTTTGTCTCTGCTTGATCAATACTTTTTTTGACAAGCAATTTTCTATAATAGTACCCAATACCTGTTCCTATAAAAAAAATCAAAACACCCCCAAACAAGAGAAGTAATAAATCATTCATACGATTTTTCCAAAACACCCGAGAAACAAAAGGAATAACAACAAGAGCGGAATCTTTTTATCGACAAGGAGGAGACAAAAAAATAGATTGAAGGGCTCCGAATATGCTTCGTTTCCGTAGGCTTATCAAAAACAATAAAATCAAGCGATTTTTAAGAAAAACTATCTGGTTTTCGGAAATTTTTGTCACCATACTTATCGTCTGTTTCTCTGATATAAAAAAAGAGTTAATGGTCTTATGCTCTTATTCTCTCAAAAATAAACCTGATTGACAAGCTAGAAAAAGGATCGTACTTAGATGAGTCGATTGATGAGTCTTTCTTTTGGTAAGAGATAATTTTGCCAATTTTCTGGTTGAAGCTCTGATAAATGAATTGATTCAGAAAGTAAAAACGGACCGATTGATGTTCGACAAAGCTCTTGAACATATCCATTTATTCCAAGTTTTTCACCTAGATCTCGAGCTATTGAACGGATATATGTTCCAGAAGAACAAGAAATAGTGGTTTTCAGGCGTATAAGACGATTGGGTTTATTTAAATATTCAACAGCATGAAGATTAAAAGAAAAAATAGTCACGTGGCGTGGTTTGGCATCTACTATTTTTCCCAATCTAGCAAGTTCGTACATTTTTTTTCCTTGAATTTTAATAGCTGCATATTGGGGAGGGATTTGTTCAGTAGGACCAATAAATGATTGAATCGTGCTTTGTATCATTTGTTCATTTGGAAAAGACGCAGATGGATCACAGGGGTAAATTTCTCCCATTCGATCATCAGTAGTGCTTTTGGCTCCAAGTAGGAAAATTGCTTCATAGGTTTTTGCAAGCCCAATAAATTGACCTAAATCTTTGGTATTTTCTCGGCCAATTCCTACAATAAGCAAACCACTTGCAAATGGATCAAGTGTGCCTGCGTGTCCGATTTTTTTGATTCCAGTTATTCTTCGTAATTGGGCAATAAGATCATGGGAAGTTGGTCCAGGATCTTTATGTAAAAGTAGAAATCCAAATTTTGTAGCACCCAGAGAGAATTGATTGACGTTCATATGTTTTACCGGTATGATTTCAACACGATTTTTAAATACATTCCTCATGAATATTTCAGAACTCGCTCGACGTTTAAATGTCCTTCCTGAAGAGTTGCGGGAAAAACTCCCCAAACTCGGTTTTAGTATTGGAAAACATGCTATTAAAGTTGATGACCGTATTGCTAATCAGATTATGAAGGCTTGGGGTGAAATGCGTCAACAGGAGAGACTTCAAAAGAAAATGGAAGATCAGAAACGTCAAGGAGAAGAACAACAAAAAAAAACAGATGAACATGAGAAAAAACCATTAGTACTTCCTGCGGTTTTAACTGTTCGAGAATTTGCAAGTCTTTTACAAATTCCAGTTCCAAGACTTATGCAGGAACTTATGCATAATGGAATTATGGCATCTATTAATGAACGCATTGATTTTGAAACAGCCTCTATTGTGGCAGAAGATTTGGGTTTTTTGGCAAGTCCAAAAGAAAAAGAAGAAAATGATCAAATAAACACAAATGAAATTGATCGTATTGCCGTGGTTATAGCTAGCGAACAAGAGGATCTTATGAAAGAGCGTCCGCCTGTGATTGTGGTGATGGGTCATGTCGATCATGGAAAGACAAAGCTGCTTGATGCAATTCGAAAAACCAATGTGGTTGATACAGAAGCCGGAGGTATTACCCAACATATTGGAGCCTATCAAGTAGAACGCCAGGGTCGACTTCTTACTTTTATTGATACTCCTGGACATGAAGCATTTACAGTTATGCGCTCACGCGGAGCAAAAGTGGCAGATATTGCCATTCTTGTTGTTGCTGCTGATGATGGTGTTCAACCACAGACAAAAGAAGTGATTGATATTATTAAAGGAACTGGTATTCCGTTTGTAGTGGCATTAAATAAAATTGATAGGCCAGAAGCTAATATTGATAGAGTAAAAGGACAATTAGCTGAATCAAAAGTGGTAAGTGAAGATTGGGGTGGAACAATTTCAATGGTTCCTATTTCTGCTAAACAACAACAGGGAATTGATACCCTTTTAGATACTTTACTTTTAACCGCTGATATTCAAAAGACCGCTATTTTAGCTAATCCATTACGTCCAGCAATTGGAACCATTATTGAATCTCACGTTGATGTTGCAGAAGGACCAGTTGCAACCATGCTTGTTCAGGTTGGCACGCTCCATCTTGGTGATATTATGGGAATTAACGGGGCTTTTTATGGTCGTGTTAGAGGTATGCGTAATTGGATGGGAGTTCAGGTCAAAGAAGCACCTCCTTCTATGCCGGTTAAAATTATTGGATTTAAGCATGCGCCTGCCATGGGAGATATACTTGAGGTTTCAATTGAGATGAAAGATCTTAAAAAATTCAAAGAGAGTCCTTCTCGCGCGGTGCAAGAAGTAGCTTCTTTGACCCCATCTCATACAGATGTTTCTCAACTGAACGATGAAGTACAAAAGCGTATTCTTCCAATTATTTTGCGAACAGATATGCTTGGTTCACTAGAAGCGATTTTGGGGATGTTCGATAAAATACAGCATCCCTCTGTGGGGGTGGAGATAGTTCAAAAAGGACTTGGTAATATTACAGATGTAGATGTTGTGCATGCAGAAACATCTGGTGCGACGATTTACGGTTTTAATACACATCCATCTACTTCTGCTGAGCGACTTGCCCTTGAAAAAAATATTACCATTAAGGAATTTAAGGTTATTTATAAATTATTTGAAGATGTTCTTGATAAATTACAAGAGATGCTTCCATCTGAACTTATTATTGAAGAATCCGGTAAAATGGAAGTTATATCAAATTTCCGTAAAACAGATCAGGGATGGATTGTTGGTGGAAGAGTGAAAGTGGGAAAAATTCGTTCAGGTGTAAAAATTCGTATTTTACGCGCGGAAAAAATTATTGGAGAAGGAGAAGTTATCTCTACTCATATTGGAGCATCACAAGTAAAGGAAATCCGTGAGGGTCAAGAGTGCGGACTTCATTATAAAGGGAAAGTAAAAGCAGAAACAGGAGATTTATTTGAGTTTTATATAGAAGAAAAGAAGGAACGTTTGCTTATGATTGAAGGTATACGTCGAAGATAATTATTTATATTTATTTTTTATGAAGGAGATTGTTTTAAGCACAGAAAATTTTGATACTATTATTTCAAACCCAGATATCCCTGTTACTCTTGTAGATTTTTGGGCTCCTTGGTGTGGACCTTGTAAAATGATGGGTCCTATTGTTGAGAGTTTGGCTGAAAAGATGACTGATGTTCAAGTAGGAACCTTAAATGTTGATGAATATTCTGAGATAGCGCAAAAGTATAATATTCTTTCTATTCCCACATTCATGATTTTTAAAAATGGAAATATTATTGATCAATTTTCTGGTACCATGCCAGTTGATGTTTTAGAAAATCGGGTACGCCAACACCTTGGTTAAAGATTGATAAAATAATATGTCAGTTCAAGATGTATTAATTATTGGTTCAGGACCAGCTGGATATACAGCAGCTATTTATGCAGGACGCGCGGGATTATCTTCTTTTCTTTTTGAAGGAGGTGAGCCAGGTGGACAACTCATGACCACTACAGAAGTCGAAAATTTTCCTGGATTTCCTCTGGGAATTTTAGGGCCAGAGCTCATGCAACAGTATCGTAAACAAGCAGAGCGTTTTGGAACACATATTCAAAACGAGATCATTACATCTATTGATTTTGTAGAGCGCCATTTTGTTTTACATACATCTCAAAATGCTTACGAGGGTTCGTCAGTTATAATTGCCACAGGGGCTTCTTCAAAATGGCTCCATGTTCCAGGTGAAGAAATATATCGTACGCGTGGAGTTTCGGTTTGCGCCACATGTGATGGTTTTTTCTTTAAAGGAAAAAATGTTGGTGTGGTGGGTGGTGGAGATGCAGCACTTGAAGAAGCGCTTTTTTTGGCTCGCTTTGTTAATAGAGTTACTATTTTTGTTAGGCGAGATGAGCTTCGTGCGTCAAAAATTATGCAAGAAAGGGCCAAAGAAAATCCTAAAATTATTTTTTCTTGGAATACAGAAGTTCTTGAAATCATAGGCGATGGACAAAAGTTAACTAAGATTCGTTTGGTTAACAATCAGACCCAAGAACAAAACACGCTTGATCTTGATGGGTTATTTATTGCTATTGGTCATAAACCAAACTCGGAAATATTCCAAGGTATTCTTGATTTAGATCCACAAGGGTATATTAAGTGTGAGTCTGGAACAACCAAGACGAGCAAAGAAGGAATTTTTGCTGCCGGTGATGTGATTGATCATCGTTATAGGCAAGCGATTACTGCTGCTGGTATGGGTTGTATGGCAGCTCTTGATGCTGAACGTTGGCTTTCTTCGCAGCAAAAAATTTATTAATTTTTTAGTATGCCAAATCCATTTGAAGATGCATTACATCAATTAAAACGGGCTAGTCATCTGTATTTTTTTGATCCAGATTTTCTTTTAAAGCTTGAGCATCCAGAGCGTGAAATAACTGTTTTTATTCCAGTCAAAATGGATGATGGATCATTTAAAATTTTTCGGGGTTACCGGGTTCAATATAATAATTCTCGAGGTCCTTATAAAGGTGGAATTCGTTATCATGAAAAAACGGATTTAAATGAAGTGCGAGCCCTAGCTTTTTGGATGACTCTAAAATGTGCAGTGGTCGGTATTCCGTTTGGAGGAGGTAAGGGGGGAATAGAAGTAAATCCAAAAATTTTATCAGAAAATGAATTAGAGCAGCTTACTTGTGGATGGACAAAATCCATGATCGATATTATTGGTCCTTCTAAAGATGTTCCTGCACCAGATGTTGGAACAAGTTCTAAAGAAATGGATTGGATTGCCAGTGAATATGAAAAACAAACTCAAGACCATCTAGCAAAAGCAGTTGTTACTGGAAAAAGTATTGATGTTGGCGGAAGTATTGGACGTGATACCGCTACAGCTCAAGGTGGGTATTTTGTTTTTCAAGCACTTAAAGAACGCCTTGGTCTTAATAGTCCTGTACGAGTAGTTATTCAGGGTTTTGGAAATGCTGGGCGCCATATGGCTGAATTATTTTATAAAGACGGCCATAAAATTATTGGTATTTCTGATTCAAAGGGAGCTATTTTTAATGAAAATGGTTTGGATATTTCCGCTCTTATTTCTTATAAAGACCAAACAGGAAGTGTAATTGGATTTTTAAACAGTCAATCTATTAATCAAGATCGATTTTTAGAACTTGAATGTGATTTACTTATCCCAGCTGCTTTAGAAGGGCAAATAACAGAGACAAATGTTGAAGCTATCCGAGCAA
>PFWS01000033.1:27570-30726 GCA_002791255.1 Candidatus Uhrbacteria bacterium CG_4_9_14_3_um_filter_36_7
TCTTGAACTTGCTAATGGCCCAGTTACCCCAAAAGCAGATGATGTGCTTTTTGCGTGTGGTATTCCATGTATACCTGATATTTTAGCCAATGCCGGTGGAGTAACGGTTAGTTTTTTTGAATGGGAGCAAAATCAAAAAAAAGAAACTTGGGAAATTGAAGAGATTCATGAGAAACTAAAGATGATTATGGATGAAAGCGTAAGAGTAATTTGGGAAGAACAACAAGCATTAGGATGTGATTTGCGGCAGGCAGCTTTCCTGGTTGCCCTCAAACGTTTACAACAAGAAAATAATACAAAATAATAAAAAATTCGTGTTAATCTACGGATTTTTTTAAATTATGTTATAGTATCGATCTATGTCCAAAACTCCCAATTACGATGAAAAAGTCAAAGCCATTCTTGATGCCACGAAACCTGGCGAGCGGGTTTGTCCAATCACAAAAAAAACATGGGTTTTAACCCAAAATGAAATCGATAAATATAGACAATGGATGGTTCCTGTAAGTGAATTACACCCTTATTTTCGAGTTAAAATGATTGGTGGTTGGGGTGCTGGTGTAGATCTTTGGTGGAAACCACACGTTTATACAGGAAAACCGATTTTATGTTCGACTCACCCAGATAGTTTAAATCCAGTTTTACCAGATCGGGAATATTATCAAAAAGATCACGGAATTGAACATGGGATTGATTATGATTTATTAAGATCTTTGTTTGAACAACAAAAGACTTTATTTGCTTCCTGTCCAGTTCCGTCTCTTTTTTCAACCGCTTCAGAAAATTGTATAGGTGGGGGCTATGTTCATTGTATTAATTGTTTTATGGTTTTCGGTTCATATGATAGTAAAAATAGTTGGTATATATTCCGTTGTCGTTTTGTTGATGATTGTATAGATGGAGTTTTTCTCGAACACTGCGAAAATTGTTTTTCATGTTGCATGAGCGTTCGATTATATAACTGTATTCAGGTTTTTGATTCTTTAGATTGTTTGAATTCTTGTTTTCTTTTTGATTGTCGAAACTGTGAATATTGTTTTGGAGCAACAAATAAACGTAATCGTAAGTACATCTGGTTTAATGAACAGCTTTCAAAAGATGAGTGGGAAAGTCGACGAAAACAAATTGATTTATCTTCTTCAAAAATATTTGACGAATATCGTAAAAAATTTCGTGATTTTTTAGAAAAAGAAGCTATCTGGTCAGAATATACCAATGTTAATATTCAAGAAAGCCAGGGAGAATATTTTCTCGATACCGTTCGATCATCTGGTTATTTTATGACTAAAGCAACCGATGTTGAAAATAGTTGGTTTATTTCTTTCTCACAACAAATAAAGGATACTGTTATTGCGGTTGATTCAGAACATGTTTATTTAACTTCTGTAGCTGCCAATTCGCAAAATGTTAAATTTTCATTTGTTATCATGTCTAGTTCCCAAATGGAATATTGTTCTGATTGTCGTAATTGTGAAAGTTGCTTTGCTTGTAATGGACTTCAGCGAAAAAAATTTCATATTTTTAATAAGCCATACTCAGAAGAAGAATATTGGAAACGGGTAGACGAACTTAAGTGCACCATGTTAGATAAAGGAGAATATGGAAAATTTTTTCCACCATCATTTGCACCCTGGATTCCTCAAACAGGTTTTTCGTCTGTGGTTGCTCCATTCACTCAAGCAGAACTTGAAGCTATGGAGGCACCTATTTTTGACCCAAAAGAACAAATGCGTTTTGCGCCCTATATAAAAGATCAAGTTCTTCATGAAATAGAAGAGGTTCCAGATACAATAAACGATATTGGACAAGAATGGGTAAATATTCCATTCGAAGATAAAGAAGAAGGACGTCGTTTTAATGTGAATACCAAGGAATTAGCTTATCGTAAACAAAAAGGATATCCATTTCCAAGGCGTCATTATCGGGCAAGATTTAAGGAGCTCGTATCTCAAATAAACAGTCCTGAGCAAGAAATAGGTATTTGTGGTCAATGTGAGAAGCAGATTTTGGTAAATAAAAATCCAATGTTCTCAAAGAAAAAAGTTTATTGTCACGATTGTTATATTAATTATTTAGAAAAAACACCAATATTCTAAGAACCACTAATTCATTAGAAGGACACTTTAGGCATATCAGAAGATTGGTTAATACTCACCCAGGACTTTCAAGACAAAACAAACAAAAACTTTTAAACACTATTCTTCTTGCTTCTACTACTTCACCAAACTAAAAAAGACTTCAAGAAGTCCTGTAAAACACCATCAAATACCACCCGCTTTTTGTACCTTATGCCGAAAAAAATGGATAAATATGTCTAAAACTCCCAATTACGATGCTAAAGTCAAAGCAATTCTTGATGCAACAAAACCCGGTGAAAAAACATGTCAATTAACCGGAGATAACTGGTACATGGATGAAAATGAGATTGAAATATATAGGAAATACAAAGTACCTCCATCTAAATATGCACCACTAATCCGCATGAAACTCATTCACGGTTATTTTGTGATGTTTGATATGTGGTACAACAAACACCCACAAACAGGTGAGCCAATTATTTCATGCACTCATCCATCAACCGGAATTAATGTTTTGCCAGATAAAGAATGGTTTACAAAAGATTTTATTGATCGTGGTAGAGATATTGATTTAGAGAGTTCATTTTTTGATCAGATATATAAACTCAGCCGACAGGTCCCTTTGGCCGCTTGTTACAATTATATTCCTCCAGAAAATTCTTTGGCCTTTATTTCACTTGGAGATAAAGATAGTTTTTTTGTTTTAGCTTGTAAAAGTAAGCGTTGTTATTATTGTATGAATGGATATGACATTGAGAATTCTGCTGAGTTGGCTTTAGTTTATAATGTACAAAGTTCCTATAATATTGTTCATTCAGAACGAATCCATAACTGTAAGTTTGTTCGTGAAGGGCACGACTGTTTAAATTCTTCTTTTCTTTTTGATTGTCGAAATTGTGAATATTGCTTTGGTGCTACAAATAAACGAAATCGAAAATATCTATTTTGGAATGAGCAATTATCGAAAGACGAATGGGAACACAGGGTCGCAGAAGTTGATTTATCTTTTTACAAAATACGGAGACATTGGGAAGAAAAGTTTCGTGAACTTGTTGCGTCTTCCATTTGGCCAGAGAAT
>PFWS01000033.1:30821-33293 GCA_002791255.1 Candidatus Uhrbacteria bacterium CG_4_9_14_3_um_filter_36_7
TAATTATTATGGGGTAGGTTATGGAAATACATCTGGATCAAAATTTTGTCTTTCGATTCTTTCCAGTTGTTTGAACATGGAATTTTGCAATAGTTGTTTTGAATGCGAAAACTGTTTTGGATGTTTTGGCCTGCGTCATAAAAAGTTTTGTATTTTAAATAAACAATATACGGAAGATGAATATTGGCAAAAAGTTGATCAGCTTAAATGCGCTATGCTCGACCGTGGAGAATATGGAGATTTTCCCCCCATGTATCATTCCACTCAATATTGGAGTGGTTCTGGGGCGTCAATTATTTATGGTGCTACGCAAGAAGAATGTCAAAAATTTGGCTGTGCCAATTTTGCTCCAGGTGATGATGGAGCAGAGGGCCCTGAGATAGATTTGTCAAAGATTGAGTTAATTCAAACAATACCAGATCGTTTAGACGAAACTAATATTGGCTCACTATCTGGTAAGCCATTTAGAGATGAGATTTTCAATCGTCGTTTTGGATACTTAAAGTCAGAACTAGCTTTTTATCAAAAAATGAAAATTGCTCCTCCTCGCCAACACCCAACAAGACGTATCCAAGAACTATATGCAGAAATGAATCTAGCAGTATGCGAAGAGCAATATTGTCAGAAGTGTAAAAAAGAAATTATGGTAGCTAAGAATAAAAATTATACAGAAAGAATTGTTTACTGTCGTGATTGTTATTTTCAATTTTTAGAACAAAATGGATAAATATGTCTAAAACTCCCAATTACGATGCTAAAGCCAAAGCAATTCTTGATGCAACAAAACCCGGTGAGCGGGTTTGTGAACTAACGGGGGAGAAGTGGTTTATGGATGAGAGGGAAATTGAGTGGTATAGAAAATTTAATGTTCCACCTTCTCGATATAGTCCGCTTACACGAATGCGGCTTTTGACCAATACTTTTTCTGGAGGACAGTGGTGGTATAACCAACATGCACAAACAGGCAAACCCATTATTTGCGGTATTCATCCAGGAACAGGGATACGTGTACTTCCGGATAAAGAATGGTTTGAAAAAGATTTTTCTTTTGAACAGATTGATTATGATGAGAGCAGATCAGTTTTTGATCAGATTTATGAATTGAATTTACGTATTCCTTCTAGTGCCCAAAGAAATTATGTGGAGGTAGAAAATTCTATTTCCATTGCTTCGCATGGTGATCAAAACAGTTATTTTGTGGTGGCCTCAAAAAGCAAGAATACCCTTTTTGGTGTGGTAGCGTATAATACAGAAGATTCTGCGGAGATTTATAATGCTGTTACTGTTAATCAATCCTACAATATCGTGAATTCCAATCGGATTTTTCAAAGTCGCTATGTGCGTGAGAGTAATGACTGTCTTAATAGTGTATTTTTATTTGATTGTCGCAACTGTGAATATTGTTTTGGTGCAACTAATAAACGTAATAAAAAACATCTCTGGTTCAATGAACAGCTTTCAAAAGATGAGTGGGAAAAACGTCGCGCGCAGGTTGATCTTGGAAAACGATCAGTAGTAGAGGAATATTTACAGAAATTTGATGAATTAATGATTAAAAGCATTTGGCCAGAGAATTTCAATGAAAAAACAACAGACTCTATTGGAGAATATTTACACGGTTGTACTGATTGTCAGTATGTCTATTTTGCCGATGGCGGTGCACGACATTGTGATTGGTGCGTATGGGCTATTGCTCAATCACAAGATAATGCTTTTTGCGCGGAGGTGGTGAATTCGAAAGATTGTTATTATTCAGCAGGGGTTCCAAATTGTTATGGTGGTTTATTTTTGTTCTGGTGTGTACGTTGTCAAAATAGTGAGTTATGTATTGGGTGTTATGATTGCGAGAATTGTTTCGGATGTGTGGGTTTACTAAAAAAGAAATTCCATTTTTTTAATAAGCCCTATACAGAGAAAGAATATTGGCAAAAAGTGGATCAAATAAAATGTACTATGTTTGATCGTGGTGAATACGGAGAATTTTTTCCCGCTAAGTTTTCTTTTGGGCATTATCTTGAATCTGGTGCAGTAAAATATCATTTAGCAGATCTTGCTTTTGGAGAGAAAATTCATGCAAATTTATTTCCTGTAGAAATAAAAGGAGCCACTGGTGCAGAATTAGCTCAGGCCATGGATGTAAAAGACTCTAAGGAAATCCCCGATACAATTGATGAGATTGACGCATGGGTTAATAAACCTGTTTATGATGCAAAATTAAAACGTCGTTTTTCATTGATTGCACCTGAGATTGCTCTTTATAAAAAGTTACGCATTGCTCCACCAGTGGAACACCATATAGCCCGAGTCATTGATATGATTTTTTCTTCTAATTCAGCTGTCTTTGATGAGGCGCGCTGCGAAAAATGTAATAAACACCTGAGACCGTTCACTTCTGGGGGCCTGAAAAGGCGCTTTTTTTGTTTGGTTAAGCTAAAATAACGTTGTTTAACTAGTTAAATGGTTGTTATGCCT
>PFWS01000050.1 GCA_002791255.1 Candidatus Uhrbacteria bacterium CG_4_9_14_3_um_filter_36_7
ATCGTTTGCTGTAAGTACCTGTATCTAAACGCGAATTTTCTCCGATTTTTTTCAAAGTCGGGTATTCATAATGAAAAGTGTTTGATTTTTGGTTTGCCAATTCTTTTTCGATTAGCTGATTCAATAATTCAGATTTTTCTTTAACACTCTTTTCTTGAGCAATAATTGAAAGGACTAAAGATTCGATATGCTTGATTACCTCATCCTTGTTTTTTTGATTTGGAAAAGGAATTTCGCAATCAAGAAATAGAGTTTTTGCGTGTTTTATAGTTGTGCCTCTTGAAACCAAAAAAAGAAGTTGTGTTTTAAAAAATTCACTTTTAAGCAAACCAAAAATATAATACTTCTGCTTTGTTATGGGCAATCTATAAATTCCACCGGAAATCATGTGTTGCGGATAATCCCGATCAAGAATTATTACCTCACCAATGTTTGAATCTTTGGAAATCAGAACATCGCCCTCTTTTAGCCCAATCTTCTTAAAACTTGTTGGCAGTACCGGAACAACACTTTCAGGAGAAAAAGAAGGCAAAAAAGATTCTGGTTGTAATCCTTTTGTTCTTATGAATTGAAAGGGCGAATGTGTAATATAGCTTTGTGAGCCGACCTCAATACCTTTGTCTGACGGTTTCAAAGGGCGATCCAGTAATTCACGCAACGAGACGCTATTTTTGTTCGTGATTCTAACTCCCTTGTATTGAGAAGCCGAAAACGAGTAGCCCTTTGAGACTACTTCCTTAGTCGAAATTTCAGTTGGCACTCTGACATATTCCATATTATTTTTCTTTGTAAAAAAGGTCTTGCAAGGATTTTTCCTGTCCTAAGCACCAATCTCTAAATTCTTGAACTGTGCTTGAAAATTCCTCGTCCAGCAATGGTCGTCCCTCCTTGTCTGTTTCAACCTCAAATTTTTCGTCGTTTATTTTATAGATGGGAACGAAATGCTTAACGCGCTTTATCGTTTTCACTTCATAACCAACTTTCTGAATATCTTTGACGAAAATGCTGTATCCGTTTTCATTTAGCTTTTTCAATTCTTTTTCCGTAGGTTTATATGCCACGATAACAGTTGTGTTAACGCCAGTATCAGCAAAAACATTTGATGGTAAATCAAAGAGTGCCACAACACGCATTTTAGACATTAACCATTTTCTAGCATTCCCCCATCTCTCAATCGAAGCAATAGAGTTAGATAGGACGATACCAACACGACCATTCTCTTTCAAAATGCGATAGGCGTTTTCAAGAAAAACAAGTCCGAGATCAATCCACCCACCATTTCGTGCGGTGTGCCATAATTCGTACATTTCAATAATGTCTTTATCTTTTTGTGTTTTTGGTTCAAATTTTCTATCTTCACCGAAAGGCGGATTTGTTAAAACAACATCAAATTTTTTCAATTCTGTGTAATCATCCCAGTTATCCCAATCTCCAGCTTTGTGTTTTGCGGGGATTAAACTAACCAACTTTCCGTCCTTATCAAATTTATGGGTGATTGATCCGTAACCCGGACTAAATTCGATTTTTGCGTTGCCGTCCCCGTTAAGAAGCATGTTTAGCTGTGCCAACATCACCATTTGAGCGTCATTGTCTATTCCATGTATGTTTTTATCATCCATTTTTCGATCCGACTTCACATACGATATTGAGAGAAAATCGCCACTACCAACTGTCGGGTCGGCCATAGTGTCCGTAATTTTTGGGTTTACAATGTCCACGAGAAAATTGATCAAGGGGATAGGCGTTAAGAATTGCCCCTTTTCCGATTTTGTAAAAGCGTTAGCAAAGCGGTAGAAAATTAACTGGTACAGATCAGTCGTGCTTGAACGAGTAAAACTATAATCTTGTAAGTTATAAACTATTGAGCCAACAACAGCGACATGCCCCTCACTTTTCCAGTCGATGGTTGAATTGCTCAAAATGACTTTGTAGGTTGATTCTGCTTGTGCTTTTAGGCCTTGTATTCTCTTGATGAAATTTTGGACATTATCATCATTTAGCGTTCTAAAATCCCTCTCGTCCTGCTCAATATAGAATTTGAGTTTGTGTATATCCCGATTCTCTTCTTCCTGAATATAGTATTTGAGCAATTCATTTTTCTTTTCGTCGAAAATTTTCAAAGCGATTAACTGCAACAAAATTTCATAACCACGCTGGTTGAGCATACTGATTTTGTCGAGTGTCCGCAAAATATCGGAAATTGCCTGATTAACTTGCGTGCTAAAAACACCAGTAATGACATCAAGGTCATTAACTGTTCGAGCTGATCTATCAATTTTTACATCAACAATTCTTTTTTTAAGTTGCTCAAATGACGGGATTTTTCGAAATTCGTCCGGCAAGTGTAAGGAAAGTTCTTTTGTTGAACTATTTTCGCCTTTTAGGTTGTACGATTCATCCAAGCGAATAAATTTTCCTTGCTTCTTTTGGAACAAAAATAATCTTTCCGTATCATAAAGCACACCCAAAACAAAATCATTTTCAGATTCTTTTATGGCAGGTTTGAGTTGCTGATTGTAAACTGTTTCAACATCTTTGCCGTCCTCTTTTTTGAATTCAATAACGGCGATAAGATGTTGCCTTAACCAATCCAACGATCTTTGATCTTTTTTGGTGATCCAATTTTTATATGTCTCAAACCATTCAGCATCATCAAAAATTGCACCATCAAATTTAATGGGGGCAGAATTTTTGTTTCCTTTAGGAAAATAAACTTCTGAACCAATAAAATCCTTTTGATAAAGACCTGAATTAATCAGTCCATAGAAAAATTGCCACTTATAGTATTCCTCATTCGGAGTATTTTTCACTCCCTTGATTTTTATTTTTTTGCCAATTTCCAAATTCACAGGCAAAAAAGCGGTCAGCTCATTCTTTATTGAAAAATCTTTATCGAATTTTTGCTTGGCCTCAAAAAAAGTTTTCATATTTGTAATGCCAAAATTATATAAAAATTCTGCATATCTTAATTTTAGCAATATTGCTCAAAAAAAGATAGTAGTGGATTTTGAGCCTTATTTTACTTTGGTTCAAAGTTGCCAATCTGGCGGAGGGGGTGGGATTCGAACCCACGGTACCTTTGCAGGTACACTTGATTTCGAGTCAAGCGCCTTCGACCTCTCGAGCCACCCCTCCGTTTATATGTAGATGAACTTAAAGAACTTGATGAACTGGAGGAACTTTTTAGCATAACATTATTCAGCTTTGCCTTTCGAAAAAGTTCTTCAAGTTACTTAAGTTCTTCAATTTCTTTTTTATAGAGCTTAGATGTCAGCTAATAAAAAAGCAAGACCCCGTGCGAGTTAAGGAGTCGTGCTTTTTGTCTCGACACGAGGTTCATTGTCCACACCTGAAATTCGGTGTAGGAAGATTTAATACACAACCACACGCTGCGGCAGATGTAGCGGCATAAAGAAGATAACAAATCTCAGATTCAGTCCACCTAACTTTTCTTGAAAGCTGAATGAACCGAAAGATCTGCTCCCATTGGACAATATTTCGATTCGGCAGTTCATTATCTTTTTGTCCGTTTGCGACACAGTCGACGCGGTAGAGCGCGTCTTTGGAATCCATATAGCCATCCTGAGTCTTTTTAAAAAAAACAGACAATATAGAATAAAAGGCCACAAGATCCATTGCCGCCTCCTTGAAGTGGTTGAAACAAAGAACATGAAATTAACATTAAGATGTTTCTGTTGACCCGTCAATGAAAGAGTGTTTTTGTTTTGTGTTTAAATAAAATATAGCTAAGATTCCCATTGTAAGCATAGCTAGATCGTTTTTAAAATAAGGCACATCAACAAGCCCGTGTATCATTATTTCAAGAAGTACAGAAAAGCAAATAATAGATATCCAGCGTTCTTGTAAAGGATATTTTGTTGATTCAATAAATAAAGCAAGTACTTGCGCCATAAGGAGAATAAACGCCGCAAGCCCGACCAAACCAAGTTCTGTCCAAATATTTAAAATAATATTATGGGGGTATTGAAAAATTTCAATTTCCGGATGAGTGTGATAGGGAATCACTTTGGTTGGGTAACCAGAAAGCCCAGCCCCAAACAGCCAATGATTTTTTAAAAGTTCAACTGTTTCTTCCCATTGTTTTAGGCGTACTGTGCCAGAATAATCTTGAAAGGTTATTTTTTGAAAAAAAGGTACATGAAGGGCTGGAAGAGAAAGAAGAACAATTGCACAAATTATTGCAAATGGAATAGTTATTTTTCTAAGATCGCGAATAAACCAAGAAGAAAAAAGAATCGTTCCCACAACCGCCCCCCAAGCTGCTTCTGTTTTTGAGAAAAAAATTGCCATACTTCCAAAAATAAACACGCTTATCCAGAAACAAAAAAGCCAAATCGATTTTTGGCCATTTTGCAAAAATTGTTTTATTAATCGTGTACTTTCAAAAAAACTAATCATAAGAGCAGGCCCTATAAAAAGTCCAAGCGCGTTTGGATAGGGAAAGATACTTGTTATTCGACGTTCAACATCCCAAGGAATAGGAATCGATAAACCAGTGAGAAACTGAACAATTCCAAAAAGAGAAATAAACAAAGCGCTTACTCCAAAAGATATAAATAAATAAGAAATGTTTTCTGATTTTTGAATGACAGATCGAATGATCAGAAAAAAAATGATTGGTTCTAGAAAATAACTTTTCCAAATTCCTAAAGCTGTAAATATATTTGGAGCCACAAATAAACTAATACTTGCAGCTAAAAATAGAATGATAAGTGGTACAGGGAGAAGAAGCTTTTGTTTTTTCCATTCAAATCGTTGAATAAACCAAATTAGAAAAAGCACCCAAAAGAGCATTTCAAGCAAAGTAGTTGGTAAACCAAAAATAGTTATCCGAAGAAGATAGGTTGGTAATAAGCCAAAAAATAAAATCGTTGCTTGTTGAATATCTTTCCAAGCAATAATTCCAAAAAGAAGGACACAGATAAATAACAAAAACAGATATAACATAGTTTAACCTGTCTGTTTGTAAAAGAGAGATTTAATTGTTATAAATTTTACCCCACCAATACTTAAAAGAATAAGAATATAAAAAAGAGTCCCAAGTGTAATTTGAAGCAAAACAGGCCAAGCAGGTAAAAACATAAGGAAAACGTACATAATAATACTCGCCAAAAGAACTTTAAATAAAACAAGAAGATTTGGATAAATATGTGTTGTACGAACAACCATTATAAAAGTAAGGACTCCAATAAGAAATTCAGAAAAAAGTGTCATGCCAGCGGCTCCCCAAACCCCAAAACGTGGGATAAATATAAGATAGCCGATAATAGTTAAAAAAGCAGTTAGAGCATATCCTGGAGCCATTGATTTTTGTTTTTCAATTGCAACTACCGTGTGTCCATAAAGAGAACTAATAAAAAGTCCAAGAGTGGCAATAATAAGAATACGTAGAATGGGGCCTGAATCAACAAATTCATCTCCACCAATCAGAACAGAAAGTGGGGTGGCAACTGCTTGGGCTCCAAATACAATAGGAATTGCAAGAATCATAAAAAAATCAAAAGCCTTTTGAAGGAAACGAGCGAAATCGGCTTTATTTTGTTCTTTCCAAAATAAAGTGAGCGATGGCAGAAGCAAACCCATAAGCATCACAGGAATCATAGTGACAACATCAATGATTTTGTAGGCAATTCCATAAATACCCACAACCGCTTCTGAACGAAAGGCTGCAAGAAACATAATGTCGCCTTTTAAATAAACCAGATTACAAATAGTTGATAAACCAATTGGCCAACTGCGATGAAAAGCCTCTTTCCAAAGATCTTTGTCAAAACTTGGTCGAATTTTTATATAGGGTCGTATGAGAAAAAAAACAGCTATAAACCAAAGAATATTAGCAATGGCAAAAGCAGCCACCATACCAACTGTTTTAAAACCAAGCCAGGTAAAAAAAATAACCAGAAGAAGGAAAAAACCACGATTTAAAAGTTCGCTAAGTGCAAATCGCCAAATGATTAAATGTTTTTGAAAAAAACCAATTAAAAGACCAGTGGATGTCATGAAAAAATAACCAAGCGTTCCTACCACAACCGCAAGTTTTGTAGCAGGCGAATAGGGAAAAATCTGAACAAGGATTGGGGCAAGACTATAAAATAAAAGACCAGAAACTACTCGAAGTCCAAGTAGACTATTAATAACCCGCGCCTCCTTTGTTTGATCACGTATTGAGATCATTTGAATAAGTGTAAGGGTCATGCCAAATTCAACAATCGTGCCAAAAATAGTTAGATATGTCATGGCTGTTGTATAGGCACCTATTCCTTCTTTTCCGAGTGATCGCGCAATAATTGCAACTGCAAAAATACCCACAAGAACAGTTAACATTTTTCCTATAGTTTGGATCGTGTAATTTTTTGCCACCATTTGTAAAGATGTCATAGAAGATCAAGTGTATAAAAAGATGAGGAGTTTAGAAAGGGGATGGATTACATTGAGAGATATGGGATTTTTTGATAAAATAAAACATATGATTCTTTTTATGGGATGGAAAAAACATTTTTTACCTATTTTTACAGCCATTTTCAGTGCTGTTTTTTTATCTTTTATTTTTTTATCAGCAACCAATGTTTTTGCAGCACCTAAAAAAGGCTATGAAGCTATGCAAGTGGTTGGTGGGGGAAAAATAACCATGAGTCCAGCAGAGGAAAAAACGATCATGATCGGTTTTCAAAATATTGGAGAACACGTTTGGGAGAAAAATGGAAAAGCTTTTGTTTCTATTTATACCTATGATCCAAAATATCGAACAAGTATTTTTCAATCATCTTCTTGGATCAGCCAGGATCAGCCAGTTAAAATTCAAGAAGAAGTAGTTAAGGTCGGGGAGGTTGGACACATTCTTCTTTCACTTAAAGCTCCAACAACCCCAGGAACTTATAAAGAAACTTTTGCTTTAGCAGCGGAAGATATTGCTTGGATTCCTGGAGGGTTATTTACGTTAATTATAGATGTATCTCAAACAACGTCCTTACCCAAAAAAACAGAACAAACAAATCTCCATGATACAAACGTTCAAAAATCTACAGATCAAATAAGAGAAGGGTACCAAGCAAGCCTTCTTTTAAAAAGTCAAAAAAAGGTGGTTACCAAAGGCGGAGAAATTATTTCCTTTACTATTGGAATGAAAAATTCAGGTACAAAGGCGTGGAATAAATGGGCAGTTCAATTACCTCAAATTGGTGTGGCATCAATAAGTACAGATTATTATGTTTCCTCTTGGGCA
>PFWS01000040.1 GCA_002791255.1 Candidatus Uhrbacteria bacterium CG_4_9_14_3_um_filter_36_7
ATATGTTTTACTTGTTTTTGGTGAGTAGTTACCTAAACGCAAGACCCTATCCGTTTTATCTAAAATATTTTCTATATACTATATACAAAATATAACAAAAGTTTGTATAACATACATAATTTGTTACATGTGGAACACAAATCTTGCATAGAAACGAGTTAAATGAAATAATCTTTTGGGTTCAAAAATAAAAGAGGGCAGTTTTTTAAACAAACATTTATAAATTTTGTAATTCAGATTTTTTATGGGTAAAATTATTGCTTTAGGTGGAGGAGAAATTGGAAGACCTCATGAAAATGGCCGGTTCTATCCTGTTGAAACAAATTCAATAGATAAAGAGATAATAAAACAAACAGGAAAATCAAAACCTAAGTTGCTTTTTATTCCAACAGCAAGCAATGATTCAGAAGGATATTTCCAAGTTGTGTATTAATGTTAAATGGGTGCCGTTTGGCGCAAAAGTAGATGCCTGTGCGGAGGATTATTATTTTATTTCATTTTGGGGCCAAAGATTTTATATTGAAGGTGAATAAAACATCCTATAATACTGCATAAGCGGCTACGCTCCACTAGGTTCCGCTTCGCCTATATTTGGCGACAGTGTGTCGTCTTGCTCCAAATTATGCCGCCACACCAAACATTGTTTATGTATGAATGTTGTGTGCAAAATTGCTTCGCTATTTGCACAATGCGCGGTGAGCGCTCGCACTAAACGAAATTTTAAAAATATGGATATATCGCAATTAAAAAACGGTAAATATTTTTCTGGGCGCTACACAGACCCTGGTCAATATAGTGGATGGTTTGTTGGTTCTTTCTTTAATGATGAAAATCATCCATGCAAAAATGATCAGCTAGAAATTTTATATAAAGAACATCAATCTGGCGATAAAGCCAGAGCACATTATCATAAGCTAAAAGTAGAGTTACTAATTATACTTGAAGGCAAAGCAAGATATAATGTGAATGGAAACGAAGTTGTGCTGGGCAAGGGAGATTTTCTTTTTGTAGATGTAAACAATATTATTTCAGGTGAGTTTCTGGAGCCTACAAAAATATTTGTTATTCATTCTCCAAGTATTGTTACTGATAAAACAGTGGTGGAGTAAATATTTTCAAAGTATCGTTCAACAAATAATATTCCGCTCAAAATTTTTCATAAATATATTTTCAAGGTAAGATAAATTTTCTTGACCCAAATCCAGTCGTAATTGTTCAGTTGTTTAGTTCCATTAACAAAGTTGCTGTAATATTAAAACTCTGTCTCATTATAGCGGACGGACTTCGGATATTTCTAAGCGTTATACAAATATTTCAACAACAGTTTTTTCTTATTCTCTATTTATTTCACAGCATCGACAAAATTGAAAATAAGCTTCATTTTAGTTCAAAAAGACAGCTGGCTCTGGGTTCAATCTTTGTACAATAACTCTCAAAATCCCAATTTTAGTTGAGGTTTTTTGTTTTTATACCCTTTATTATCGTAAAAATTTATGCTCGTGTGTTAAACTATCTATCTTCATAAATTTCATAAAATTAAACTATATTTTTTTGTAAAAAATTTTATTCATTATATGTTAAAACAAGTCTATATTATTCATGGATGGGATGGGCACCCACAAGATAATTGGTTTCCTTGGTTGAAAACAGAATTAGAAAACCGCAATTTTATTGTTTCTATTCCTCAGCTACCAAAACCAGAAGAGCCGAGAATTAAAAATTGTATTCCGGCTTTGAAACATATTATTCAAAATCCAAATGAACAGACTTATTTTATTGGTCACAGTATGGGTTGCCAAGCAATCACTCGATATCTTGAAACATTACCTGAAGACATAGTTATAGGCGGGGCTATTTTTGTAGCTGGATTTTTTAGAGAACTTTCAAATCTTGAAGACGATGAAGTGATACACGATGTTGCTCGGGAATGGCTTACCACCCCTCTTGATTTAAAAAAAGTCAAAACACACATTAAAAAAAGTGTGGCTATTTTTTCTGATAACGACCCATATGTACCTTTAATAAATCAAGAAATTTTTCGAGCTATCTTAGGATCAGAAATAATCATTCAAGAAAATAAAGGTCATTTCTCTAAAAAAGATCAAATATTTGAATTGCCTCTCGTGCGTGACATTCTTTTAAATATGTAAAATTCTTACCAAGAATTAGAAAATAATATTTATGCGAATCGGTATTATTGGTGCAGGGGCTTCTGGGATGATGGCAGCAGCAAGGCTTCTAAAGACAGAGAAAGATTTAGATATTTTTTTAATTGAACGCAATGAAGTAATAGGAAAAAAAGTTTCCATGACCGGAGGTGGACGATGTAATGTTACAACAGGTTTAGAAGACATTCGTATTATTTTGACGAAATATCCTCGTGGAGGGAAATTTTTGACGCATGCGATGTACCAATTTTCACCTGTTATGGTTCGTGATTGGTTTGAATCTCATGGAGTTCCTTTAAAAAAAGAAAAAGATAATCGTATTTTTCCAGAGTCAAATAAAAGCAAAGATATTATAGATGTTTTTGAAGAAGTTTTTAAGGATCCACGTATACACATATTTTTAAATACAAGAGTAATCCGTATAGAAAAACAAGATGGTTATTTTTGTCTTTTTTTTCAAGGATCTAATAAATGCATACAAGTTGAAAAACTTATTCTTGCAACCGGTGGACAAGCGTATCGTAAGGCGGGTTCTACTGGAGATGGATATACGTTTGCGACTTCTTTAGGTCACAGTTTAACACCCCTTGCTCCAAGCCTAACTGCTTTTTTAACACACGAACATTGGCCTACAAGTATTTCAGGTCTTTCATTTCCCAATACTCTATTAAAAGCTGGTAAAAATAAACATTTTTTAACTCAAGGCCCATTTCTTTTTACTCATAAAGGAATAAGTGGTCCGGCTGTTTTTGCTTTATCATCCCTGACAGCTTTTGAGATTTTTGACACTAAACATCCTATGGAAATTTCTATTGATCTTTTTCCTGATTTTTCTATTGAGACACTACATTATCAATTACAAGAACACATCATGATTAATGCAAAAAGAAGTTTTGCAAATGTTTTGTCAATACTGATTCCAAAAGCACTTGTTGAAGTTTGTCTTTGTGAAATAAATATATCTTTTGAAAAGCAGGCAGCTCAAATTAATAAAAAAGAAATAAAACAAGTTATCACTTGGCTTAAAAATATTCCTCTTGGTGTAATTGGCCGCTGCGCAGGAGAGGAATTTGTTACGGCTGGGGGAGTAGAACTTTCAGAAATAAATCCACAAACAATGGAATCAAAAATATGTCCAGGTCTTTATTTAACCGGAGAAATTTTAAATATAGATGGTTTTACCGGAGGGTTTAATTTACAAGCAGCTTGGTGTACAGGATATTTAGCCGCAGAACATATCATCAAAGAAAATAAATAGATACAGAAAATTTTTATTGAACCAAGTTTGGTGGAATTTTTCCTTGTAAAAAAGCGAGTATATTTTGAACTACTGTCTTTGCCATTGCTGTACGTGCTTCAATGGTTGCAGAAGCAGTGTGTGGAGTAAGAATCACGTTTGGAAACTGGCGAAGTTCAAGATGATCATTTGGGTCACAATCGATCAAAGGTTCACACTCATAAACATCAAGCCCAGCTCCTGCAATTTGTTTTTTAGCAAGGGCTTGCAAAAGAGCCTTTTCGTCAATAATTGGCCCACGAGCTGTATTAATAAGAAAAGCTGTTTTTTTCATGAGTTTAAATTCTTTTTTGCTTATAAGATGAAAAGTTGAGGGAAGAAGGGGAACATGCAGTGAAATAATATCTGATTCTTTTAGGAGTTGTTCTTTTGAGCGATACAAAGCTTTGTATGTTTTTTCAAGTTCTGGAACTCGTGTTTGATTATGATAGATAATTTTTACACCGAATCCATCATAGAGTCGACGAATAACATTTGTTCCAATTCTTCCAGCTCCAATAATTCCAATTGTTTTTCCCATAATATCTGTGCCAAGAAAAAGATCTGGATCCCAACCCGCATACTTTCCTTTGCGAGTAAATTGATCAGCTTCAACCAAGCGATGACACAAACTAAACATAAGGGCGATTGCGTGCTCGGCCACAGATTCTGAAACTTCTGAGCAAGGGGTATTAGTAACTAAAATGCTACGTTTTTTTGCTTCATCTAAATCAATATTATTAAAACCAACTGCATAATTAGCAATGAGTTTAAGCTGGTCTCCTGCAGCTTGAAATACTTGTTTATCTATTCGTTCGGTTAAAAGTGAAACAATAATATCTACCCCCTTTACTTTTTTTAGAAGAAGCTGGCGCGGAATTTTCTTTGCTTCTTTATAGACCTCCACCTTAAGACCCTTTTGTTTTTTAAGTTTTTTAATCGCTTCTTGGCCAATTGATCTAGTAATGAAGAGTTTGGTGGTCATAATATTTTAAAAATTTTTTAGAGTGATCATTTTTAATTTTTTTTCTGAGGGCCATTTTGAAATAATTCCTTTTTTGGCTCCTATTTGTTGGATCACAGATTCCGCATTTAAAATACCAACACGTAGAGCTTGGTAATGTAACAAACCCTTCATAAGCCCACTTACAACACCACTTCCAAAAGCATCACCCGCACCAGTTTGACTGATCGATTTTACGCCAGTAGTCGCCACATGAAAATTTTTTCCTTGGCAGGAAGCATAGGCACCATTAGGTCCATCTGTAATAATGATGAGCCCTGAAGTATAAGCAGATAATATATTGAGAAGTTTTTGAGAATTGGCTTGCATTTGTCCAGTTAAAATTTGTGCCTCCTCGCGATTAATCATAAAAACATTTATTTTAGATAAAACAGGTAAAAAAATTTTAAGCCCTGATTCAAGTTCTTTTTTTCCCGGATTCCAAGCTAGATGAATTTTTTTCTTTGTTGCAAATTCAATAATTTTTTTAGATAAAGCAAAATTTCCTCCCAATGAAGAAAGATAAATCCATTTTGTGCTAAGTTTATTCCATAGGATGTCCTTTGATGTAAATAAAGATGAGACTCCACGATAAACAAGAATTGTGCGTTCTCCATCTAGCATGGTAAGAAGTGTGGAATAACCAGTTTGACCATGTTTAATTTTTTTAATAAAACGTGTTGAAATACGGTTTGTATTCAGATCTTCTAAAATATCTAGTCCTGGGCGATCATCACCAAGGCGCGTGATAGTTGCTGTTTTAAATCCAAGTCGAGCAAAAGTCGTTGCAGTATTAGTACCCCCACCCCCAGTGGTTAAAACAAGTTGATCTATCTCAATTTTTGATCCAAGAGAAACACATTCGGCTTTGTGGTTTATGGAATGAGGATCTGACAGAATGTGAAATTCTTTGGAAATAATAAATACATCACGTGTTGCAGAACCAATAGAAATAATATCGTACATAAAAAAATTAAGCTCTTTTTGAGGATCCAAATAAACGTATTTTTTGACGAACCACCTTGGTAATGAGTTCTTTGCCATGAGTCATGATTTGGCGCGGGTCAATTATTTCTGGATATTCTTGTAAGAAAGAGCGAATACCAGCATCAAATGCGATACGAAGATCTGTATCAATATTTACTTTTGTAATACCAAGCTTAACAGCTTTTTTAATCGAGACATCAGAAACTCCTTTTGCTTGTTCAATTTTACATCCATATTGAAGACACTGGTGTTTTACTGTTTTTGGGACACCTGAAGCTCCGTGTAAAACAAGGGGAACATTCACACCTCTTCTTATTTCTTGAAGTCGTTTAAAATCTAGTCGACAATCCTGTTTAAATTTAAATGCTCCGTGGCTTGTTCCAATAGCAATCGCAAGTGCGTCACATCCAGTTTGTTTTACAAAATCAACCACTTGTTCAGGTGAGGTTAAGTGAGCGTCGCGTTCTTTTATGGAAACAAAATCTTCTATTCCAGCTATGGCTCCGAGTTCTGCTTCCACAGAAATCTTTTTTTTATGAGCTAATTTAACAAGTTCTTTTGTTTGTTTAATGTTTTTTTCATAAGATAGAGTTGATCCATCAAACATAATGCTTGTGTAAAATCCACTTTCAATAGCATCTATAACCAGATCCATTTTTTTTCCGTGATCAAGATGAAAAACAATTGGAATATTCGTTCGTTTACTCACAATTTGTACAATGGTTCCAAGTTCTTCCATTCCAGCATAATCAATCGCTCCTTCGCTGGTTGAAATAATAACAGGGGAGTGTTCGGCTTCTGCTGCTTCTACAACCGCTTTGATAAATTCAAGATTATTAACATTAAACGCCCCGACTGCGTAGTGATTTTTTTGGGCTTTTTGTAAAACAGATGAAAGGGAAGTAAGCATAGGTTCTTTATTGTATCAAAGAGATTGTAAATCAATAAATTTGATTATGAGTTCCAATATCGAGAAAGAGAACAAGAAAATAATCTTCTTGTTCTTCAAAAATAATCCGCATATCAGAACTGATAGAAAAAGCCCTTTTTTCAATAAGCCGACCAGAAAGAGGGTGGTTACGAAGAGATTTATCAAAGGGATTTTTTATGAACTTTTTTATTCCTTTGATAGCCTTTTGTTGAATCTCTTTTGGTAATTTTTGAAAATGTTTCGTAAATTGTTTATGGTAACGTATTTTCACACCGAAGAAATACTATTAAGATAATCAATCGCCTCTTTGGTAGACATAATAGATGTTACATTTTTACTCAAAGAAGCTTCTTTAGAACCTTTTAAAATAGACATTTCTTCGGCTGGTGTAAGTCCATTTTCAGTAATAAGAGGAAATGGAATTTGTTTACGAATAGCAATTTGCTTAAGATAAATTTTAATAGCCGCGCTTAAATCAATACCTAGTTTATTTAAAACTATTTTTGCTTCTTTTTTGCTTTTTTCATCGATGCGGATTTGTATAGTAGTCATAAGGTTATTTATTTATTCTAAGTTTATGATAAATAAGTGTAGTGATATTGTCAATACGATAAAAACAAAAAACACACCCGATTAATTCGCGTGTTTTTTTGTTTCCCCTTTCCCCCCACAAGCCTGGAGATGAATAAAGGATTTAGTGACCAAGCAAGCTTGGTATAAACCCGAGGATATCAGGCGCATGAATAAAGTTAGCATATAGCCAAGTT
>PFWS01000025.1 GCA_002791255.1 Candidatus Uhrbacteria bacterium CG_4_9_14_3_um_filter_36_7
AATCACAATAAGTTGTGCATCCACAATTGGATCTACCTGACCAATCGATTCAAATCCCATTTGACAAAATTGACGATATCGACCCGCTTGCGGACGATCATGACGAAACATGGGGCCAATATAAAATAATTTAACTGGTTGTGGTCGATCCAGCATTCCATGATTGATGTAAGCCCGAGCTACAGAGGCAGTTGCTTCTGGTCGTAAGGCTACTCGTTCCCCACCTAAATCAATAAAGGTATACATTTCTTTTTCAATCACATCAGTATCTTTTCCAACGGTTCGGATAAATAAATCTTCTTGCTCAAGAATAGGCAGATCAATCCGTTGAAAACTATAAGATTCTGCAAACCGACTGGCCAAATCACGAATTTTTTCCCAGTATTTCTGTTCTTCTGGTAAAAGATCACGAAATCCGCGTAAAAGCTCTGGTGTTCTCTTAGAGCGTCTTGCAACAGAAACATCTTTTTTATTTGAAACAGTTTCTGTTTTTGGCTTAGGTTTTTTTACAGAAACCAATTTCTTTACAAAAGGAATTTTCTTTTTCACAGGCATAAATAATGAAAATTAGAGATTGTAATCAGGAATATCAAAAACATGAATACGAGAAACAGGAAGACCGCGAATCCAAACACGACCAATCATATCTTGTTTAGTAATTGGACCAAAACTTCTTGAATCAAGGCTTGCATCTCGATTATCCCCCAAAACAAAATACTCATCCTGGTTTAATGTCCGCTTTTGATGACCTGGTGTTGGTTCTTCAAATAAATAAGATGTTTCATCTAATAAAACTCCATTTAAATGATCTTCATTATAAATACGAATCTTCTGATCGGATATTTCAATAGTATCTCCAGGAATAGCTACCACCCGTTTAATAAAAAATTCTGATGTATCAAGGGGATATCGAAAGACCACGATTTCTCCACGTTGTGGCTCACGAAATCTATAGCTTATTTCATCAATAATAAGATATTCATTATCATAAAAACTTGGTTCCATGGAGGCTCCTCTCACATAAAAAGGTTGAATTAAAAAATAGCGAATCGGAATAATAATAGCCGCTGAAATAATAATAATTTGAACAATTTCAACAAAAAATGCCAAAACAGCTCCAAGTGTTGGGCCAAATTTACGCTGCCAAAAGGAATGATTTCCATTATCTTCAAAAAAATTGTCCGATTGATGTATCTTATTCATAAAAATATAATTTAGCTTAACATGAAAAAATCCACTTCACAAGCCCCAAAAGGCTTTAAAAAACCGCTATTGCAAGGAGAGATGTTTTTAGGTCGACCAAAAATAATTCAAAGCTTAAACTACTTAAATATTCTTGAAGAGAAGAAATGTTCATGTTATTCTCTTTAAAGATTTTTGGATTGGGGGATAGAGAACGTAATATATAAATATACACACGGACGCATGGCTCAGTTGGTTAGAGCGCTATCCTCACACGATAGAGGCCCCTGGTTCGAGTCCAGGTGCGTCCACCAAAGCAAAGTTTAATAAAATGAGGTAGATTTTATATAAAAACTTCAACTCTGGTTGATGTTTTTATTTACCACCCGGTTGTTTTTCCGAGTGTTTTTTTTTATAATATAAAATATCTATGCAACCAATCCGTATTGATTTGCTACGAGCCAAATATCAACTCGAAACACAACGACGCAAGCCGTCAATTTTTTTTGTTTATGGATTTCTGATTCTCTTTGTAATCATGGCTCTTATTGGAACTATTTTTTCCTATCAAGTAGCCTCAAGCCACGACGCAAGTGAAACCCTTTCAAATCTTTCATTATTTTCAACGGTTCGTTCTCTTATCCTGCCACACCCAGGAGAAATACAAGGAGAAAAAGATGATCGTATTAATATTTTGCTTTTGGGAGTCGGTGGTAGTGGACACGATGGGCCAGAACTAAGTGACACCATTATATTTATGAGTGTTAAACCATCAGAAAAAAAAATGGGCTTACTTTCCATTCCACGAGATTTAACCGTTCCTATCCCAAATTATGGATGGCGTAAAATCAATCATGTAAATGCCTTTGCAGAAGCAGAAAATTCCGGAAGTGGCCCACTAGCCACACAGGGTATTCTTGAAGATTTATTTAAACAACCAATTCACTATTATGTAAAAATTGATTTTTCTGGATTTGCTCAACTTATTGATGATATTGGTGGGGTTGATATTTATGTTGATCCACCTTTTGTTGATACTCAATACCCAACTAGCAATCATTTATATCAAACAATTATCTTTCAGAAAGGATGGCAACACATGGACGGAAATCAGGCTTTAATGTATGTTCGTTCACGACATGGAAATAATGGGCAAGGATCTGATTTTTCCCGCAGTCGTCGTCAACAACAAGTGCTCTTAGCTATGAAAGAAAAAATCGTAAATGTCTCCACCCTCTTGCATCCTCTGCGTATGAATCGTTTACTTGAGACACTTGGTGATCATCTAAGCACCAATATAACCACTTGGGAATTAATTCGATTTGCAAAACTCATGGATGTTGGCCAAGACCTCACTTTTTATCATAAAGTTCTAGATGTTTCAGAAGGAAGTCCTTTATATGCAACTTCTATGAATGGAGCGTATGTTATTTTGCCCAAAGAAAATGATTGGACACAAATCCAACAACTAGTTGCTAATCTTCTTTTAGAAGAAACATCGGGGGGGTCATTAGATCAAATATCATCAAATGATATCACTACTTCATACTCACAAACCTCTTCCTCTTCCACTGCTATAGAAACACCACCAGAAAAATCGATTCGCATTGAAGTACAAAATGGAACCACCATTACTGGACTTGCAGCAAAAGCCGCTCAAATTTTGCAAGGTCAGGGTTTTGAAATCACCACTATTGGCAATGCCAAACAACCAACTTATAGCCAAACTATTATCTATGATTTTACGGATAATAAAGAATCTTATCAAACACAACGAGATGCCTTACAAGCTTTTTTCAAGGCACAAATACAAAATACTTCAAGCGAATGGAGTTATGAATCTTTAGAAAAAGAAGATACCCCTCCGCCGGTTGACTTTTTAATCATTCTTGGAACGAATAATCAAGATCTTCTCTAAAAAATTATGATAGAAATCACTCCACCTAAAATTGCTCTGATTGGACGAACTAATGTTGGAAAATCAACCCTTTTTAATCGTCTAACAGAAAAAAATATTGCTCTTGTTTCTAAAGTAGCTGGCACCACTCGCGATCGTAAAGAAGCGGATTGTCTTTGGCGTGGAAAAATAATTCGTCTGATTGATACTGGTGGACTAGATGTTAAAGGAAAAAATCAAATGGAAGAAGATACCATACGTCAAACTAATTATGCTATCAAACAAGCAGATGTTATTCTCTTTGTTGTTGATCTTAAAATTCAACAACCACTTCCTCAAGAGCAAGCTTTGACCCTTATCCTTAAAAAAAGTCAAAAACCGATTATCGTGGTTGGAAATAAGGCAGAAAACCCTTCTCAAAGACAAGCTGCTCTTTCCCACGAATGGCAAATAAAAGGCCTTCCTTCTCCTCTTGCGGTTTCTGCTTTACGTGGAACAGGAATAGGAGATCTTCTTGATCAGATTTATGAAATATTAGTTGATAAAGGAAAACCACCTACTTCAATTCTTGAAATCAATGCCACCCGAGTGGCTGTGATTGGCAAGCCAAATGTAGGTAAATCATCTCTCTTAAACCATATTTTACAAGAAGAACGTTATATTGTAAGCCCAATAGCTCATACCACTAGAGAACCAAATGATACGCTTATGGAATGGGAGGAAAAACCTTATGTTTTTATTGATACAGCTGGAATACGCAAACAAGCCAAAGTTCATAAAGCAAAAGGACTTGAAGAAGCAGGGGTAAAACGAACAAAAGCCTTACTCCAAAAAACAGATATTGCCCTTTTTGTCTTGGAAAGTCATAAACCGCTTGATCGTCAAGATCGCACACTGCTTGGTCTACTTGAACAAGCGCGTGTTGGTATTATTCTGGTCGCTAATAAATGGGACCTGGTTGAAAATAAACAAACACACACCATGAATGAATATGAAGATTATATCAAACGTTCATTTCCATTCTTGCAATGGGCTCCCATTCTCTTTGTTTCCGCTTTAACTGGACAACGTGTAATAAACTTGTTTTCACTCATAAATGAAGTACAAGAAAATCGTTATACAAAACTTTCTCAAGAAGATTTAGATATCTTTCTTCAAAAAGCCATGCATCATCATCGTCCAAAGCGTGGTAAAACCTCAAGACCTCCAAAAATTCTTAGTCTCACTCAAACTCGTGTTGCTCCCCCACGATTTGCTCTTACTATTCGCGCGAAACGCAAGGATGCTCTTTATAAAGTTTATCCACGCTATCTTGAAAATAAACTCCACGAATTCTTTCCTTTTAAAGGAACGCCGGTATTTGTGGATGTTCAGGTGAATGGAAACAAGGATGCTAAGGGGAGTTTAAACTCTCTCTAATTCCTAATTCTTTCTTCCTAATTCATCCCCCTATGCCCCTTTCTCCTCACCTTCTTATTGGTCTTGGAAATCCAGGGTCTGAATTTGAAGAAACACGACACAACATTGGTTTTCGCATTATCGATGCATTTGTCAAAGAAAAAAATTCTATATTTACTTCCAAGAAAAAACTCAAAGGAGATATTGCTGATATTCATTTCAATACAAGACAAATGATTGTTTTAAAACCAACTACTTTTATGAATCGTTCTGGTGAATCTGTGCTTCTCACAAAAACATTTTTTCATATTGAAGATAAGCACATGCTAGTGGTTTATGATGATGCAGATCTTCCATTTGGAGAAATACGTTTTCGTTCATCAGGCTCAAGTGGTGGACACCGTGGTATGCAATCAATTCTCGAACGTCTAGCCACCCAAGGAATCTCACGTTTGCGTTTTGGTATTGGTAGACCAAAAAGCCCAGATACACCACTCGAAGATTGGGTATTAAAAAAATGGACTGCTTCTGAGGAAGAACAGATTAAAAAACTAATTGATGACTGTTTGATACAAATCGAAGATATTTTTAAAACAAATTAAAAAGAGCCTCCCTTCCTCCCAAAGGTCGGCTCTATGAGTCGTCATCAAAAATTCCTTGTAAATCCCAATTAGATGAGACGTCTTTAGCTCCTTGACCAAACATCATTTCTTGAACAAGTGTTGTTTGTTGCTCGTCAAGAGGAATAAGGAGATGGGTTGCAACCAAATCATTCACATTCGCAGGGAATTTCTTCAGACGGACAATTCGGTTTCTTAATATGTATAAAATATTTTCTGGCATCTGGAAGTTCGTCCGTTTAGACCATCTTCCCTGGAGTTTTTTTACAATTGATGATACAGGGATTTTTTTAAACCTCTTTATATCCCTCTCATATTCTTCGACAGTTATATAATCCCTTTTAATAGGGGTTCTTCCAACTGCCAAGATAAGTTGAGTATCTATCCACTCATTAGCTACAAAAATTCTTGTTCCGAATATCATTGGGGGAATATCCCCAAACTTTATATTCATAGATCTGAAAAAAAGAAGCAATACAAGCTCTTCTTTCAACTTACAAGCTCTCATAAGATAAGAACTCAACAATCTATCTGATGAGTAATGATCTATATCTATGTAGCTAACAATTCCTAGAAAATTTTTCCAATTGATTTTGTTCTGTCTCTCAATTAACTCAAGCAAATTGTCGACTTGTTGTTCATATTCCCTCGCCTGTTTGACCAGGCTAGCGAAAAATACGGCAACTTGTCTCTCAAACACCTGGCGAAAGATAAATTCGCCTGGCTGAACAGAATCCAGTGCAACATCTATCACAGACAAAAAAACTTTAACCGATCTGCGAACTGCCACAGACAGTGGCTCATGAGAAAAATTCCAGTATTTCAAGCCTATTCCCACATTTATAAAGTGGGAAACAAGTCCAGTTACATTCTCTAATTCCTCGCGCTCAGCAAGGCTAAAAGAAAAAGAATATGTCTGAGCTACTTTTTGACAAACTGGCCAGAGGCCAGAAAGAATAATTTCTCTCCACGGCCAGTCTGGCCGCTGCCGCTCAAGCTCCCTTAGGAAGAGCTCAAACGGCAACCCTTCTTCTGCCTCTGGTTTTTTGTACAAAACCAAGGCAGTAGTAGTTGCCTGTTTCATTGCTCCTCCTGTGAGCATGAAGTTTTTAAAGAACATTCCTTAATGACCTCAAAAGAAATTTTTTCTCTTTTCAGTTCACTAAAGAAATAGATCCAGTGCCCTGCTTGCTGCGCTTTGTGAATAGCGCGCACAACAGGACACTGGGCGTAAAAAAACAGAATTCGTCACATCAGATCTGAATGCTGTCCAGATCAAAAATCTCTCCGGAGACTGTATCTGCATCTGCCACCGTTCTCTCCAACCTGTTAACAGCCTCGAGGAGAACGTCTGTCACACGTTCAATAGACATGGTGGGTCTTCGTTCAACCGAACTTTCTCCAACTACCCATCTGTCTGTGCTGAAAATATAACAATGTTCACCCAAAATATATGACCACTCAGGCTCCGAATAAGCATGCGTTGAAATTTCTTCCACCAAGTCCCTAACCTTCAATTTTCGAGACACCTCCAACATAAAAAATTCCTCAAGATCCGGTCGAGGACGGCTGTTCATCTGAAACAAAACATTCTCAACTACTTCCCACGCCCCAGCCCAATTTGACCTTTCCAACTCTTTAATAACGAGACGTGCTATCATGAACAAACAGTCGTCAAAAGAAGCAACCAACAAAGCCGTAGAAGGAAGCGTATAGCGCTCCTCCATAAGGCTTGCACGTCTGGCCGGA
>PFWS01000056.1 GCA_002791255.1 Candidatus Uhrbacteria bacterium CG_4_9_14_3_um_filter_36_7
GATAAAGCAGCACATGTGATTGGACAAGTTAATAAAGAACTTGGATCTATGTCAGAAATTGGTCGCAACCTCAAAGATTTTCAAGCTTTTCTCACAGCCCCTAAACTGCGAGGAAATATTGGCGAGCAAATTCTTTATGATGCAATGAGCCAGGTTTTTTCCTCAAATCAATATGATACGCAATTTAAATTTAAAGACGGACAAATTGTTGATGCAGTAATTAAAACCAATGAGGCTCTTATTCCAATTGATTCAAAATTTCCCATGGAAAGTTTTCGTCTTGTTTGTGAAGCAAGCACTGATCAAGAACAAGAACGTTCAAAAAGGGAGTTTGTTAAAACTGTTAAAAAACATATACATGATGTCAGTAAAAAATATATCTTGCCACAAGAAAAAACCGTCGACTTTGCGGTTATGTATATTCCCTCTGAAAATGTTTATTATGAAATTGTGGCAAATAATGAAGAAGTGCTTGAATTTGCCAGACAATCAAATGTGCTTTTAGTTTCACCGAATAGTTTTTTTCATTTTTTGCGTGTCATTCTTATGGGGCTTGAGCGAACCAAAATTCAAGAGGAAGCACAAAAAATTTGGGAGCTACTTAAATCATTACAACAAGAAAATATAAAGGTTAATGAATCACTAAGCCTTGTCAATCGACATTTAACTAATGCAAAAAATGCTATGGACATAGCTTGCGCGGAACATCTTAAATTTTCAAGTAAAATTGATCAGGTAAAATTATTAAAATAAAATAAATGTCCACCACTACTCTTCAACAAGAATTCTTTAAATTAGCAAATAAGGAGCAAGCGAAAATTTTGCAGCGGTTTTTTAAAACAGGAAAAGGACAATATGGGGAGGGTGATATTTTCCTTGGAATCAAGGTTCCACAAATACGTAAACTCGTTACAAAATATCAAATGCTTTCAATCGAAGAGAGTTTACGATTCTTAAAATCTAAATATCACGAACAGCGTTTATTCGCTTTACTTTTACTCGTGCGAAAATTTCAAAAAGTAACAGAACAGGAACAAGAAAAAATTTATAAAATTTATTTAAACCACATGGCCTATATCAATAATTGGGATTTAGTTGATCTTTCGGCCGAGCATATTATTGGGGCTTTTATTTTTAATAAACCAAAAAATATTCTTAAAAAACTTGCTAAATCAAACGATCTTTGGCAACGACGCATAGCGATTCTTTCGACTTTTAATTTTATTAAAAATGGACATAGTGATGAAACACTTACAATTGCCGCTCTTCTTTTAAAAGATAAGCACGATCTTATACATAAAGCAGTGGGTTGGATGTTACGCGAAGTAGGAAAAAGATGTTCTCTTAAAAAAGAAGAGGAATTTTTACAAGAACATATAAAAACTATGCCGCGTACAATGTTAAGATACGCTATTGAAAAATTTCCAGAAGAGAAAAGACAATATTATCTAAAAGCTAAATAACCTTGACGAATTCCAGGCTCCCATATAAACTACCCACACATTTTGATCTATTTTTATGCCAATTCTTAAAAATGCAAAAAAGGCGCTGCGACAATCTATCAAGCACGCAAATCATAATAAAAACGTTCAAGCAGAAATTCATTCACTGCGTATCAAATTTCGAAAAAGCTTAGAAGCTAAAAAAACAGAAGATGCAAGCGAACTTGCCAAACAAATCGGAAAAAAACTCGATAAAGCAGCCTCTAAAGATATTCTTAAAAAAAATACTGCAGCTCGATATAAATCTAGGATGATGAAAAAAGTGAATGTTCTCAAAAAAATATCTACCTAGAAAGAATCCACTTGAAATAAAAGATCACTTGTTTATTGAGTGGTCTTTTATATTTACTTAGTTTGTTTTAAACAAATAAATTTACTAACAAAAAGATCAAGTGCTAGACCACTTGAAACCAATCCATTTTTTGATGCATGATCAAGTTCAAACAAAAATTGATGAGCGGTTTGAAGATCACTAATCGAAAAGGAATGAATTTGTCCAACAAGCTTTTTGGCAACGTATGGGTGTATAGACACGGTTTTAGCAAGTTCAGATGCCTGAGCTGATGGATGATCTTCAAAAAAAAGTTTTGCTTGCAATAAAAGCCTTATCTGGCGAATGAACATGCTAAATAGATAAAAATCATTCGAACCAAATAAACGTTGTTGTTTTAATAACTGTACTACATTTAAATCTCGTTTACTTGAAAGTGCGTCCATAAGCGCAAATATTTGATCATCGAAAAAACAAGGAACAAACATCTCAATCATTTCCATGGAAACAGGCTCTCCATTTGCATAAGCACAAAGTTTTTGAAGTGAAGTTTGTATCTGCCAAAGATCACTGCCAAGCCGCTCGATAATAGCACTGATGATCTCCTTATTTAATACAACTCCTAATTCTTTAGCTTGAGTTTCAATTTCTTTTTCAAGAGCCCTGCCCGTAAGCTCATTTAAGCTATAAAAATAAACATCAGGTTTATTTTTAAAAAAAGACACCAACGTTTTTTTTTCAAATTGTTTTACTTCGATCTCTTGAGAAAGAATAAAAATAGTTGAAGAAGGAATTGCCAAAAGTCTTTCTTGCCAATAAACCTCATCGATAGTTTTTACATTTGTAAAAAAATCTCGAACAATAACCATTCGTTTCTCACAAAGAAATGGAGAAGTTGCCATAATCTGAAAAATCTCTGATACAGTAATTTGATTTGAATTTGCGGTTGGAAAAACAGAAAGATTTAAATTCTGATTATCAAATTTATTCAAAAATTGCTCGCGCATCAAGCGAAGTTTTCGTTGAATTTGAAATGAGTCGTTGCCGTAAATGAAAATTAACATAACTCCCCCCAATTTTTTCCCACTTCTATATCAACAATAAGTGGGACTTCAAGTGTAATAACAGATTCCATTATCTGTTTAATTGAAGAAGTGGCAATTGAAACAAAATCTTCATCTACTTCAAAAACGAGTTCATCATGAACTTGTAAAAGCATTTGAATTTTCTTTGAAAGATTTTTTTGTTGACTTTGTTTAAGAGTACGAATCCAAGCATCAATTTCAATCATAGCTTTTTTAATAATATCCGCTTGTGTCCCTTGCATGGGCATATTAATAGCCATTCGCTCAGCAGAAGCAACAAGCATTTGAACGCCTGAATTAATTTCTGGAAGATAACGCCTGCGGCCAAACAAGGTTTGAACATACCCATGTTGCCTAACAAAAACTTTTATTTCATCCATGTATGTTCTAATAGCATGATGAATTTGAAAATACCTATCCAAAAAAGCGCGTGCTTCATCAAAAGAAAGTCCTGTTGAATTTGCAAGAGAGCGTGAACCTGTTCCATACAAAATACCAAAATTAATCGCTTTTGCCGCATAACGTTGCTCAGGAGTAACTTTTTCTTCTGGAATATCCCAAACCTCAGCTGCTGTCCGACGATGAATATCAGCTCCTTCCAAAAAGGCTTGCATGAACGGCTTATCTTTTGCCATAACAGAAACGAGGCGTAATTCAATTTGAGAATAATCAGCACTTAAAAGTTGTTTACCTTTCTCAGCAATAAAGGCCTTACGAATACGATGTCCAAGAGAGCTACGATTAGGAATGTTTTGAATATTTGGATCTGAAGAAGAAAGACGACCAGTTGAAGCAATTGTTTGATTAAAGCTTGTGTGAATACGCTCGTCAGATCCAAACAAATTTGGCAAAACATCAATATAAGTACTTTTGAGTTTCATTGATTCTCGATATTCCCGCAAAAGGGGAATAATCGGATGAATATGAGAAAGCTTTTCCAGTTCACTAGCAGCAGTTGAAAATCCTGATTTCGTTTTATGAATTCCTTTGGTTGGAATCTTAAGTTTCTCAAAAAGAATTGGTGCTAGTTGAAGAGGAGAATTAATATTAAACTTCGTCCCTGCTTGATCATAAATTTGCTTGGTAAGTTTTTTTAGCACTTGATCAAATTCTTTTGAAAGATTTTTCAAAAAATCACAATCAATTTTTATACCTGCTAATTCCATTTCAAACAAAATTCGCACTAGTGGCATTTCAATTTCTTCAAAAATAGAAATGGTAGAAGTGTTTTTAAGCTCAGATTGAATTTTTTCAAAAAGAAATGGAAAAAGAGCTACTATTGATCCAATAACTTGATAGTTCTCATCTGTAGAAAATAGCTCTGGAATTTTTGGAAGAGTTTTTGAAATAGTTTGTTCAAAAATAGAGGCAAGATCATGTGATCGACGAGCGGAAGAGCACACATAACTTGCAATCATAAGATCAAACCATTGTCTACCATCAATATCAAAAGAAAGAAAAATTCCTTGCTTTGAAAATAAATAAAGAAGTTTTTTTGCATCATGTACAATTAGTTTATCTACTTGCGCAAAACAAGTGTGAAGAAGTTCCAAATGTTCTTTAGTGGGCTCTGGAATAATAAGTGTTGTTTCTCCATCAGAAAGAGCTGCAAGAAAAAAAGCTGATCCAAAAAGATCTTCTTGTGGTTTTGGTAAAAGAAAAAAACCGATCGGTTTTTTATAAAATATTCGCAATTGCTCTTTGAGAGTTTTTATATCTCTTACTACCGCTGCCTTTTGTCTCCTTACTCCTAATTCTTCATTCTTAATTTCTAATTCCTCATTCTTAATTCCTCCTCCTTCATACTTCTTCACCAATCGTTTAAATTCCCATTGCTTAAATAAGCTAATTAAAACTTCTTTATCAATTAGCTTTCGTTTTAATGATTCAATATCAAGATCAAGTGGAATGGTCCTCATAATTGTTACAAGTTCTTTGGCTTCAAGCGCAGTGCTTTTTTCTCCCACAAGCTTTACTGCTATCTTTTTTTCTATTTTACCTTGCTCAAGAGCTTGATAAATTTGCTCAACTGTCCCATATGTTTTTACTAAATAATGAGCAGTTTTTTCACCAATTCCTTTAACTCCGGGGATATTATCAGAAGCATCTCCACGTAGCGCTTTATAATCAATCAAATCTTTAGGATCTAAATCAAAGCGCTCATGAACAGATTCTTCATTATAAATTTTTGTTTCTGAAATCCCTTTCTGAAAACAAATTACTTTTACATGGGTATTTACTAGCTGCAAAAGATCAAGATCACCGCTTAAAACAAGAACCTCAAGATCTTTTTTCTTTTTAAATTTCTCAACAAGTGTTCCAATTACATCATCGGCTTCATAACCCTCTAAAAACAAAGAGGTAACTCCATAAGCTATGAGCATTTCTTGAATCAAGGGAATTTGATCATAAAGCTCTTGTTCTTTTTTTTCACGATGAGCTTTATAAGAAGAAAATAACTTGTGTCGAAAGGTCTCTCCTTTTACATCCCAAGCTACAGCCATATAATCTGGTTTATAATTTTCAAGCATGTTTTCCAGAATCACAGCAAAACCATAAACGGCATTAACCACAAGCCCACTTGTGGTTGTAAGCGGTGGTAAAGCATGCCACGCCCGATGCAAAAGAGCATTGCCGTCTAGAATAAGAAAGGTTTTTATAGATTTTGAAGGCATATAGATTTTCAATACCTTCCCATTCTACCTATTTGAACCAAAAAAAACAGGTCAGACGCTGTAAAGCGCTGACCCGACGCGTTCCCGTTCCCACATTCGGGCTTACAGGAACAGTCCGTTATAGGTGGTTCCTGCTGGGGGCACATAGTCCCCCCTACTGTCTTCTCCTTGACGGTCAACGTCAGACCGCCGAGAAACTTCTCTGAAAAGACCATCCCCACCCCCACCAGCCAACTCGCACGGCGGCTCTTCCGAACCGCGACCACTCCCATCGGGACAAACCCGATAGATCCCACTCCCGCCTTCCTCTCTCAACATCACATCCTCCTCTTTTTTGACATGTTCACTTCAACAGACACAAGACACAGAAAAAAATTTTTCCCAAAGAGTCAAGCTGAATTACCAGCGACTCAATATTTTAAAATACAAAAAAAATCGGAGGTTAGACATTCTCCACCGACGGCTGTCGCTTAATTTCGTCGGTGTGTGACCCGCTCTTAGTAAGGTGAAAATATCCATCCTCCATTAATGCAAACTAACAGTATTTTTAAAAAATTGTCAAGAGTTAAGGAAACATAAAAGCCTCTCTCAGGGACAATTAGGAAAGTCGCTTTTGCGACACATCTATATGTCTCTAAGAAGAGGCTTACTCTTCCCCCACGACAAGAAAAGGGGGAAGAAATGAGGAGAGAAAACAACCCACACCCGCGGCCCCTGGACGATCGCCTACGCGACTGTGGAGGGAAAACGCGTCTGGTCTCTGGTGATACCCAGAGGCCGCGGGGGGATTGCTGGTCTTTTCCGGCGACATAGCGGGGCGCTAGGAGCAACGAGGCCCGCGACGAGCCGGACGGAAAAGACCAAGAACATGGAACAAGGGAACCCGTCGTCAGACCTCACCTTGAGGCTGGCGGCGGGTTAGCCCCTCATCAGGCCGCGGCGGACCGGATCAGGCGTTGAGGCCCTGGTCGTGGTCGGCGCCGGCGCTCGAGCTGCTCATCATATTGAAATAAAACTTCGAAGAAAAATTGGCCTAAGGTACATTTTTGGGGACCTAAATTGATCAAAAATTAAAGGACTTCTTTGAGTCTTTTTTTGTTTGGGGA
>PFWS01000057.1 GCA_002791255.1 Candidatus Uhrbacteria bacterium CG_4_9_14_3_um_filter_36_7
TTGAGTTTCGTAATTCAAAGCATGTAGGCGCATTCCATCAAATTCCCAACCAAATCGACGTTTTAATTCACTATAAGACAGAGATGTTTTTTCTATTTGAGATAGATTTTCAAAAAAAATATTAACATTTTTTACATATCCTTCATAAAGACGAAAATGATTTGTGAGAAGCTCATGACTAAACCCTGGTATGCCAAGAAGATGTTCATAATTTTTTGCTGTGTATATCATAGAAAAGTAAAATAAATAATCTTTTCTTTACTATAACATAAAAACCCGGAGGTTTTTCCGGGTTTTTATCTTTATGTAATCATTCTTTTTCGAAGTAGATCAATCACCTTTTTATTGCGTATCATAGTTTCTAGATATTGCCGATAAATAGGCGAGGAAAGATATTTTTTTATTTCTTCTTTAGCCTCTTGTTTTTTTTGTTTTTCAATTTCTTTTTCAACTTCCTCAGGTTCAGCAATAATTTTTTCTTTTTTCGCGATATCTTGAATTACAAGAGCAATTTTAATACGTTTAATAGCTTCAGGAGTAAAATCAAGCTTTAATTCCCCAAGTGTTTTTCCTAATTTTTTTAGATACTGATCAAATTCGAGCCCTTGTCGTTCAATACCACGTTTAAGTTCTTCAAGCATCTTTTCTATTTCTTCATTAATAAGCAGATCAGGAAGATCCTCAAATTGAGATTTGCTAGCAATCTCTTCAAGAATCATTTTTTCTTGCCGAATATGTTCTTGCTCTTCTTTTTCTTGCGTCATGTTTTGTTTAAGCAAATCTTGCAGGGAAGATAAATCCTTTTGTCCTAAAGAAACAGCAAAATCATCGTTAATGGCCGGATATTCTAAATGGAGAATTTCTTTAATTGTTACCTCAAAATCAACAGGAACTCCAGCAAGGTGTTTTTGATAATGTTCTTTAGGAAAAGTTAATTGAAAGTTTTTTTGTTCTCCTTCTTTTATTCCAATAATTTGTTCAATAAATCCTGGAATATAATAAGATTCATTTAAATAAATAGAATGGTCTTTTCCATCCCCACCCTCAATAGGAACTCCTTCTTTTTTAATTTGCATATCCACAACAACCTTATCTTGATTTGTGGCAGTGGTATCTTTTTCCGCTCGTATTTCTTTTGTTTGAAGGCGTTTAAGATCGTTTAACGCATATTCTACATCCTTTTCTTCAACTGTAATTGGTTTTGCTGGAAAAGAAAGTCCCTCATACTCGGCTAGTTTAATTACCTGTGGCATAAGAGAAATTTCTGCAATAAATACAAGCTCATTTCCTGGAGCCATTTTTTCAATATGAATATTAGGAGATCCAACTGCTTGTAGATCGTGATCAAGGATAGCCTTTACATAGGTATGGCGCACAATTGGTTCAAGAGCCTCTTCATAGATTTTCATTTCTCCCAGATGACGTTTTACAGATTCATAATCTGCCTTACCTTTTCTAAAACCTGGTATTTGAGCATGTTCAGAAAGATGTTCAGCAGCAGATATTAAAAAAGGATGCATTTCTTCAGAGGAAACAGTAATAGTTAGCTTTGCTTGTTTTTTAGGAAGCATTTCTAATTTCACTTCAGCCATAAATTTAATCCAAAATTAATTTAAAAAATAAAAAATCCATCGAGCTAAGTCAAGAAGGTGTCAACGTTCAATTTAGATAATCAGAGAGACAATCAACAAAGCAACAATATTTAAAATTTTAATCATTGGGTTAATAGCTGGGCCAGCTGTATCTTTATAAGGGTCTCCAACTGTATCTCCGGTAACCGCGGCTTGGTGAGCAAAACTACCTTTTCCACCATAATTTCCTTTTTCAATAAATTTTTTCGCATTATCCCAAGCTCCACCGCCAGTTGTCATAGAAATAGCCATAAAAATACCTGTGACAATTGAGCCAATAAGCATACCACCCAGAGCTAATGGGCCAAGCAAAAACCCAACTATAATTGGTGAAAACACTGCAAGTAAAGACGGAGTGATCATTTCTTTAATAGCGGCTTTTGTTACAAGATCAACAGCTTTTCCATATTCAGGTTTGGCGGTTCCTTCCATAATCCCCTTAATTTCACGAAATTGTCTTCGAACTTCTTCGACCACACTTCCAGCAGCTCGACCGACAGACTCCATAGCAAGAGAAGAAAACAAAAAAGTAACAAGTCCTCCAAGAAATAAACCAGCAATAATAAGTGGATCAGATAAATTAAATGAGCCTGAATAGCCTTGATCAGCAAGTGCGTGGGTATAATCTCCAAATAATACAAGAGTTGCAAGTCCGGCTGACCCAATAGCGTATGCTTTTGTAACAGCTTTTGTTGTATTTCCAACTGCATCAAGAGGATCAGTTACTTCACGAACACTTTCAGGAAGCTCGGCCATTTCAGCAATTCCACCCGCATTATCTGTAATAGGACCATACGCATCAATGGTAACAATAATACCTGTTAAAGACAGCATGGCCATAGCCGCAATTGCTACACCATATAATCCAGCTAGAGAATATGAAAGAAGAATACCAATAACAATAACAAGTACAGGAAGAGCGGTTGATTTCATGGAAAGACCAAGGCCAGCAATAATATTGGTTCCATGTCCTTTTTCTGAAGCTTCAGCTAATTTTTTTACAGGACTATATTTTGTTCCTGTATAGTATTCTGTAATTAGAATAAGTAACCCAGTAATAACAACTCCAATTACAGCACTTGCATATATTGCCTGGGTATTTAATCCAGGAACATCGCTTAAAAGACGATTTGTGATTGGCCAAAATCCAATAATAGCAAGAATACCAGAAGCAATAAGTCCTTTATATAAAGCCCCCATGATAGCATTATTTTTGCCAAGTTTAATAAAAAACATTCCTAAAATAGAAGCAATAATAGCAATTGCTCCTAAAGCAAGCGGATATAAAATAACCATTAGTTGATTAGGATAAAGAAGTGAACCAAGCACCATTGCGGCTACAGAAGTAACAGCATATGTTTCAAAAAGATCAGCTGCCATTCCTGCACAATCTCCGACATTATCTCCGACATTATCAGCAATAACCGCTGGGTTGCGTGGATCGTCCTCAGGAATTCCTGCCTCAACTTTTCCAACAAGATCTGCACCAACATCTGCGGCTTTGGTAAAAATTCCTCCTCCGAGTCGAGCAAAAACAGAAATTAGAGAGCCTCCAAAAGCAAGACCAATTAATGATGAAACATCATTTGTAAGCGCATAAAATCCAGTTACAGAGAGAAGGCCAAGTCCAACAACAAACAAACCAGTTACCGACCCACCACGTACTGCTACAGACAAGGCTTTTGCAAGCCCACTTTTAGCAGCTTCGGTAGTGCGAACATTGGCTCTAACTGAAACGAACATTCCAATATAACCAGCCAGAGCCGAACAAATAGCTCCAAGTAAAAATCCAAACGCGATTAGCCAATTTAAAACAAGTCCCAAAATAATAAAAACAATAAAACCAATGGCTGCCACCATTTTATACTGACGCGCCATATAGGCATTTGCTCCTTCTTGAATTGCCAAGGCAATACCTTTCATTTTTCCGTCTCCTGATGGCAATTTAAGAATCCATTGAATAAGATAGACTCCATATAACAAAGCAAGTATTCCAGCACCAAGCGCATAAAGAATGGTATTCATAATAAGAAAAAGACGAATTAAAATTCCCAAGGAGTGAATAAGAAAATAAAAAATCTTTATAAAAGATACTGTTATAATAGAAAGACTAAAAAGTTTGTCAATAACGTTTTGTTTTATGATCTGTGCAACTAACCTTTTAGAACAACAATTACAAACTAAAGGTTTTAAAAGAATTATTGGAATTGATGAGGTTGGTTATGGAGCTATTGCAGGACCTGTGGTTGTTTGTTCGGTGATATTAAAACAGACTTTTCCTCGCTCTTTTATGCTTTGTGATAGCAAGATACTTTCTAAAGTCAAACGTGAAATAATCTATACACAAATACAAGAATTCTTAGAAGTGTTTTCTATAGGGCAATCAACCGCTTCTGAAATCAATCGTTATGGTATAAGAGAAGCAACAAACCAAGCTATTGTGCGTTCGATACAACAACTTCCTATTCAAGCAGACTACGCTTTAATAGATGGAACACAAGCACCTAAATTAGATTTACCATTTGAAATGATTATTCGAGGAGATCAATCAGTACGTTCCATTGCAGCTGCTTCTATTCTTGCAAAAGTAACAAGAGACAGGTGGATGGAAAAAATGAGTAATCAGTTTCCTTTGTATGGATTTGCTACTCATAAAGGGTATGGAACCAAAAAACATTTGGAAATGGTACGTATTCATGGAGTTTGTAAACACCACAGAATTCATTGGAAGTGCTTTGACCCAAACGTACTTTCATGTTAATGTATTTAGCACTTTCTGATGTTTCTTGTTGTTTTTGGCTAGTTTCCGTTAAGAAATAAGAAAGGGGGTTTTCTATTCGTCTTTTGATAAAACAATTTTTTGTTCATAGTTTATTATCCTTATTGCAGGGGCTTGTTTTTATCAAACAACAAAGCCCAGCTTTATTTCAAAAATTATATCGACCATGGCGTGTGTTGGGTCGTTTTTTTGTCCGATTTATTTGTTTGCCTATTTATCGTCTTTTATTTTGGCTAAAACGTTCATTTTTTTTCTATTATATTCCAACTAAAAAGCAGATTTTATATATCTTTTCACATAAAATCATGGTTCATTTGGTTGTTGTTACTATTGTAGCAGTAACCCTTTCTTTTCATTTTTTTCAATATACAAATGTTCGAGCTGAAGATTTTGGAAAAAAAAGTCTTTTATATCAAGCAATGGTTGAACCTGATGCATTTGAACGTATTGAAGAGATTCGTGCTAAACAAATTCCTGTTTCCCCTCTTCGTTACAATAATTCGTACACCGTATTTCTTAATGAACAAATAGAACGTCAAAATCTTCAAAAGTTGTCAGAGCTTGTTAGAAGTACAGATATTGCTCAAATAGATAATTCCTCATCACGCACCCAGGTCATTATTCATGAGGTTTTAGAAGGAGATACCCTTATTGGTATTGCCAAAGAATACGGGCTTAATTTAAGCACGGTTTTATGGGCAAACAATTTAACTGTAAAAAGTACGATTCGCCCTGGACAATCAATTAAAATTCTTCCAACAGACGGGATTCTTTATGTGGTTAAAAAAGGCGACACAATTAGTGAAATTGCGAAAAACTTTCAGGCGGAAGGGGAGAAAATTATTGCTTACAATTCTTTAAAAGACGCAAATGCATTAAAAATTAATCAAGAATTATTGGTTCCAGGTGGAGAAATGCCAGCTCCAGTGATTCAGCGACCAACTTCTTTTGCAAAAGCTCTCCAAACCCCACCTAGTCGATCAAGCTCGCAGATTTCTTCATCAAGCAGTTCAAAATGGGTTTGGCCAACTGATTGGCGGGTTATTACTCAGTATTATGGATGGAAACATACTGGACTTGATGTTGATGGAGACTTACGAACTAATAATTATGCAGCCGCAGATGGAATTGTAACATATACAGGTTGGCGTAACGGGTATGGTCTTACAGTTGAAATGGATCATGGAAATGGGGTTAAAACACGCTACGCGCATTTTTCGAAAATCTCAGTTAATATTGGTGATGTTCTTTCAGCCGGAGATATTTTAGGAAAAACAGGAACAACCGGACGATCAACCGGAACCCACCTTCATTTTGAGATTATTATCAATGGAAAATTTAAAAATCCACTTGATTATATTCGTTAAATTTTATGTCAAAAAAGGCGTGTATTCAATGTCAAAAAATAGTTGAAGAGGCAAATAAGGTTTGTACAGCTTGTGGATATCATTTAGTTTTTGAACCAAATCAAGAAAAACAAGCCAAATATTTACGAGGGCCATCACTCGGTGCTCTTTTTTTCACCCAAGGATGGGCTTTTGGAGCAAGGTTATACCTTTGGTTTATTTTATCGCTTATTCCATTTTTTGGATTTGTTGTGCTTTTTGTGCTTTTCTTTTTTGGTCGTCGTCTATCATGGAAATCAGGAAGTTGGGCTAGTTGGCAAGATTTTGAACAGCGTATGGCTCTTATGGATAAAATAGCTATTGGTTGGATTTTACTGCTTGTTGGAATTTATTTTTGGACAAGATTTAGTTAATAGATATTTTATATATATTTATTTAGTAAAAATTTCTATTCCAGGCCGGTAGGTAAGAGCTTCTGATAAATGATGTGCAAGAATAGATTGGCTTTGAGCAAGATCAGCAATAGTACGGGCAATTTTAAGAACTCGTGTATAGCCCCTAGCCGAGAGCGAAAGTTTTTCAGTGGCTATTTTCATTAGTTTTTGACTTTCATCATCAATAAGACAAAACATTTCAAGTTCTTTTGGAGACATTTCTGCATTGGTAAAATGTCCACTTGCACGAAAACGTTTATATTGAATACGTCGAGCACCATAAACGCTTTTTAAAAACTGAGAAGAAGCTACTTCTAGTGTTTTTTTTAAGAGTTTTTCTGTTTCTACTTTTGGAACAGGAATACATAAATCTATTCGATCAAGAAGTGGTCCTGAAATTTTGCGTAAATATTTAAGAATCGCATGACGAGAACAGGTACAGTGATGAGTTGGATCAGTAGCATATCCACACGGACATGGGTTCATAGCTGCTACTAAAAGAA
>PFWS01000058.1 GCA_002791255.1 Candidatus Uhrbacteria bacterium CG_4_9_14_3_um_filter_36_7
CATTATTATACATCTCTACGATTGAAATAGGATCAATCACATTATCAAGTGATTTACTCATTTTCTCTCCGTTAACCGTAAAAAATCCATGAGCAAATACTTGTTGTGGCAGAGGAAGCCCAGCGGATAAAAGCATGGCTGGCCAAAGAGCACAATGAAATTTAATTATGTCTTTTCCAACTAGATGTTGAACACTTCCCCACCACTTTTCAAAATTTGCATCATCTTTTCCAAATCCAATACCAGAAAGATAATTAATTAAAGCATCGAACCAGACATAGATACGCTGTGTAGAATCACCTGGTACAGGAATACCCCACTCAAGGGTTGATCTTGAAATGGAAATATCGACCATGAAATCTTTTATATAGTTTATAACTTCATTTTTGCGACTTATAGGCTGAATAAAATCTGGGTGCTGTTCGATATACTCAAGAAGTTCATCTCTATATTTAGTAGCACGGAAAAAATAATTTTTTTCAATAAGTTTTTGTGGTTCTTTTTTGTGATATGGACAAAGCCCATTTTCAAGGTCAGACGGCGTTAAAAATGCCTCGCAAGATGGACAGTATAACCCTTCATAGTCAGCAAGATAAATATCACCTTTTTCTTGAACTCTTTTCCAAAATATTTCCACAGCTTTATGATGATCTGCTTCTGTGGTTCTGATAAACCTTGTATACGTGATATCTAATTGTTTAAATGTGTTTTGCCAAATATCAGCCATTTCATCTAAATAGGTTTGAATACAATCTCCTTTGCCAGCTTTTTGAGCTGCTTCAATATTTTTTTGACTATTTTCATCTGTTCCAGTAAGAAAAAAAACTTCATCACCTAAAAGTCGATGATAACGCGCAAGCACATCGGCAGCTATAGTTGTGTAGGCACTACCAACATGAGGTTTGGCATTGATATAGTAGATTGGAGTGGTTATGTAGAAATTACGGTTTGACATTGGGGATTGGATATTAGACATATGGTTAAGAATTTTTATTCAAAAAAGTTCTTCAAGTTCATTTAGTTCTTTAAGTTCTTTTTCCCTACAACCACTACCCATTCGCCACGAATACTACCAATTTTTATCTTTGTTGTCACTTGTTTTGCACAGCCTCGATAAATAGTTTCATGTAATTTTGTCAGTTCTTTACAGACCACCAGTGGTCGACTCGGGATAATTTCTTCAAGTGACTGCATTGTCTTTAAAATCCGATACGGAGATTCATAAAAAACTATTGTTGACTGCATGATGGCAAGGCGTTCAAAAAATGTTTTACGTCCTTTTTTATTAGGTGGAAAACCAAGAAAAATAAATTCATCTGTAGGAAATCCACAAATAGACAAAGCAGCTATAGCCGCACAAGAGCCTGGAATCGGATAAATAATTACAGGAATATCTGCTTGCACTATTTGCTCAATTAGTTTTCCACCAGGATCACTTATTCCAGGGGTTCCAGCGTCAGTAACAAGCGCTAGATTTTTACCTTCTTTAAAAAAATTAAAAATTTCTCTAACGCGTTTCTCATCTGAATGTTCATGAAAGCTTAAACTTGGTTTTTTAATCTGATAATGATCTAATAATTTTTTCGTAACACGAGTATCTTCACATAAAATCAAATCTACTTCTTGTAAAGTAGTAAGAGCTCGAGCAGATATATCTTTAAGATTTCCAATCGGAGTGGCAACAATGAATAATTTAGATAATTGAGACATATTCAATTTTTTTTTCCATTTGAGAAAGCAAATCGTCAACAGACAATTTTTTTTCTTCTGCTTCTAAAATAAGTTTAGAGGAACGAGTAACAGGATGTCGAGGAGTAAATAAAGTACAACAATCGTCATGAGGTAAAATCGAAATTGTATATGTCCCAATCTGTTTTGCTTCATCAATAATTTGATTTTTATCAAAACCAATTAACGGACGAAAAATTGGCAAGTATACAGCTTCTTGAATGTTACTTATATTTTCAATAGTTTGAGAAGCAACTTGTCCAAGACATTCACCAGTTACAAGTGCTTGAGCTTTTATTTTTCGTGCAAGGCGCTGTGCTAAACGAACCATAAAACGACGATAAAGAATCACCCGATAATCAGCTCGGGTTTCAATCATGATTTTTTTTTGTGTTTCAATAAACGGAACTAGAAATAAATCTGTTTTAATTTGCCGTTGTGATAAAATTTTTGCTACATCTCTTACTTTTGTGATCGAAGCTTCGTCTGTATAAGGATAGCTATGAAAATGAATGAATACAACTTCACATCCACGCCGCATCATTTGGTAAGCAGCTACAGGTGAATCAATTCCACCAGAAAGCAAACAAAGCACTTTGCCAGCCGTTCCCACAGGTAGTCCACCTGGCCCAGATTTTTTTTCAGTCCCAATAAAAGCCCACTCTTCAACGAGTTCAATAAAAACCGTTACATCTGGATTATCTAAATCGACTTGGACATCTTTAAAATAATCAAGGCAAACAGATCCTATTGATCGTTCAAGATCAATTGAATAAAAAGGAAGTGATTTATTTGATCGTTTGACTTTTATCCTAAATGAATGCCAGGCAGTTTGTTGTGATCTTAGAATTTTAATTACTACCTTTCCAATTTCTTCGTTATTTATCTGTGTTTGAATAACCGGCAAAATAGAAGTAATTCCAAAAATAGTGGTAAGTTTTTTAAGTATCTTAATAACAGATGATTTGGGTTCAATAGATGTTAATGAAAGCAAAAGCCGTCCAGAAATACGTCTGACAGGTAAAGCTGTTTTTTCTTTAATCATTTGAATAAGTTTATACTCAAAATCAGATCGATTTTTACCTTTTAAAGCAATTTCTCCATAGTGAATAATACAATGACTCGCTTGATTTATATCTTCAATCATAGACTAGTGTTTGTGGATAGACATCTACCCAAACAAACCAAAAACTTGGAATAAGTACTTGGTTTGAGGTAACTGTTTGTTTTTCTTCATCAAATGAAATTAGTATCTGTTCATTTTCAAATGTTTCTTCAATGGTTTTTTGTTTTTGAATGATTTCAAGTGTATAGGCTTTTGTTTTTCCATTAATGTTTACTCCATAAATAAGCGCTTTAGGAAAAAGACGATTATCAAAATTTGTTAAAGGAAAATAAATATCATTATTGCTTATATATTCTCGATAAGGATTTTGAGTATAATCGTATTCAAATCCAGTATGATAGGAAAGTACTTGGCCATTTGGATGATGAGCTTTAAATTGTTTCCAAGTCATTAACTCAGATGGATAAAGTTCGAGTGTTTGACTGGATAATATACCTTGAATTACCCTGGCTTCTATTTGAGACCACACAGATTGGGTTTGCTGATCATAAAAATACAATTGATTATGGTTACTGATCGAATAAGGGTGAAATAGAAATGGATCTGATGATTGACTTAAAGGACGCTTAAAAACAAGGGTTGTGTGAGAAAGTGGATTATAAGTAATTGCAAGTGGTTCGTTCATAAAATCATCATTAATGATTTTATGAACGCGCAGAATCATTAAAGGATAAAAACGAGAAATATTTGAAGAAGAAATAATAATACCAGGCTCATCATTATCAAAAAAAGCATCTGCTTCAAAAACAGAATCAAATATAGGTTGATCAAGAGAAACAAATCTCTGATCTTGAATATTTTTACGTTCTAATAGTTGATCCTGAGAAGCAAGTGGTGTTTGCAAAAGAGGAATACAAAATAACCAATAGGTGTATCCAATTGTTGCAAAAATGATCGTGCCTAAAATAAAACGAAAAATCCATTTCATATTTTCTTTAGCCTAACAAACATTTTTGGTTTGACCAAGAGGAAAGGATTTTCTAAAATATGATACATAATTAACTATTCATATTTTTTTATGGCATTTACACAAGAAGAAGAACGAGCCCCACAGCTTGCCTATGTTGGACGTGCGGCTCCTGATTTCACTGCAGAAGGTGTTGATGGAAAAGGAGAATTTCATACCTATTCTTTACGTGATTTTAAAAATAAATGGGTGGTTCTTTTTTTCTATCCGCTTGATTTTACATTTGTTTGCCCAACAGAAATTACAGAATTTTCTGATAGAATAGATGAATTTAAACAGCTTGATGCGGTTATTTTGGGAATGTCTACAGATTCCGTTCATTCGCACAAAGCTTGGCTTAAAGATTTAGGAGAACTTAAATATCCCCTTTTGGCTGATATGAGTCATGATATTTCTCGTGATTTTGGAGTGCTTATTCCAGAACGTGGTATTGCTCTTCGTGGAACATTCGTGATTGATCCAGATGGAATTTTACGTTATGCACTTTATCATGATTTAAGTGTTGGTCGTTCGGTTGATGAAGTGGTGCGTGTACTGCATGCTCTTCAAACAGGAGAACTTTGTCCAGCTTCTTGGCGACCTGGTCAAAAAACTCTTGGAGCCACTGGATAAATAATACAAAAACAGAGTCTTTTAAAAAGACTCTGTTTTTTTATTTTTTTAAACTTCTTTAAGAAGTTCTTCTATTTTTTTTGGATTAAATCCAACCACTATTTTACCTGCAATATCTAAAACCGGAACACCAGTTTGTTGTGATTTTTCCATCATTTCTTGTGCGGCTTGGTGATCTATTTCTACATCTTTTTCTTGATAGTCAAAAGCTTGTTTTTCAAGAAAGGTTTTTGCTTTTTTACAAAACGGACAATAAGCAGTGGTATAGATCGTGATTTTCATAATTTCATTAAATTTATGAAGCATTTCGAACAAGTTCAAGTAATGTACGCACACCAAATCCAGACGCTCCATAAGGCGTGTAAGTATTAAGAGGGCGTTCAGCAAAAGCAGGACCAGCAATATCAAGATGAGCCCAAGGGGTTTGAGCAACAAATTCTTCTAAAAACAGAGCTGCTGTAATTGCTCCACCTTTACGTTTTAATCCAGATACATTATTTAAATCAGCGATCTTTGATTCAAGTGTTTTACGATATTGAGGAACAAGTGGTAAACGCCAACACGATTCTCCAGCAAGTTTAGCTGCTTCTAAGATATTTTGGGCGACTTTATCATCATTTGAAAACATGCCTATTATTTCATCTCCTAAGGCAACCATACAAGCTCCGGTTAAAGTTGCTAGATCAATAATCATATCTGGTTTTTGTTTGACTGCGTAACTAAGTGTATCTGCAAGTGTTACGCGACCCTCAGCATCGGTATTAGTAACTTCTATTGTTTTTTTATTCATAGCTACAACCACATCACCTGGACGAATTGATCGACCAGAAACCATGTTTTCGCAGACTCCATAAATTCCATGCACTTCTATAGATGGAGCAAGTAGAGGCAAAGCAGACATAGCTCCTATAACAGAAGCAGCTCCAGCCATATCTTCTTTCATATTTTCCATAAATTCTGCTGGCTTAAGCGAAAGTCCACCTGAATCAAACGTAATAGCCTTTCCAACAAAGGCATATTTTTTCTTGGCCTTACTTGGTTTATAAATCATGTGGACTAAAAATGGTTCATGATCACTTCCTTGAGCAATTCCAAGCAAACCACCTGCGCCCATTTTTTCAAGCTGTGTTTTATTATATATACGCATCTGTATTTTTCCTTCTGTTGCTTTTACCATTGCTTTAGTGCGATTAACAAGATCAATTGGTCGTAATGTTTGAGCTGGTTCGTTGACTAAATCTCGAGCAATAATAGTTGCATTGGCAAAAATTTCTCCTAACTTTATTCCATTTAAAACTTGAGTGGTAATTTGTCCATTATGTGTAAGAAGAATAATTTCATCTGGATTTTTTTTCGAAATCTTAGAAGATTTATGACGCAAAAATTCATAAACACCAAGCATCATTCCTTCAATAATTGCTTTTGCAGTTTGCTTTGGATGAAGACCTCCATGGCCAGCACCATGAACCACACTTACAACCTTTTTTGCTCCAATAGATCGTGCTTTTTGTAAAGAAAGAGCCGCAGCTGATCGAACAGATTCTTCAGAAAAATCTTTTTCTTTTCCAAGTCCGACCAATAAAATGCGCTTAGCAGGAATCATACCGTGTGTATAGAGCATAAAACTAGTTTCTGCTTTTGCGCGGAATGATTCTTCTTGAGCGAGGGTTAATAAAAGACCACCCATGGCTTTATCAACCGAGGCTGTGGCTCCACCAAACGTTTTAAATCCCTCAAATGCATTTAAAACAAGCAAATCACAAGGTTCTTTTGAAAGATCCCCTTTACGTACGGAGAATTTCATACAGATAAAAATAAAAAATTAAAAGAGAATAATAAGTTAACGTATCAAAAAAAAGAATTTATGCCAAGATTTATTTTTGACATTTGTTTAAATCTTGTTTAGAATTCACATAAATTTTGAATCAAATATTTTATGGGTATACGAAAAAAAGTCCGCACGAAATGGAAGGCACAACGCAAAATCGATGAAGCCAAACGCCGAAAAAATCGAGCCATTCGTCTTAAAAAAACCAGCCAAACAAATGAGGCTGGTTTTTCGATCTAATAAAAAATTATTCTATTTTGACTGGCTTTCCTCTAATAAAAATATTTTCAATATAGTTACGCCCCCATGGAGCTTTGAATTACGAAAGTCCTCATAAAGCCTAAATATTAAAAAATTGATACAATAACAAAAAACACCGTGGGAACACGATGTC
>PFWS01000011.1:0-7011 GCA_002791255.1 Candidatus Uhrbacteria bacterium CG_4_9_14_3_um_filter_36_7
ATAAAGATACTTATTGATAAAAAAGATCCAAATGGAAGCTCAGATTTCCATGTCTTTTTGCGTAATAAAATAAGTGTAATTGCTACAATCATTCCAAGAATATAAGCAAAGCTAAGAGCAAAAAGACTATGATAAAAACCTAACATAACACCCATAAGCACACCCATACGAATATCCCCACCACCTATCCATTTACCTTGAGAAATAAAAAATAAAAAGGCAAAAAAACTACTAACAGAAATACTTGCAACTAATAAATCTTCAAAAGAATATCCAAAAAAGAAATTATTCAATAAAAAACTAATGATTATAGCTGGAAAAATAAAACGGTCAGGAATTTCATAAAAATAAAGATCAAATAAAAAAATAAAAAATAAAATGCTTAGAAAAAAAAGATCACGAATAAGTAAAATACTAAATCCGTGATGCAAAAAAATAAATAAGAATAATAGACCGCTAATAAACTCAATGATTGGATAGACAAACGAGATTCTCTTTTTACAAAATCGACATTTTCTTTTTAAAACAAAAAAACTTATCAAGGGAATCAGATCGTAAAAATAAATAGATTTTTGACAGTGTCTACATTTGGAACGGTTCCATAAAGAGACACCTGCTTTAGTTCGTAAAACGCTTGTATAAATAAAGCTACCAACAGATGCTCCAAAAATAAAAATAAATATTTCTATTAAATTAGTCACATGAACCTGATTTCATTCCTTCTGGATATGCACAATTTATTCCTTTTTTAAGACCAATTAATTTCCAATCATTTTCAAGTTCAAATTCAATCCCATAATTTGTACCATCTTGAAAAATAGAATAACAGGCCACATTCTTTTGATTACCACAAATAAGATTTCCTGTTGATTTAGATTGAGGAAGCGGTTGAATACTTGAAGCAAGTACATTTGACTCACTAGAACAACTAGGGACAAATCCATTTTCCGATAAACAACGGGCTTGATCCACACCAAGCGCAAGTCTTTCTCCATTTGGATAGGTATTACGCACAATAAAAAAATCTTCCAAAGATAATTGAATTTGTCGAACTTGGGCAAGACGTACTGTATCTCGTTGCTCTGATCGAGCAGCTCTTACAGCAATGGCTGCGAACACACCAACAAGCCCAATAATTCCAAGTAAAATAAGAAATTCTAAAATATGAAACCCTCTTTGAGAAGAAAAATGTTGATTCATAAGGTTTAATTTTCTAATACTTCAATTATTTTTTTAAGAATTGAGGAAATATGAGTTTGTTTTTTTAAAAAATAAGCCTTTACCCCATATGCCATCATTTTTTGAATTGTCTCTCGATCTGCATGATCTGTTAAAATAATGATCGGTGGCAAAATTAAAGTTTTTTCTTTTTCTATATCTTCAAAAAAAGCACGTCCACTATCTTGATTTACAGCAATATCAAATAAAAATAAATGGTAAGATGTGTGCTCAAGTGTTTTACGTGCTTCTTCAATCGATGAGATTATTTTTACTTGATATTTTTTTTCTATCATCCTCTTTCGAAGAATATCTGCATAAACCTTATCCGATTCTAATAGAAGAATTTTTGGTTTATTTTTCATAAATCAGACTCTCTCATTGCAAGACCAATAGCCACAGATAAGCTTGGACCAATTTCTTCAAGAACTGGACGCAAATCTTCTGGGTATAAAATACGAGCCCATGGATCACCTACATAAACATTCATATTAAGCGCATTTGCAAAATAATGACGAATACCAGGTAAATGAGCTGAACCACCAGTCAGGATAATTTTCTCCACTCCATGATTTTCTCGAACTTCCATACTCTCATACTGCTTGAGTGAATAACGCATTTCATTTAAAAGTGGCTCTAAAAATTCTTCAAATAATTTTGGAAGGGGTGTTTTACCTGATTCAATTTCATGATTTGTTTGTACCAAATCTCGCTTCATTTGTTCAGCCTCAATTTCAGATAATCCCATTTGAGTCATAAATTTTTCTGTTATTTTTTTCCCTCCCATATCAACACTTCGTGTATAAAAAGGAATTCCTTTTTCTACAACAGTCATATTTGATCTTGAAGAACCCATATCCACAAGCATCATTGAACTCTTATCTTTCCCAATTAACGATCGAATTAGTGCAAATGATTCAGTATCAAGTGCTTTTAGTTGTAATTTAGCTTGTTTAAAAATATCGATGTATTTTTGAACCAGTGTTTTAGCAGATCCAGTTACAAGAACACGAATATTTTTTTTCTCTATCTCATCTGTCTGCTTTATCAATGTTTTTTGATCTTTTTTTTCTATTGGATCAATAAAAGTAGAATAAGTAATCATTTCTTCGAGTGGTAAAGGAGTCAATTTTCTTACTTGCGATTGAACTGACTCTTTTATGGCAGCTTGATTTTTTTGATAAGGAACAGAAACAATTGTTGAAAAAATACTTGAAAGTGGCAAAGCTGCAATAGCTGTACGAGAACTTACTTGTGCTTTTTTTACAACCGTTTGAAGTAATTCAGCGGTTTGTTTTGGTTCATCAAAAGGAGAAAAAGAAGTTTGATTAAACCCCTGTGAATATCCATAAGTTAGTAAACGCAGATGCCCCTTTTCCTTTGTAAGCTCAACAAGCTTAATACCTCCAATACCAATATCAACTCCAAGCATGCTTTGTTTTTTTGAACCTCCAAAAAGTGACATAGAAAATTAGTATAACATACAATGTTTATCTCTTCCCAATCCCCTGATCAATCGCTTCATTAACTAATTTATCCGCTTCCTTATTTTGTTCTCGAGGAATATGAGTAAAGTGAACAGATGTAAAATAGGTTAATAATGTATGTACTTCAAGAAACCGTTTGGCTAGTTCTGGATGTTTAACTTTATACTCATTACGAAGTTGTTTTACGATAAGCTCAGAATCCATATAAATATTTAAATGAGTTGCTTCAAGATCTTTGGCTTTTTTAAGAGCAAGAATTAAGGCTTGATATTCAGCCTGATTATTTGTTCCTTCTCCAAGATAAACACTCAAAGATTCAAAAATTTCTCCCTCACTTCCATCTGGATATTGTTTTTTTAAAATAGCTCCTGCACCAGAAGGTCCAGGATTTCCTCTTGCACCACCATCTGTATAAATAGACAAATACATCATAAATAAAAAAATTATAAATGAGAAACCCAATCAACAAGTCTTAATTGCAATTCCTTTCTTCCATTCCATTCGTTTATCCCGACTTCATAAGCAACATCTATTATACACCCAGGTATAAGAGAAGAAATATGATCACCGAAACGAAAACCAATCATCTTCCAAGGCAGACTATTATTTTGAGAAACGAGTAAACGAACATGTGCATTTGAACGACCAACTGGATCTACTTGGATAATCTTAACATTGCTAGTAAAAAAAACAGGCTTCACATTTGCGGTTCCAAATGGTTCGAAGCGTTCAAGTTTTTCATAAAAATCCCAATTAATGCTGGTAAAATCTAATTCACTTTCTAAAAAGATTATTGATCCGACTTCACGATTTTTTAATACTTCTTGTGCATGAATAGATATAATCTCCATTGCTTTTGTAAAACGATCGATTCCTGTGGTTGAAAATCCACACGCTTGTGGATGTCCACCAAATTTATCTATATACTCAGATGCTTTACACAAAGCTTCGGTGATATGGAACCCCTCAATACTTCGACCAGATCCTGAAAAATGATCATCATGCTTGGTAGCAACAATTGTCGGTAAACCATATTCATTTGTAAGTTTACCAGCCACAAGCCCGACCAGTCCTTGTTTCCACCCCTCTTTGACTGCAAGTAATAATTTTCTATCCCCTATTTTACCTATTTGTGATTTTGCCTCTTCATACATGCAATCACTTGTATCTTGTCGCTCTTTATTTAAATCATCTAGACGTTTTGCTAAAATCTCTGCTTGATAAGGATCTTCTTCAATAAGTAATCCAAAGGCAAGATTTGCATGATTGATCCGGCCAGGAGCATTGAGCCTTGGCCCAATTTGAAATCCAATAGTTCTTGTATCAATTTTACCTTTTTGCCCAGCCATTTCTAAAAGTTTTTGGAGTCCAATACGACGCGTTTTTTGAAGAACGAAAAGTCCATATTTTTCAAGAACTCGATTTTCACCCAACAGAGGCATAACATCAGTAACTGTTGCAATTGCTACAAAATCAAGTAACCATTTTTCATGTCCTTCTTTAATGTCCCCTCCACGTTCTCTAGCTTCTTGTAAAAGAGCACAAGCAAATTTAAAAGCAACTCCACATCCACATAAAAATTTATTTGGATAATTTTCTCCAGGAAGAAGCGGATGAATAAGAATGGCCTCCAAAGGAAGTTCGCTTGGTATAGTGTGATGATCACAAACAATAGTATCTATTACATGACTCTTTGCTTTTTTAATCGCTTTTTTACTACTAATACCGCAATCGACAGTTATAATAAGCTTTGTTTTTTCATGATTTATTAAATGATCTACAGTGGTTGGTGAAAATCCATAGCCTTCTTTTTCTCTATCAGGAATAAAAACAGAAAGGCATGTTTCATCAAATACCGCTTTGGTTTTGTTTGATTGAAATGAACGACAAATATCCCGAAGAGTAGTAAATAATAAAGCAGCTCCAGTAACTCCATCTGCATCATAATCTCCATGAATAGTAATCATTTCTCCATTTTCAAGTGCTTCAAAAACACGCTTAACACCTTTTGAAATATTACTAAATAAAAATGGGTCATAAATATCACGATTCCAATCTGGATCTAAAAAAGCTTGAATTTCTTCTTTTGTCTGTAATCCTCGATTCCATAATAATTGCAAAAGGACTGGATGCTCATCTGCAAACATTGTAAAAAAATCATCCGGAGCTTTTTTGGCAATATGCCAATTTTTTTTCATAAAATCATTATCCATTTTCTTCTAAATATTTTAAATAACACTCATGACAGTAAATCGTCCTTTTTGGAAAAATAAAATTTTTATAGGTGATGATTGATTTTTGACAGTGACTACAATGAGCCTCCATTTCAATTGGTGAATTGGAATGACGTACAAGATTCGTCAAACGACTAACAAAATGTTCCTTACTAATAGCCCAGCCATGCCGTTTACGCAACTCTAACTCATTTGGCAAAATACTAAAATATCGATCTGTTTTTTTATCGTAAATAGGACAATGACAAAAATTTGTATTAATATCATTAAGTCGGTCAGGTAAATCTTCGACAATAATAGGTTCTTTATTTTTAGGTTCACATGCAAGTATCAAAGATCGACGTGGATCTAATTGAATAGTACCAAACTGATCTAATTGTTGCTGAGTATAATTTAAATAAATTTGGCCAGCAGAAAAAGAAAAACCTGGTAAAGAAAATCGGGCAGGAAAAAATTCTCCATATTCACCCCGATCAAGCATTGCACATTTAAGTTCATCAACTTGTTTCCAATATTCTTCCTCTTCATATGGTCGATTAAAAATATGAAATTTCTTCCGAGAAAGACCAACACATCCAAAACAGCATTCACAATCTTCACAATGAATACAGTATTCACTTTGAGAAGTATTGGTGCAAGCTAAACAGTATTTTGTTCCTTGGGTACGAATACCACCAGAACAAGAGTAAGCATCTGTCTCCCAACCACTAGCAGTACAAAAAGCATTCCAAGAGCTTGAAACACCAGCCCAACAGAAAAATAAATTATTGGACCCAAACTGCCAAAAACAGTGCAAGCACTTTAAACAATTAAATAATGCTTCTCCAGAACTTTCCTGAACATTTTTCCAAAAAGCTTGTGGCCAAACAGCTTCTTGCTCCCAAAGAGTATAAAATTTTTCTTTATATGTTTGAGCAACCGAATAATCAGATAAATCAATTTCCGCCCGACGCTTCTTCCAAGCTTGTTCATTTAACTGTTCATTAAACCAGAGATATTTTTTATGTCGTTTATTTACTGCTCCAAAACAAGATTCACACTCCTGGCAATCAAATAAAAAACAACTTTGAAAACAAGATGATGATTCAAAAACATACTGGCAATCTGCTAATCGATTTCTTGCAGAAACAGAAAAACAACGTTCAATTTGCTCTCCATTAACTGCATCTATATTTTCTTTCCCGTTAATTACTCCATAATTATAAAAACAGTCTGAAATTGCTAAAGAACCAGCAACAAGATAATTTCTTGTTCCTTCAATTACACCAATAGCTATTGAGGCTTGATCGCTGTTTCTTGATAGTGAAGCTCGAAATGGAACAGTAGTTTCTAATTCCCAAATCTGATCAAAAAATGAACGCAATAGATCAATTTGTTTTCCGTAAATCGAATAATCTTCTTTACCCCAATCTTGATCTTCAATAATTTTAAAAGGAAGATCAGGATGAAATAAAGACATAAGCAACTTTCCATTTCGGTAATCTTTATTCCAAGAAAAAGCCAAGCCACTATTAAATCCTAAAAGTATAGCAAGTCTTGTAAATGGACTTCGCTTTGATGGTGGTACATTAAATTTACGATACCAGCCAATCTCCTCTTTGGTCATGTTCCACCTCTCTCCTGTGAGTTCACAAACCCGCTCCCCAGGTATGGTTGCATCAAGAATAGCTTTCACTTTCGCATCGTAATTAGGAGTTTTTGACATATCAAATTTTCAACCATTCTCTTCTAAATACTTTAAATAACACGATCGACACAAAATATCATGTTTCTGAAAAATTTGATTTTCGTAGTATGTGATCGATTTCTTACAATAAGAACAAATTGTCTGTTTACTAATTGGAATATTGGAAGTACGCAGTAAGAATTGTATACGAGAAAGAAAATGTTCTCGTGGAAATGGAAGTTTGTGTGTTTGATAAAATCCAAATTCACTCTCAGTAACACTAAATAAACGTTCTATTTTTTTATCAAGAAGGGGTTTATTCACAAAATGATCTGAATTAATTTCTTCCAAAGCATCAGGTAATGTCTCTATATTAATCACTTGAGATGTATCCATTTGCTGAGGA
>PFWS01000011.1:7112-8287 GCA_002791255.1 Candidatus Uhrbacteria bacterium CG_4_9_14_3_um_filter_36_7
TGCTTATTTAAAATACAAAAACGTTTCTTCTTAAGACCAACACAGCCGAAACAATATTCACAATCATGACAATTAAAACAATACTCCATGTTTGATGAATACCAAACAACATCACAGAATCGAATTTGATCCATGTTAATACAGTTATTAGAAAAATAACTTCCACCTCCCCACCCCGTCCAAGTACAAAAAGCAGAATCTCGAAAATCATCACAAAACCAACAACTAAATACATCAGTGCTTTGTTTAAGCCAATATCCGTTGAAGCAACGAGTACATTTATAAAGATATTCACCAGTGCTTGTTTCTGAAGCCGTAGAAAAACACTTTGGCCATTTCGCTTCCTCTTCTATGAGTTTAAAAAATATCTGCCAGCATTTTGAAAAAACACTAAAACAAGAAAGATTTATTTCTTGTCGTCGCTTTTCCCATTCTTCTTTTGAAAGTTGCTCGTTCCACCACAAATATTTTCGATTTCGTTTATTGGTCGCCCCAAAACAATACTCACAGTTACGACAATCAAAAATAAAAGCACTTGATAAACATTCAATAGATTGAAATCCTGCGACTATATTATGACTATTTGCTAAATGGTTAGAAAAAAAAGCATCACTTGAATAAGTACCGTTAGTGGTATCTAAAGAACGTTCGCAATCATGACAGATAGAGATATACCACACATCCTTACAGTGTGCCCCTCCAAAGGTCATGTAACAATTTTGTGAATTGATCATATCTACCGCTATTGATTGAATATTACTTCCATTATCACGCATGGCTCCATAGGGTATTTGATAAATCAATTTTTCTATTTGGGGAAAAAATGGCCTATTTGGGTCTATAGATTTTCCTTGTAAAAATTCTTCTTTTATCCATTCATCATCTTTTATCACAGGAATAGAATGATCTGGATGAATAAAAGAAAGAATTGATTGCTCGGATATTGCATGTTTTTTCCACCAAATTGAAACACCAGTAGTAAAGCCAAATAAATATTTTAAACGAGTAATAGGAGCCCAAGTAGAAGGCGGTACATTGAATCTGCGATACCAAAAAATTTCTTCTTCGGACATGTTCCACCTCTCTCCTGTGCTTTGAATTACGAAAGTCCTCATAAAGCCTAAATATTAAAAAATTGATACAATAACAAAAAACACCGTGGGAACACGATGTCT
>PFWS01000052.1:0-4659 GCA_002791255.1 Candidatus Uhrbacteria bacterium CG_4_9_14_3_um_filter_36_7
TAAAAATTGATTTTGTATAACCTTCCTTAATAAGTTTTGGTAAACGACCGGTATGATCCGCATGTGCATGAGTTATACAAACTGCGTCAAGTGAGGCTGGATCAAATCCAAATGGTTGACGATTGCGTTCATCCGCATAAGATTCTCCTTGAAACATTCCACAATCAATAAGAATACGACGCTCGACTCCATTTTTATCTTCAAGTGTTAAAAGATGACAGGAACCAGTAACTTCTCGCGCGGCTCCATGAAAAGAAATTTTCATATATTTCGACGATTTTTTTGATACTCTATAAGAGAAGTAATAAAAAAAATAAAAATAGTTAGTTGTGATGCCACACACACCAGACACCAAGTTTGCAAAATAAAGGCTTCAATACTAGTTAAGTATAAACTAAATAACAAAGCGATAAGTGAAAGAAAAATAAGCAAGCGCGATAAAAGATGATCATGTGGATTTTTCCATTTCATTAAAGATCCGATAAAAAGAAAACTATAGCCTATAACACCCAAAAGAGCTATGGGAATTCCTACGATTTCCGAATAAATACTTTTGTTTACCAAATCACAATTTAATGTGTCACTAAATGTACAAAAATCCGTTGAAGCAAGATCGTAATGAGCAGCCAGTGAATAAGCAGAAAGTAAAATACCAATACCACTTGTGATAAAAAGAATAATAAAAATAATTTTTTGTCTCATAAATTATAGTTCAGTAGGAAGTACACAACCTGTTTTTTCTGCTAAATTAGACAGTGGCTGTCGGCCAATGAGGGTTGATCCATCAGCAAATTCCCAAGTTGGAAAAGCAGGATTTTCTCCTTTCCAAACCTGCGCATTTTGACAAACAGGCAGTAAATTTTTTTGTCCTGGACTTGAACATTCAATTGATTCAATAAACCGAAAAGATGTTCCAAAATCTTTTTTCTGCGCTTGGCAATTAGGACACCACCACGTCCCCCACATTTTTGCTTCTTTTTGCGAAAGACAACTTGCAAATGAATCAAGCTTGGATGGCATATAATTTTTATAAACAGCTAGGCCAATAAGTCCACCAAAAACCAAAACACCAAGGAAAATAAAGTAATGTACAGGTGTTAATTTATTCATAATATAAAAAGAATTAAAATCTATTTTAGCTTATCAAAAAAATGTATTCATGAAAAACGTTTGCTTGATTATTTAAACCGATTTGATAGCATAATCTGCTATGAAGATTGGAATTTTTTATTTTAGTCGTAAACGGCTTGCTTATGAAAATCCTGAGCAAACACCTTTTATTATTGCTGCTAAAAAACGTAAAGACATCGAAGTAATACCGATTTTTGAACCACTTATTACAGTTATTCACACAAAAAAAGAAATTGAACTCTTTTATAATAAAGAACCCTTTCCAGCTTGTGATGTGATTATTTGTCGAACAGCTATTTATGAAGAACCAAGTCTTCATAGTGTAACCACTGAATTTTTACAAGAAAAAGGCTATCTGCTTATTAATGCTTATCCAACCGTAAGCCTTTCAAGAAATAAACTTGCACAACACCTGATTCTTTCAAAATATAAAATACCCATGCCTTCATGGGCGATTATTCGCTGGCCAGACCAAATAGATACAGTTATTAAAAAGATAGGATTTCCTATGATCCTTAAGGTTGCAATTGGTGGAAAAGGAAAAGGAATCTTTTATGTAGAGAATCTAAAAACCCTTCAGCCTATTCTTGACTATTTGCACGTACGAGATGGAAATCCAGTGATTATTCAAAAGTTTATTCAAGAAGCCCAGGAAAAAGATATTCGTGTATTTATTATTGGAGACCAAGTAGTGGCAGCTATGCAAAGAAAAGCAAAACAAGATGATGTGCGCGCTAATATTGGTTCAGGTGGCACAGGATCTATTTTCCTCCTTACTGATAAAATTAAATCTGTGGCACTTCGAGCGGCTCAAGCCATGAATCTTGAAATCGCTGGAGTTGACATAGTTCTTTCAAAAAACGGACCTCTTGTGCTTGAAGTAAATAGTTGCCCAGGACTCCATGAAATTCAAACAGTTACTGGCATTGATATTGCTGGAAAGATTTTGGATTACGCGGTTGAAAAAGTTTACGCAAAAATGGTCCGATCGTGACCAAATATGCGTAAAAATGATAAAAAATGTTCCAAACAATAAAAATAATTTGACAAAAATCAAAAAAACAAGTGAGCTATTGAAAGTCATTACTTGATTTACCTATTTATCAGGAGGAGAGAGAATGACAGATTACATTTGTCTTTTTCTTTTTGGTCTTTTAGTATTCCTGCTTGTGGTCTTAAGGAAAGTATCCAAAAAAAATCAACAAAAAGATGTAATCGGTCAAATCGTATATTTTAATCCAGTAGATTCGTCAAGGAGCCAAGGGTTGAATGATGACAGAATCACTTCCTGTGGAGGTGGTGCGGTTATCCCCTTTGAACAAAAGAAGACAAAACGAAGGAGATAGTGTGGTTCGACAACAGGCCGAGAGAGGAAAAGGCTGCAAGTCGGGCCTTTTTCTTTTGTTAAAAAAATGATATTTTTTATGCTCGGGAATCGAAGAGCGAAGATCGAAGAGTCTTTAGTGAATAATCTACGATCTCCAAACTACAAACTTTTTTATTTCTATGTCTATCCTCAACGGTCGCATTCTTGCCAAAATAATTCAAAAAGAAATCAAACAAGAGATACAAAGACTAAAACAAAAACCTGGTCTAGCCATTATTTTAGTTGGAGATGATCCTGCTTCTCATCTTTATGTTTCTCTAAAAGAAAAAGCTTGTAAACAAACAGGAATTCATTTTGAAAAAATTATTTATGAAGAAAAAACACCTGAAGAAATTTTGATCAATAAGATTGCAAAATTAAATAATCGATCAGATATTCATGGTATTTTGGTTCAACTCCCACTTCCTGGTCAAAATCCTGATAATGTCATCACAGCGATTGATCCCAAAAAAGACGTTGATGGATTCCATCCGAAAAATCTTACTTTACTCGAGGAAGGAAAACCATGTCTTGTTCCAGCAGTTGTGCTTGGAATCATTAAACTAATTGATGAGACAAAACATGATCTTTCCGGAAAAAAAGCTGTAATTATATCAAGTGATATTTTTGCTAAACCCCTTCTTAAAACACTTCGTAATCGTTCATTGAACACGGAAGTTATACGATGGGACAATGTTAATCTAGCAGAAAAAACCAAAACCGCTGATGTACTTATTTGTGCCATTGGAAAACCAAATTTTATCAAGGGTGAAATAATAAAAAAAGGAGCGATTGTGATTGATGTAGGAACTACACGAGTAGGAAATAAAGTGGTTGGAGATATTGAGCAAGAATCAGCAAAACAAATTGCTAGGTTTCTTACACCTGTTCCTGGTGGTGTTGGGCCAATGACAGTAGCAATGCTTTTAAAAAATGTATTAGAAGCACATAGGATTCAAACAGGTGTAGGCAACAACCAGAAAATATATTAAAAGTACTTGTTCTACTTCTCTTTTGGAAGCGCTAATGAAACAAACGAGGCAATGAGCTTAACTCCAGCTAGCAGTAGAAAACCATACACAAGCCTTTGATCAGCAACAACACCTAATACAATCACAAATAAAGCAGCAAATGTTGAAGTACTAAAACTATTAAGAGAAATAAATGTTGCACGATATTTCGACCCAACCCGCTCGTTAAGGTATTCAGAACGAAATACACGGAATACATTCTCTATTAAAAAGTAAAGTGCTAATCCACTAATTACAAGATAAACATTTCCAAATCCAACAAGTATAAAAGAAATCGCTGTAAATATTCCAATAATAAAAAAATGTAATCGTCTTATTTTACAATCTAGGTTACCAGAAAACCATGCTCCAATAATCGAAAATAATTTGAGTCCTGCATAGACTATTCCGAGTGTCGAGATTGTAAATCCAAGATCAAGTATACGCGGTTGCCATAAAAGACGACCTGATTCATCAAGTAATGCAAATGCTAGCAACACAATAATAAACGCAGCGTGTTTTTTTAAAAAACTTATTGCACGTTTTGAGATAGATAAAGGTTTTTGTTCAAATGCTTGTATAGTACTTTTTGGTTCATCTGTATGAGATTTAGATTCTTTTATAAATATAAATGTGTAAATAGCAGTGAGAAGCATTGCTAAAGCCGCAAAACTAAATACAGCTGCTGGGGATATAAAGTACGCAATTACTGTAGAAACACCAAGACCAATAATTGTAACCATCTCATCTGTAATAGTTAGACGCCCATACCAACGTTTATACTCCTTTTGTTTGTTTATATCTTTCAACGAATCAAAAAGATATGCTTCATCTGTACCAGATAACATAGCGAACCCTATACCCATAAATATAAATGGGGTAATAAATGAAGAAAAGTTCTGTGCCATAGCAAACAATCCATAACTAGCAGCAAAAGCGATACTACTAGCTGCCATGGCATATTTTCGTCCAAGCTTATCTGCTATATAACCACTGGGTACTTCAAAACAAAACAACACTAGTGCAAGAATTGCTTCAAGTGTTCCAATCTGAGCTAATGTAAGTCCTCGCGAAAGCGGTAAAGCTACAAGAATTGGTAGTTGTAAACCTAATGCAAAATGCTCAAGGCCTACTTTTATAAAGAGTCGGTAA
>PFWS01000052.1:4682-24437 GCA_002791255.1 Candidatus Uhrbacteria bacterium CG_4_9_14_3_um_filter_36_7
ATTTTTTGTTTTGACGTTTTTAAATTGGTACTAACCACTGACACAGCTAAGGATGTTTGAATCCATATCCGGTGTCTATAGGCAATATAGGCAGAAAAAAGTAAGGCAAAAAAATTGATTCCTTGCAGGATAAGCGACTCTGAAGAAAGTACAACGAAAGATGGACGGCTATAAAAATAAGGATACAAAATAAATTGTCCAAGAATGGTAAGCAAAATCCAAGCGCTCGCGTGTTCAATACGTCGTGAAAGCCGAAAATCATCATGACTTCGAAAATATAACCAACCAAAGAAAAAATAAATAAATGGAACTTGTAAAAATGCAAGCATTTCAAAAAAAGGATTATAAAGAAATAGCTTCCAGGTATAAATTAATAAAAAATCAAAAAAAATACTTATCACAAACGCACTGAACCAAAAAAATATAAGGGGCTTAGGACGTATGGTCATAAAAGAACTTGATAAATTTCAAAAGACATTCCAATAAGGAATAAAATGGCAATAATAATAGTGATTATTTTAGGAACATTTAAACAATGATGTCGTCTACAAACTCCACTGTGTCTCATTTTTTGATAAGTAAGAATAACTAAAATCGCAATAATACCTCCAAAAACCGACCCAACAAATCCAATCAGATCAATAAAAGTTCGAACCCCAAATAAAAAGAGAGCTAAAGGAATAAGAATACTACCAAGCCAAGCGATTGATCGTGGAACTTTATAATCAATAGAAAGACTATCTTGTAGCTGCATAGCCATAAGTGAAAAAATCGATAAAATCGTAAGGGTTCCAAGTAAAGATCCGATTACTCCAACAAATGGACCAAGAACTTGAATAACCCCATCAAAAGCAATTTCGGTAGTTTGTGGACCCGTTAAACCAACCACAGCAAAAGTAAAGGCAAAGTAAAGCAAAAAAATAAGACCGTAGCCAACTAGAATTGCGTGCGAAAGAAGATGTTTCTGTTTTTCTCCAAGGAATGCTTTAATTTCTGGAATAATACCGAGTCCTGAAAATGCGAAAAGAATAACCCCATATGGTACAAAAAAATGTTCTGTATCTATTTGAACAAGATGGGAAATTTTAATATACGGTAAAGAACTAAGAGTTAAGAAAAGAAATAAAAAAAGCAATCCTCCAACCAAGTAGACTTCTATTTTTGAAAGAAAAGAAATACCGCGTAAGGTTAACAAAAGCGCCAAAACCGGCATGGCAATTTGATAAAAGATTTCTTCACCACCTAAAAATGGATGAAATAAAGTAAATAAAAAACGACCTCCAACAATAATATATGCAATCATTGCTCCCCAAGAACTTGCAGTAAGGGCAAGCATAGAAACATGTCCCCAATGCGTTCCCATATATTCACTAACATATCCAGCTAATCGATGTTTCTTTTGTGTCTGAATCACGACTTCTGAAAACATTAGTGGAAGGGCAACCAAAAAAATACCAAAAATTACAAGCTCAATAGTTCCAAGCACAAAACCGCTTTTTGCAAAGGCATAAGGAAGACCAAAAACACCAACCCCAATAACCGATCCAATAACAGCACTTAACGCGCGAAACCAAAGCCAATTCGGATGTGAAAAACGTGTACGAAGCGTGTACATATAAAAAATCCATCAATCTATCCCCATTTGATGCACAAATTATACCATACTCACCTCTTTGCAAGACGCTAAACCCAGGTTAAGATGAGCCCATTATGCCTCTTGAACGTATTCCTCCACACAATTTAGAAGCAGAACAATGTTTACTTGGAAGCATACTTCTTGAAAAAGAAATCATGACTCGTGTTATTGATCGCATTGCCTTTGAAGATTTTTATCATGATATTCATCGAATGATTTTTGAAGCCATGCTTCATCTTTATGAACGTCACGAACCTATAGATTTGCTTACCCTTGGAAATCGATTGGAAGAAATGGGAACCTTAAAACAAATAGGCGGTCGAACCGCCTTGGTTGAGCTTTCTAATATGGTTTCAACTTCTGGAAATGCCATTCACTATGCAGAAATTATTCAAAAAAAAGCAACCCTTCGTCGATTATTAAGCGCGGCTTCTCAAATTACCGAACTTGGATTTGATGAAAATCAAGATGTAGATCTTGTTCTTGATCGGGCAGAACAACAATTATTTACGGTTTCAAAAAAATTCCTTAAAACTACTTTTACTGATATTAAAGCAATTTTAAGTGGATCATTCGAACGTATTGATGAACTTCATCGAGAACACGGTAAATTACGTGGAGTTCCAACCGGATTTGTGCAACTTGATCATCTTTTGGCTGGATTACAAAAATCCGATCTGGTTATTTTAGCAGCCCGCCCATCAGTTGGAAAAACAAGCCTTGCTTTGGATATAGCTCGCAGTGTAGCAGTAGAAGCAAAAATACCAGTTGGTATTTTTTCGCTTGAAATGTCTAAAGAACAATTAGTTGACAGAATGATCTGTGCACAAGCCGGCATTGATGTTTGGCGATTTCGTACTGGAAGACTTTCAGAACGGGAGGATGATTTTTCTCGAATCAATCATGCGTTTGGTGTGCTTGCAGAAGCCCCTATTTATATTGATGATTCTCCTGGAATTAATGTAATGCAGCTGCGTTCAAAAGCAAGGCGTCTACAATCAGAGCAAGGGCTTGGACTTATTGTGATTGATTATTTGCAACTTATGCAAGGCCGACATCGCGCATCAAACTCAGATAATCGGGTACAAGAAATTTCTGAAATTAGTAGATCACTTAAAGAAATTGCTCGAGAACTCAATATACCTGTGCTTGCCCTATCCCAACTTTCCCGAGCAGTTGAACAAAGTCGACCTGCTATTCCTAAACTTTCCCATTTGCGCGATTCAGGTTCAATTGAACAAGATGCAGATGTTGTTTTATTTATTTACCGCAAAACAGCAGATCGTAATTATCGTGAAGAAGATATTCCACTGGAAGAACGCCGGATTGCAGAAATTCACATTGCTAAACACCGTAATGGTCCAACAGGGCTTATACGTCTCTTTTTTGACGCAGAACGCACGTCATTTCGTAATTTAGAAATGCATAGAACAAATGAATCTCCTATTACCCATGCCTCAGCTGAATCTTTACCCGTGCCTGAAATGACTCGATCTCAACTTCCCCCTCCTCCTATTGAACCAATTGATTTGGTATAATGTGATAAAATTTGTAGATTCCATAATTCTTTATTCTTAATTCCTAATCCCCCCTACCTATGTTTTCCAAAATCAAAGCAATTAAAGATCTGCGCAATCAAGCTAAACAAATGCAAAATCAACTTTCAACTATCATGATTGAAGGATCGTTTCATAACAAAGTAGTGATTAAAATGGATGGAAATCAACAAATCCTTTCTGTTTCTATTGCAGATGAACTCCTTACAAACAAACAAAAGCTCGAGGAAGCAGTAAAAGAAGCATTTCAAGATGCTATGAAAAAAATGCAAAAAGAACTTGCTTCAAAAATGAAAGATATGGGAGGGCTAGATGCTCTCAAAAACCTTGGGTTATAAAAACCTATGCGCAAATTTCCAGAGCCTATTGCCAATTTAGTGGCAGCTTTTATGTATCTTCCAGGTGTTGGTCCAAAAACTGCTTTGCGCTATGTTTATAGTCTTTTATCACTTCCAAAAGATCAGATAAAAATATTTGGCAAACTTATCCAAGAACTTCCAGAATCTATTACCATTTGTCGACAATGTTTGTCTCATGCGCAAAAAGAACTTTGTGAAATTTGTGCTAGTCCAAATCGAGAAAAACATCTTTTGTGTATTGTTGAGCTTTCTCGAGATATTTCTACTATGGAAGCTACACAAGCCTTTAGAGGCTATTATTTTGTTTTTGGTGGTACATTAAATCCACTTGAGGGACAAACACCCCAAACTCTTCATTTACGCCAACTCTTAACTCATTTAGAAACTCATCCAGAAATTCAAGAAGTTATTTTAGCTTTTTCTCCTGATGTGCTTGGAGAAACCACAATGATGTTTTTAGCCAAACAATTAAAAGCGCTTGGTAAACGTGTTACTCGCCTTGCTCGTGGTCTTCCAACTGGTGCCTCCCTTGAATTTGCAGATGAAATTACTTTAGGGGATGCTTTTAAAGGAAGAAAAGAAATATAAAAAACAACCCCAAAATTTTTTTATTATTTTTAGGGTTGTTTTTTTATTTAATTACCCGCTAATTTTTTCAATCTGAATTTTAGTATATGGTTGGCGATGACCAACATTACGGCGGTAACGGACTTTTGGTTTGTATTTAATAATCGGAACCTTTTTTGAACGTCCATGGGAAAGCACCTTAGCTGTAACGGTTTTTCCACCTAAAGCTGGAGTACCAATAAATATTTCTCCTTCTTCTTTAAAAATAAGCAGTGGTTCAAAGCTCATAGTCTCCCCTTCGTTTACCTCTACTTTTTCAATAAGAAGCTGCATTCCTTCTTTTACTTGGTATTGTTTTCCACCAGTTTGAATAATTGCAAACATAGATATATCGCGGCTCCAAGAAAAAAGCTTGTTAGCTTATTAGGTTTTCTGTATGCCAGCGAAATTAATTTTGAGAATGACCAAATTTTAGGTAATTATCTGCTTTTTGTCAAACCTTTTTATTTTTTCTTGGCATTACAAACCAAAAGGCAAAACATACCATAAACAAAATAAACAAACTTAAAACAAGTAGTTTTTGAAAACTTTGTAAAAATAAAGCACTCGCTCCTAAAGAAGCGGCTATAATATAATAAAAAAAGACTACCTGTTTTTGCGTCCAACCAAGATCAAAAAGTCGGTGATGCAAATGTTGTCGATCTCCTTCAAACATGGAATAAAATCCACCTTTAAAAAATCGTCGACCCATCACCCAAATTAAATCAAAAAACGGAAGACAAAGCACAAGCAAAGCAGTTGCGACTTTTCCTCCTGAAATAATAGCAAGAACACCAATAGTATAGGCGATAAAGGTTGATCCACCTTCACCAAGAAAAATTTTTGCTGGATAAAAATTAAAAACAAAAAAACCTAAAAAGGCTCCAAGCACAACCGAAGAAAATATTTGTACATCTGGTTGAAAATAAGACACAGTTGAGGAAAGAGCAAGAATCATAAAAGTAGCAATAGAAGCTACTCCGGTTTCAAGCCCATCAAGTCCATCAATAAGTTTCATTGAGTACATAACCACCAAGAGCCAAAGAAAAACTAAAATATTTGATTGCCAAAAACCAAGATAAATTACTCCTCCAAATGGATTAGTAAGCTTTTCAATATTTACTCCAAATAAAATAACAATAAAAGCTGCCAGAATAGGACCAAGAATGGTTACATAAGGAGGTAAATCAAACCAGTCATCAAGTAGTCCAATAAGGATAAGAATTAACCCGCCTAAAAAAAATCCACTATAATGAACTATGGTAATTGATCCGCTAATAAGAATCGTATTACCTAAAAATAAAAGGAATAAAAAAGAACCAAGTATACTTAAAAAAATACTTAGCCCACCACCTAAGGGAATAACATTTTTATGAATATTTTTTTTGTGCTCATCTGGTCGATCAACCAACCCCCATTTTTTTCCTAAATAGATTACAAGCTTCGTAAGAAGAAAGCAAAGAAAAAAACTAATAATAAACCAGATAAATCTTGAGTCGAACATAAATTTAGAGAACTTCTGTTTTCTCTATTTCAATCATGCCTCCTGTTTTTATTTTTATAGTATCCCCACGCTCAATTTTATTTTCTAAAAGAAGCGTGGCGATTTGATTTTCAACAGTTTCTTGAATCACTCGACGTAGTGGTCTGGCACCAAAAAGTGGATCATAGCCTTTTTGTGCCATCTCTTGAATGGCTTGTGGAGAAATTTCACTATGTATACCTTTTGCATCCAAACGATCTTTAATTTTTTTAAGAAAAATGGATGCAATCTGCATAATCGCTTCTAATGAAAGTGGTTCAAAAACAATCACTTCATCAAAACGATTTAAAAATTCAGGACGGTAAATTCCTTTTAATTCTTTTTCAAGTAAATCAGTTTTAATTTGTTCAATAGAAGTTCCTTTTTCCACCTGATCTTGAATATATTCAGTTCCAGCATTGGAAGTGGTAATCAAGATAGTATTAGTAAAATCAATAGTTTGTCCATGTACATCCGTTAATCGACCGTCATCTATTACTTGCAAAAAAAGATTTAAAATATCTGGATGGGCTTTTTCAAGTTCATCAAATAAAAGCAAACAAAATGGATTTTGACGAACTGCCTCTGTTAAAAGACCGCCTTTTTTATTACCCTCCATTCCAATCAATCGGCTGATACTTTCCTTATTTTGATACTCAGACATATCAAAACGCTCTAAACTTTGCTCGCCTCCAAAATAGACTTCGGCAAGTGTTTTAGCAAGCTCTGTTTTTCCAACTCCAGTCGGACCTAAAAAAAGAAAACTAGCTAAAGGTCTGCTATCAGATGCAAGTTGTGCCCGAGCTCGACGCATGGCATTAGCAACAGCTTGTACAGCTCGTTCTTGCCCAATAACTCTTCCATGAATACGCTCCTCTAAATGTAATAAAACATCTTTTTCATCTTGTGTTGCTTGAGTTAAGGGTATTTGACTTTTTTCCGATATAATCATTGCTACATCTTCTTTAGTAACCAAAGCATTTTTTCCCCTAGATTTATGAACAAAAACAGCAGTTTCAGTCGCTATAAGAATTGCTTTTTCTGGTAAGAAAGATTCATGTAAATAACGATTTGATAATAAAACACAGGCTTGTAAAGCTGTAAAAGAAAAAGATACCTCATGTTCTTGTTCAATCCAAGGAATTTTTGATTCAAGAATTTGAACAGCAAATGTTGGATCTGGTTCCTCTACACGAATTACGTGCCACTTAGAAGCAAAGGATCCTTGTTCAATTTTTTCTGCATAGGCTTGTAAAGTTGTGGTTGCAAGCACAGAAAAACTTTTGTGTTCAAGTACATCTAAAAGCAAAGCAAGTAATTCGCTATAAGCTGGATCTGTTAAATGTTCAATACCTAAAATAACTAAAACAATGTTTTTGGAACGCTGAATTTCCGATAAAATCATGAGAAAATTTTCTTGAATAAGCTCAATATTTCCAGATGAAAAAAGATAAGATAAAGAGAGTTCAACAAGACGTTTATCTTGAAAAATTGTTGGGACTTTTTCTTCTACCATATATTGTGCAAGCCCGTGAATAATTGATTCTTTCCCAACTCCGACTGATCCAACCAAAAGAATTCCGTGCTCACTACTTTCAAAGGCACGAAATAATTCTTGTATTTCTTTTGTACGACCAATTAAAAACGGGAGTCTGCCAAACGCTGCTTGAGTTGTAAGATCTTGAGCATAGTGATCAAGCATGGGAGTAGCAATAGATGTCATAGAACGGTTCATGGCCCCAACAGGTTTATGAAGAGCAGAAGCTTGAAATTTAGTATATCGTTCAATCAATTGCTCTTGAATACGTATCCATTCAATTACTTGATGAAAAATAGCTTCATCAACTCCCTGCCGATAAAATAATTCTTGAATAAATGAATCTTGTTCATACGTTATCTCAAGAATCGCAAGCGGAGAAATTATTTTTTGCTGGGCCTTAGCAGTACGAACAAAAGATAATAAAAGAATTTGTTTTGCTTTATCGCCAAAAGAGGTTTGTGATGAAATGGTCTCTTTTTGCAAATGAAGTTGAATGGCTTCTTGAATTTGTTCGAAAGAAATCCCTAAACGAAAAAAAAGTAGTCGAGCAGTTTTTGTTGAAAGAGATCCTAAAAATAAATGAAAGGCAAGAATTTGCTCATGACGAAAACGTTGTGCAAGTTTATAAGCTTCTTCAATAGCCTGATGTGCCTCTTCATTAAAAAATGAACCAATAGATACTGTTTTAGACGAAACCTGGTTGGTTGTGATCGCGAAATTTATATCCGTTGATAAAATAGGTAGGGCAACCTTTGGTTTTATCGCTTGTTGAAAACGATAAAAAAGAAATTCAAAACATAAAAGAGAGAGAAAAACAAAACCAAAAAAAGGCTCAAGATACAAAGACCACTTAGAAAGGAACCATTCATAAAGAAAAATTCCAAGAAAAAATAATCCGAGGATGAGACCAAGAATAAGAATAACTTGATGAATACGAGCACGAATATGTTTTTTAAAAATAGCATTAGTATCTATTGATTCATCCCAAATATAAACAATATCATCAATTAAAACACTTGGTTCACAGCCACGTTTTGACTTAGTAAATGGTCTTAAAAAAAAATTCATACAAAAAATCCTTCAGAAAAAAAATACCAAATACCAAAAATAGTTACTGGTAAAAATAATAAATAAAAAATAATAAATAAAATTATGAGGATTAAATAAATAAAAAGAACAAGTAGGCGTACAAAAATAATCAAAAGACGAAGAAAAAAACTAATAAGCTTCCCTTGAATATCAGTTGCCCCATACATGGGAACAAAAAGATTTTTTATCCAGATATGGATTTCTAGATTCTGGGCTTGATTCTTAAAAAAAATAAATGAACTACTAAGAGTTAAAATAAATCCCTTAGTAAACCACCAAAAAGGAAAGATGATTATAGATTTTGCCAGTTCAAAAAAAGCTAGAGGAATGGCCCACCAAAAAGTTTGTGTAAACGCAAACTTAGACATAAAAAGTCATTATACCATTGTTTTTTGAAAAAGACGCGCTCGTAATTCTTCAAAAAGTCGCAAATAAAAACGTAAATTATGAATAGTGGCTAAACGCAAACCAAGAACTTCTTTTGTTTGAAATAAATAGCGCAAATAAGCCCGTGAATAGGTACGGCACGTTTCACAATCACAAAATGGATCAAGTGGTTTTTCATCAAATTGAAATAATTCATTAGTTAAATGAAGACATTTATAAAAAGGTGGTAAATCGTAAGGAAAAATAGTTTGATTTAAATCTATTTGCCAACTTGCTGGATCTTCTTGCCAAATAAATACGGTTCCATGACGTGCATTACGTGTTGGTAAAACACAATCAAACATATCAATACCACAAGAAACATAATAAACGATTTCCTCTGGCATGCCACCACCCATAAAATAACGTGGTTTCTCTTTTGGAAGACGATCTGCAACATAAGCAGCTATTTCATAGGTTTCTTTTCGATCTTCTCCTACAGAAAGACCACCAATCGCATATCCGTCAAATTTAAGACGAATTAACCCTTCTAAACTTTTTTCTCTTAAATCCTTAAATACTCCTCCTTGAACAATACCAAAAACTTGTTCAATAGCACCTCGATATTCTTTACATATCTGTGCCCAAAACAAAGATCGCTCCATGGATTGTTTATATTCTTCATAAGAAGAATTTCCACAAGCAACATCATCAAAACACATAGCAATATCGCATCCAATAATTTCTTGCATGGCCATGGAAGATGCAGGAGTTAAAAAAATACTAGAACCATCTAGATGAGATTGAAATAGAACACCTTCATCTGATATTTTATTTAAACGACCAAGACTAAAAACTTGATACCCACCACTATCAGTTAAAATAGGTCCATCCCAGTGCATAAATTTATGTAACCCCCCAAGTTCTTTCATTTTTTCAGAGCCTGGTCGAAGCAAAAGATGGTATGTGTTTGATAAAATAATAGTAGCACCAAGATTTTTAACTTCCTGACTTGAAAGAGTTTTAACTGCTCCCTTTGTTGCTATTGGCATGAAAAATGGAGTCTCGATGATCCCATGTTTTGTCGATAAACGTCCGGCTCGTGCTTTACTGTAAGTTGATGAGGTAAGTGTAAACATAAAAAAGGCTATAGGCTTAAGGCAATAGCCTACTCTACAACATTTTTTCTATTTTCCAAGCGCAAACGTATCAACCTGACTATTGATATAAACCGGAGTTTCTATTTTTACCATTCCAAGTATAGGAACATTTTTTGATATATGTTCAAGTGAACGTAGCTGGGTTAAAGAAATCTCTGATTGTTTATTCTCTTCTTTTAAGATAGAAACACGTTTTTCTAAATCACGTATTTCATACCCTTTCACGGCTCTTATATTTACCCAAACAACAGATAAAACTGCAAAAATAATACTTAGCGAAAAAAGAGTTATGTTTAGAAGAAAGATATGGCGATTCATAATTTTTCTATGACACGAAGTTTGGCACTGCGTGCACGATGGTTTTTTTGTTTTTCTTTTTGATTTGCTTGCACCACTGATTTAGTTACTTTTCTTATAACTTGTTCTTTTTCTTTTTGTTTAAAAAAATCTTTTAGTATCCGATCTTCAAGTGAATGAAAAGAAATAACAGCTAAGCGTCCATGAGAAGCAAGTAATTCCACAGCTTGTGGAAGAACTTCTATAAGATCATTAAGTTCGTGATTGACTGCAATACGTAAAGCCTGAAAAATTTTTGTAGCTGGATGCAAGCGTCCTTTTTTTGGAAAAAGATCAGTCATCAAATGAGCTAGCTCAATAGTTGTTTCTAAAGGTTGTTGTTTTCGTCTTTGAATAATTGCTCTGGCAATTTGTTTTGCATTTATTTCTTCTCCAAAACGGATAAAAATTTCTGTTAATTCTTGCTCAGACCATTCGTTCACAATTATTTGAGCTGTTAAATCCTGCTCTAAGTTATAACGCATATCAAGTGGTCCTTCCTCTTGAAAAGAAAAACCACGAGCTGCTTCATCCACTTGAGAAGAACAAAAACCAAGATCAAGAATAATGCCAGAAACAGAAGAAATTCCGTATTTTTTGGCAATAGATTTTAAATTACGATAGGAATCACAAACAAAAACAACACTCTGGGAATAGCTTGCCAGACGTTCTTTAGCAATCTCAAGATTGCTGGGATCTTTATCAATCCCTAAAAGTCGGCCGCCAGGGATGACATGTTCTAAAATAACTTGAGCATGTCCTCCCTGCCCCACAGTGCCATCAATAAACGTTTGTCCTGGTTGAGGATCAAGATAGGAAATAATTTCATCAAGAAGAACTGGAATATGATATGTACTTGTCATACAACTTAAACTATATTCACCACCAGAACACCTACTTGGTTCGCAACCACAGTAAAGGTTCTAAACCATGGATCCGAACCAAATAGTTGGTTTGGTGGAGTGAAAAAAACTTGATGAACTTAAAAAGTTCTTCCTGTTCTTTTAACTCTATACTCCAAGTTCCCCCATTTTCTCAGCAATCTGTTCTGCATCGCTTTCAGTTGCTGTTTTATAAACTAACCATTTTTCTTCATCCCAAATTTCCAATCGATTAAACAAGCCGGTAATAACCACCCTTTTGGTGATACTCGCATACATTCGTAAATATTCTGGTAAAACGAATCGTCCTTGGCTATCAATTTCAAAATCCATTGCTCCAGCAAGCATAAGGCGTGAAAAGGCTCGAGTGTTGGCTTGAGCAAATGGCAAATTTGCAAGTTTCTCCGCAAGTTTTACCCATTCCTCTTTGGTAAACATAAATAGGGATGAATCAAGGCCGCGAGTAACAACTGCTCCTTTTGCTAGCTCACTACGAAACTTAATCGGTATGGCTAACCGCCCCTTTTCATCAATTGTGTGTTTGTATTCGCCGATGAACATAACAAATTAATTTCTACAAGTTTCCCAAAGATACAAAAACGAGAACCGAATATTTCATTCGATCCCCACATTGTTCCACTTGTCTCCATTTTATTCCACCTACACTTTTTGGTCAAAGAAAAACAGCCATAACGGCTGTGGATAATTGTTAAAAAAGTGAATTGGAGTCCGGAGATCGGAGAATGTTTACTGACGGTCTCCGATCTTCGCTCTCCGAACCCCTTTTTCCCTCAGTTTCCTATGATACCGCACTGCAAACCTGTGTGCCTCATCTCGGATTTGCAAAAATAATTCTTTATTTTGTTTAAGTGTGGATTCTATAAAGAACGGTTTTAAACCGTTCCGTACGTCATAAACAAAACGATCTTGTTTGCGATCAGCACCTTTAGCAATACCTATAACTGGAATATTTAAATCAAATTCTTTAAGAACTTCTAGAGCTCTATGAACTTGCCCTTCTCCCCCATCAATTACAAAAATGGTAGGGAACGGTTTAAAACCGTTCCCTACATGACGCAAACGTCGTCGTAGTACCTCTTCAAGCATAGCTATATCATTTGGTCCTTTTACGGTTTTAATTTTAAATTTTCTATATAAAGCTTTAGCAGGTTTTCTATTTTCAAATACAACCATAGATCCCACTGATGAAGTTCCAGATATATTTGAAATATCATAGCCTTCTATGCGGCCAAAAAGATCAATCCCATCTGTCTTATGTTTTGTTTTCCAAACTGATTCATCTTTGGTAATAAGCGCGATATCAGCAATATGTTCAAGGGCAAAAATTTTCTCTCGATACTCTGCTGCTTCTTCAAACTTCTCCTGCTTAGCGGCTCTTAACATCTCTTGTTTAAATTCTTTAAGAATCTTGTTCTTCTTACCTTGAAAAAATAAAATCAAATCACGAATAATCTTTCGATAAGCTTGTCTTTCAATAAGACCAGCACAAACCCCAGGGCATTTTTTTAAATGAACATAAAAACATTGCTTTGTTTTTCCGGTAATCTCTGGTGGCTCGCAGATTGACCAAGGAATACTTTTACGAATAAGTTCAAGAGCTGTCTTTAAAGAGCGTGAATTTGTATACGGACCAAATACAGCAAGAAAATGTTTTTTTGCTTTTTCAGAAAGCTGTTTTTGAAAAGGGTTAACGCCCAAATGTTCAAGTTCATGACCGCGTAAAAACTTTGGTTTGGGATATAATTCATTAGTTATTACAAGATATAAAAAACTCTTATCATCTTGTTCTAAAATATTATAGTACGGCCTAAGTTGTTTAATTTGATTTGCTTCAAGTACTAATGCTTCAATCACAGTTGGTGTTTGCTCATAATCAATCCTCATGATCTTTGAAACCATTTCCGCAATCCTGTTATCATGAGCTTTAGTAAAATACGATCCCACTCTTCTTTGTAAAGAAGTTGCCTTGCCAACATATAAAAGTTTGTCTTGTTTATCAAAATAAAAATAGACCCCTGGTTCATCAGGAAGCTTATTATTTTTAATTTTTATAAAAGAAGGGATGGACATGTGGAATTAGAAGTTAGGAGTCCGGCGAGGCCGGATCCGGCTCTGCCGGATTGGAAGTTAGAAGATGGAAGATGGATTAATTTTAGATGAAATATTAGCTGAAAAATAATGATTTACTCTTGACATTTTGGCTGAATTTAGGTAAAAATTTAGAGGTTTTATGTAGAAAATAAACATCTACATCTAAAGGAGAAACGCGATGCGCTTTTTTTTGTTCATCATCAGTATAGCCGGTCTTGTTTCCTGCAAACCTCCAACTTTTGAGGAAGCCGTCCGGGTGGAGTACTACCTGGATATGGACGGGGACGGTTACGGCGATCCGAAGAAACCGGCTGGAACTTTTGGTTTTCTTTCTGAAGAGGAGATGAAAACCAAGAGGATCCGGCCGATCGGGAGATATAATGACGGATCCGGGTTAATCACGGACGAAATCGACTGCAACGACTCCGACCCCACAGTCTACCCCTGCTCTCAGGCTGATGAGGGCGAAGGGAAAAACTGCGGACGGTCCTGGCCGAGTTGTGGCTGAACCCACACCCCCGTCGACAGCGGCAAGCGAGCACCCCCCTAGCGTAATCGAAACGCTGGGGGGTGTTTTTTATATGGAAGAAGTTTGGAGAATGTTTATAAACGATCTCCGTTCTTCGATCTCCGATCTCCTGATTCTAACTTCTTACTTCTCCCCAACACTTCCCTCAAATACTTCCCAGTATAACTCTTCCCACACCTTGCCACTTCTTCAGGAGTGCCGATTGTTACCACTTCCCCACCCAGATCACCTCCTTCAGGCCCAAGATCAATAATCCAATCAGCTGTTTTAATAACATCAAGATTATGTTCAATCACCACAATGGTATTTCCTTTATCAACTAGTGCATGCAAAACTTTTAAGAGCTCTTCAATATCAGCAAAATGTAAACCAGTAGTTGGTTCATCTAAAATATAAAGAGTCCGGCTTGTTTGGCGCTTAGCAAGTTCAGCTGAAAGCTTAACTCTCTGGGCTTCTCCGCCGGAAAGTGTTGTTGCTGGTTGGCCAATTTTTAAATATCCAAGCCCGACCTGAGACAACATAAAAAGTTTGTCGTAGACAAACGGAATATCTTTAAAAAAATTTTTTCCTTCCTCAACTGTCATTTCTAAAATATCAAAAATATTTTTTTCTTTAAATTCTACTTCAAGTGTTTCCCGATTAAATCTGCGTCCCTTGCAAACATCACAAGGAACATACACTGTTGGTAAAAAGTGCATTTCAATAGCAATCACTCCATTACCTTGGCAATTTTCACAACGGCCACCAGCAACATTGAAACTAAAGCGCCCTGGCTTGTAACCACGAAATCGCGCATCCTGAGTGCTGGCAAATAGTTCTCGAATAGGCATCCAAGCTCCAGTATAGGTAGCTGGATTTGAACGCGGAGTACGGCCAATGGGAGATTGATCAATAAGAATAATTTTATCAATGTATTCACTTCCAAGAAGAGCTTTATGTTTAGCTGGTTTTTGCTTTGTTCCATAAAAGCGCCTAGAAAGTTCTTTATACATAACTTCATGAACCAGAGTTGATTTTCCAGAACCTGAAACTCCAGTAACACAAACAAATCGACGCAAAGGAATATCAACATTAATCTGTTTTAAATTATTTCCTGATGCTCCACGAATTTTTATCATATCTTTTCCAATCGCCCGTCTTTTATCTGGAATTTTAATCTGTTTATCACCTCTAAGATAAGCTGCTGTTAAGGATTTTTTATTTTGAAAAATAGCTGGTGTTTCTCCAGTACAAATAACATTACCTCCGTGCACTCCTGCACCAGGCCCAATTTCTACCATAAAATCAGAAGCACGAATCGTATCTTCATCGTGTTCGACAACAATAACTGTATTACCTAAATCTCGTAGTTCCTGAAGAGTTGCAATCAACCGTTCATTATCTCGTTGATGAAGACCAATAGTTGGCTCATCTAAAACATACATTGCTCCCACAAGACGCGATCCTACTTGTGAGGCTAAGCGAATACGCTGAGCCTCACCTCCAGAAAGTGTGCCAGCTATGCGATTTAGTGATAAATAATGAAGCCCAACATCTAAAAGAAATGTTAATCGATTAAGAATTTCTTTAAGAATCATGGAAGCAATATCTTTTTCTCGATCAGAAAGATTTAAAGAAAGAAAAAAGTCAGCGGCTTCTTGAATGGAAAGACGTGTTACTTCGACAATATTTTTTTTAGATAAAAATACATGTAGTGCTTCTTCTCGCAAACGCGCACCATGACAAACAGGACAAGATTCTTCAGAAAAAAGTTCTTTTGTGCCAAGCCCAGTACACGCTTCACAAGCTCCATATGGTGAATTAAAAGAAAATAAGCGTGGTTCAATTTCTGGAAAAGAAAACCCATCTTTTGGACAACTAAATTTAGAAGAAAGAATCTGTTCGGTTTTATCTGAATAAACAAAACCGACTACATCATTACCATGTTTGAGTGCTGTTTCAATGCTTTCTGTTAAACGTTGTTTAATTTCTTTATTAACTAAAACAAGAGGAATGGTATCAACAACTATTTCAATCGTGTGTTGTTCATAGCGCGCTAGTTTAATTTGTTTTGAAAGATCATATTCTTTTCCATCAATGCGAACAAATTGAAAACCACTATTATAAAGATCGTATAATAATTGATAATATTCTCCTTTGCGACCGCGCACGGTAGGCGCAAGAACTTTTACACTTTTAACTGATGAAGTACGTTCAAGAATAAGATCTGTCATTTGATCAACACTAAGCTTTTGAATTTCTTGACCGCATTTCACACAATGAGGTTTTCCTAAACGCGCAAAAAGGACACGTAAATAATCATAAATCTCGGTAAGCGTAGCAACTGTTGACCTCGGGTTTGCTGAATGAGCTTTTTGATCAATTGAAATTGCCGGAGATAATCCTTCAATTTCATCAACATCAGGCTTTTCCATCTGGCCTAAAAATTGCCTGGCATAGGCAGAAAGTGATTCAACATATCGGCGTTGTCCTTCAGCAAAAATGGTATCAAAAGCTAGTGATGATTTACCTGAACCTGAAATACCAGTAATACAAATCAATTTGTTTCGTGGCAACTCAAGAGAAATATTTTTTAAATTATGCTCACGTGCCCCTTTAATACTTATTTTTTCCTGCATATATTAAGATCTTGTCTTTTTCTTTTTTATTTCTTGTCTTAAAAGTTTAATTTCATCTCGAAGTAAAGCAGCTAGTTCAAATTCAAGTTTACGAACAGCTTCTTGCATTTCTTCTTCTTTTTCTTTAATTACTTCTTTTATCTTTTGATCTGACGCGGTAAGTTCAAGAGCTAAAACTTTTTTTGTATCTTGTTCAATTTCTTGTGGTGTTTTCTCCATCATCGGACGAATATCTCCAATTTTCTTTTGAATTGTGCGTGGAATAATTCCATGTTTTTTATTATAAGCAAGTTGAATAAAGCGACGACGGTTGGTTTCTTTTATTGCTCGTTTCATTGATCCTGTTGGTGCATCAGCATATAAAATAACTTGTCCATCAATATTTCGAGCAGCACGACCAATGGTTTGAATTAAAGACATTTCCGATCGCAAGAATCCTTCTTTATCCGCATCTAAAATCGCCACAAGAGTTACTTCTGGAAGATCTAATCCTTCCCGTAAAAGGTTAACGCCCACAATCACATCATAGACACCCTTACGAAAATCAGAAAGAATTGTTACTCGTTCAAGAGTATCAATATCCGAATGCAAATATTGAACTTTTATTTGTTCTTCTTTTAAAAACTGTGTTAAATCCTCAGCCATTTTTTTTGTAAGGGTCGTAACAAGAGTTCGTCCTTGTTTTTTAACTCGTTTCTTTATCTCATCAATAAGATCATCAACCTGACCTTTTATTTTATCTGTTGGAGTAATTAGACGCACAATAATCTCTGGATCAATTAAACCAGTTGGTCGGATGATTTGTTCAATAATTTGCTCACTTTTACTGCGTTCATATTCACCTGGAGTTGCGCTAACAAAAATCGTTTGTCCTATTCTTTGTTCAAATTCAGAAAATGCAAGTGGACGATTATCAATAGCTGATGGCAAACGAAATCCATGCTCGACGAGAACTTTTTTTCGCGCTTGATCACCATGATACATACCACTAATTTGTGGAATAGTAACATGTGATTCATCAATCATACAAAGAAAATCTTTGGGAAAATAAGAAAGAAGTGTATGTGGTGGATCTCCTGGTTTACGATCTTCAAAATAACGAGAATAATTTTCAATTCCGCTACAATAACCGAGCTGTTCAATCAGCTCAAGATCATGCCGTGTTCGACGCGAAAGTCGCTCAGCCTCAAGCACAAGACCCTCTCTTTCAAAAAAATCAAGACGATCTTTTAGTTCAGATCGAATATTTTTAAGAGCTTGTTTAAAATACTCAGAAGAAACAACAAAATGCTTTGCAGGAAAAAGCCAGATGTCAGGTATAGACTTTATTTCTTTTCTCGTTAGATAATGTAATAAACGTATCTCAGCAATATGATCGGATCTAATTACTAAACGATAAATCACTTCTTCATTGACTGGCATGATTTCTAAAATATCGCCCTGAAGACGAAAATGACCACGTGTAAGATCTGCTGTTGTTCGTTCAAATTGAAGAGAAAGCAACTTTTCTATCAGGGTAGTTCGTGCAAAATGTTGATCTTTAACTAAATGCAAAACAGTTTGTTCGTACTCTTGTGGAGATCCTAAATTATAAATACAAGAAACCGATGCAACAATAATCACATCCCGACGCGAAAGAATTGCCTGTGTGGCTGCATGGCGCAGACGATCAATTTCTTCATTAATCATGGCCTCTTTTTCAATATAGGTATCTGTGCGTGGAAGATAGGCTTCTGGTTGATAATAGTCATAATAAGAAACAAAATATGCAACCGCATTTTCCGGAAAAAACTCTCGAAATTCATTACAAAGTTGAGCTGCAAGGGTTTTATTATGAGCAATCACAAGCGTTGGACGTTGTACACGTTCAATAACATTGGCCATTGTAAATGTTTTGCCAGATCCAGTTACTCCAAGTAAAGTTTGCTTTTGATATCCTTTTTCTAAACCATCCACCAACTGTTCAATCGCTTTTGGTTGATCTCCGGATGGTTTATAAAAAGAATGAAGAATAAAATTCATAAAATAAATGCCCCAAAAAGCTTGCGCTTCTGGGTCTAAGTAAAAATATGAGGATTAAATATAGCAGAACATCCGTTGAATAATCCGCACTTTTTAATCTATGAACCTCCGTTGCTGTTCCCTAATCCCTCATCCTCTGCACTCCTCCTACTTCCACTATCACTTGCACAACAGCATCAGGAACCTTTTTTTTCCAATCCTCACTATTTTTAATAGCTTCACGAATAATAGTACTGCTTATACCAGGCACTTCTTTAATCATCTGAATCTTAACATTCTTATCTTCAAAACATTTCTTTACATCTTCATTACCTGTCCAAATCGTATCAACATCTTGAACTGTCTGCAAACACTGATCTGCCCATGTTTTATCCAGAGCATGATCTGGAATTGCTATTAAATCAATATTAAATTTGGGAATTAAATCTTCATCTTGAAGAGATCTTTGAATCATCTCTTTACGTTCTTCAAATGAAAAAGGATTTTCAAAAGAAAATGGAGCATTTGGGTTTTCAATTCCAATTACTACTCGCCCACAAACCTTAACCATTCCTTTTAAAACCATTAAATGACCCTTATGAAAAGGTTGAAAGCGACCAATAAAAAGACAGGTGTGGGACATAAGGTTATGAATTGGGATTAAAGATAATGTTTTGAGATCACTATACCAAATTTATTTCTGAAAAATCAATACAAAAAGAAAAACGCCGGCTCTCCCCAAGCCGACGTCAAGACAACAAAACTCCCCCTTCCCTTCAATTCATCCTCTTTCTCAGATGAAAAAGAAGGATCTCACGGACGTGACTTACAAGTTGAAAATCAGCGTCGATTTCGTCAAACTGATTTCGATAAACACGACGTTCGGTTTCAAGAAATCGAATAATCTGATCTAGACTTGCTATCACATTCCTGATCCTCTCCTGGTAAATCATCTCATCGCTGGTCTGGCGGCGGCAGGATGCTTTGATGCCGCAGACAATTTCACGCAACCCTCTTCTCCAGCCACCATAGGCCAATCTGCCTCTACAGATCACAGACATATTGTGTATATCAAAAGTCGGTTCATTTTCTGTTGCCACGGCACACCCTCACTTATTGCAACATTCTAATTACAAGTTCCACCTTGGTTTTCTCAAAAGCATAAGATCCATTCAACCTTGAGTGAAAAGATCGCAGTTGATATATAACCGACTTACGAACATCGGTTCGATCTCGAAAATGATGAAGAGTAAGATATTCAATTTGATCCACAAACACTTGATGCAACTGCTCTATACACAAAGTTATCCATTCCGGAACAATTTGCCCTTCCGGAGAAATTATTAAAACATTCTTCATAACTTTGAATTACGAAAGTCCTCATAAAGCCTAAATATTAAAAAATTGATACAATAACAAAAAACACCGTGGGAACACGATGTCT
>PFWS01000001.1 GCA_002791255.1 Candidatus Uhrbacteria bacterium CG_4_9_14_3_um_filter_36_7
ACTACTGCTCCAATAATTTGTGAAATAGTTCCGGACATAAGTTAAGTATAATTCGGAATTAGGAATTAGGAAGTAGGAATTATAGAATCGTAAATTTATTAATTCTTACTTCTTATTTCTTAATTCTGTTCTTTATTCGAGTGCTGCTTTACCACTACTAATTTCTGCAATTTCACGAGTAATACCTGCTTGTCTGGCTTGATTATAGGTAAAAGTCAAACGATCCATCATATCACTAGCTGCATCTGAGGCATTACGCATGGACATCATACGGGCACTGTGTTCAGAAGCCGCTGATTCAAGCAGAGCTTGATAAAGCATGGTTTCAATTAATCTGGGTAATAAACGGTCTAAAACCGCAAATGGACTTGGTTCAAAAGTGTATTCGATTAATTTCTTATTCACAATTCCTAATTCGTTTTGTTTACCCACTTCTCCGATGTCTTTTAAATCCTCTGCTTTTCCAAGTGGAAGTAGTTTTAAGATATTTGGTTTTTGACTAATCGCTGAAGCAAAATCTGTATAAGCAATCCAGACTTCTTTATAAGTTCCTTTTATAAATTCATTTATAACCATTCGTCCGAGTGGTAAGATATCTTCAAACTTTGGATGATTAGTTAAGTTAGTAAACGAAGCAATAAGATTTCGACCAGATTTACGCATAGCATCAGATCCACGTTTTCCAATAGCTACCACTTCAATAATTTCTTCTGAAAGTTCATTCTCAATAAAACCTTCCATTTTTTTTATCATGTTGTTATTAAATCCGCCAGCTAGTCCACGATCAGAAGTAAATAAAAGTAATAGGGTTTTTGAAGCTTGGTGTCTACAAGAAAGTAATGGATGATGGCTTACATCAATCACTTGTGAAATTGCATTGATTGTATCCCAAGAAAGTTTCGCATATGGTCGTGTAGCTAAAACCGAATATACAGCTCGTCGCATTTTGCTTGCAGCAACTAGCTCCATAGCCTTGGTAATTTTACGTGTATTTTTTACGGATTTAATCCGTCCACGAATCATTCGTTGGTTGATCATAATTTAAGAACTTGAAGAACCTAACTTCTCTCCATAAACTCTTCGATCTTTTCTTTCAATCCTTCTTCAATCTCCTCGCTCAGCACACCCTTCTCTTTTATTTGTTCTAAAACTGAATTACCGCTGTCTTCCATAAATATATGAAAATCTTGTTCCCATTTTTGAATTTCTTGAACAGGTATTTTATCAAGATATCCATGAATAAGAGCGTATAAAATAACTATTTGTTGTTCAACCGCCATTGGGGCATATTGTGGTTGTTTGGTTACTTCAACCGCACGTCGACCACGTTCGATTTGTTCGCGTGTTTTTTCATCAAGATCTGTGGCAAATTGAGCAAAAGCTTCAAGCTCACGAAATTGAGCCAGATCAAGACGTAGTTTTCCTGCCACTTTTTTCATAGCTTTGGTTTGTGCAGCTGATCCAACACGAGAAACTGAAAGACCAATGTTTAAAGCTGGACGAATGCCACGATAAAAAAGATCAGTTTCAAGATAAATTTGACCATCTGTAATAGAAATGACATTAGTTGGAATATATGCAGAAACGTCTCCTGATTGAGTTTCAATAATCGGTAAAGCCGTTAAGCTTCCACCACCATATTTTTTATTTAAACAAGCTGCACGTTCAAGAAGTCTGGAGTGAAGATAAAAAACATCTCCAGGATAAGCTTCACGTCCAGGCGGACGACGTAAAAGTAAGGAAATTTCTCGATATGCCCAAGCATGTTTTGATAAATCATCATAAATCACTAGAGCATCTTCACCTTTCGACATAAAATATTCTCCAATTGCACATCCGGCATAAGGAGCAATAAAGGCAAGAGGAGCTGGATCAGATGCACCAGCAACTACAATGGTTGTATATTCCATGGCTCCGGCTTCTTGCAACTTTGCAACAATCTTGGCAATTTTTGACTCTTTTTGACCAATAGCAACATAAATACATTTTACATTTTGGCCTTTTTGATTGATGATTGTATCAATAGCAATAGCTGTTTTTCCAACTTGACGATCACCAATAATAAGTTCGCGTTGTCCACGGCCAATAGGAATCATTGCATCAATCGCTTTAATTCCTGTCTGTAGTGGAACATGCACAGACTCACGAGTCATAACACCAGGAGCAATTTTTTCAATAGGAAAAAATTCTTTGCTACGTAGTGGTTCTTTTCCATCTAGTGGGCTCCCAAGTGGATCAATAACACGTCCAATAACTTCATCAGATACAGGTATAGAAAGAATCCGCCCTGTTGTTTTTACTAAATCACCTTCTTTAATATTTGAAGTGTCTCCTAAAATAATAGCTCCAATGGTTTCCTCTTCAAGATTAAGGGCAACCCCATAAACATTATGAGGAAATAAAAGCATTTCAGAAGCCTTTGCTTTTGCAAGCCCGCTTATTTTTGCAATGCCATCCCCCACTTCCAAAACATGGCCGATTTGTTCTTCGTGGGCTGTGGTCTCAAATATTTCTATTTGTTTTTTAAGAGCTTCAATAATGTCTTGTTTAGTATGCATATTTAAGATATTAAAAATTTTTCTAAACGTGATAGCTGTCCAGCAATAGAACCATCTAAATATACATCATCTACTTGAATAATCGCTCCAGCCATAAGCTCTGGTAGAACATCAATCTTCATATCAGCGCCTTGAAATTTTTTTTCAAGTATTCTTTTTGTTTCTAAAGAAATAGTTTGAGCTGTTTTAATATAAATGTCTGAATACCCATATTCTTTCTTCCAAACAGAATGAACCTCTTTTATTATTTCCCGCCAAAGCCAGAGTTTTTTTTCTTCATGTAAATAAAGAACAAATGTTTGCGCAATTTTTTCTATTGGTTCATCCCGTGTTTGCGCAAACTTTATATAAATTAAGGCCAATTTTCTTACAAGTTTTTTCATACAGAAAGATGTTTTTCAATAACTTCTTCTGCTTTTTTCTTGGCTAATTTTTCATCAATTGAATCTTCCAAAATTTTTTTTGCTGCTTGAACAGCTAGCAAAGCCATTTCTTTTCGTGTTTCTTGAATCATTATTTCTTTTTCTTCAATAAGACGTTTTTTCCCGTCAAGAACAATCTTTTCTACATCTTGTTTAGTTTTTTGAATCATTTTCTCATTTCGTTCTTCTGTTTGTTCATGAGCATTTTTAACTAAATTTAGAGCTTCTTGTTTTGCATTTTTTATAATTTCTTCTCGTTCTGTTTCAAGGCTAGAAAGACGTTCTTCCATTTCTTTAGTGTGGGCAAGACCTTTATCAATCTTTTCTGAACGTTTTTCAATCATAAGCACAAGTGGACGATAAATCCATTTCCAAAAAATCATGGCAACAATCAGAAAGTGAATCAGTTGAGCAGCAAAGAGTTTTGCATTAAGACCAAGAGCGGAAATACCTCCAGTTTGATGAATCGCTTCTGTTGTTTGTTGAACTATTTGTTGATCCATAAATTTACAGCGCTAGTTTCTTGTCATTGCAAGGCCTAAAAGCCTAAACAATCTATTAAATCAAAAGTAACAACTTATCTAACCCCTTTTTTCCATACCAGAGACAATCAAAATTGATTATCTCTACGTCTGGAAACTAGAGAACGAATTGAATAATAAGCGCCACAACAAGTGCATAAATAGCAATAGCTTCAGCAAAAGCCATTCCTAAAAGCATTGGCACCAAAAGTTTTCCACCAGCTTCTGGATTTCTACCAATTCCTTCCATGGCTTTCATGCCAATAAGTCCAATAGAAAGAGCTGGTGCGATTCCTCCAAGAGCTATTGCAAGAGCACTAGCAAGAATTTTTAATGTCTCTGGGGACATATTTTGATAAAAGAATTAAGAATAAAGAATTAAGAATAAAAAAGTAAAAACTCTTTTAATTCTTAATTCTCACTTTTTAATTCTCCATGTTCGTTTTCTGCATGTCCTTCTGTTGATGATTTTAAAAATACTAAAACTAATATCGCAAAAACCGTGGCTTGAATAGCCCCAACAAGAAGTTCAAGAAAAATAAACGGCAGTGGTGCAAAGAATGAAACAAGACTATACATGACCGTAAGCAAAACTTCTCCAGCAAAAATATTACCAAATAAACGAAGAGCTAAAGAAACCATTTTTGCCACTTCCCCAACGCTTTCAATAAGACCAACAAAAAATTCAACAATAGAAACAATCACTTGCATTGGGCCTTGTCGAAACGCCAAAATAATACCACGTATATTTAAAAATTTACTAACGTGTGTGATAAAACCAATTGCCAAAATTCCAAAGAAATGTGTGGCAAGCACAGAAAAAGCAGCAATCGCCAGAGTAAAATTTAAATCACTAGTGGCTGGACGGAATAAAGGAATAAGTTCTATTTTTCCTGCATGAAGAGCATTGATTCCAATGGATCCTACTCCTGGCAAAAGCCCCATCCAGTTTGAAATAAGAATAAAAAAGAAAAGACTTCCACAAATTGGAAAAAAACGTTTGGCACGTTCTCGATCGCCTACTATTTTTTCAACTTCACGCAAAGCTGATTCTATAAGCCAATCAAAAAAAGCTATTATTCCTTTTGGTTGCAAATTAGCCTTTGATCGGATTAAAAGACCTCCAATTAAAAAAATCGCGATTACAATCCATGCTGTTAGAATGGAATTTGTAACCGGAAAATTTCCAATCTGGAAAAGTGGTTCAGCTGCAATTGATATTGGGGTCATAGAACACGAGAATCTCGGAGAGCGGAGTTCGAAGATCGTTCACTGACGGTCCCCGAACTCCGGTCTTCGATCTCCTATTTCTTATTTATTTCCTCATATTCTTTGCCGTATTTTACAGCCTTTTTTACTATAATATGAGTAGTAAGAGCAAAAGCTAAAAGAAGCATAATAATTAAAGCCCATGGGGTTGTTCCTAATTTTTTATCTAAAAAAACTCCAAAAAAAGCCCCTAAAATAGCTGGCACAGCAATAGACACACCAAAATCTCCAGCAATTCTTAAGGCAAACGAAAAATAGGTACCCTGTGAAGGTTGTTTTTCACTCATACTTCTTTATTTCCAAGAAGTATAAGGATCGAAAGCCGAGCACTCGGCACCCTATCTCTATACGCTTGGAATTTGTTTAAAAATCAAAAAGACGAACTATAGTATACGTTTTCCTTTTATTTCGGTCAATTAAAATTGAGGAAATCTAAAACCCTCCATCTGAAGACCTTCGAGAATGAAGGGTTCTAGATGGAGGGTTGTCCTCCTGGTTGGCAGAAAGACTTCTTGCTCACTTGAGAGCGAAGTCCATCCACCACATCATTGCGACGAACAATATCACCACAGCGATAATTGCCATAATAGCATTACCGCTGGGGATCATGCGCGTCCACGACGATGCCGGCGGGGGCGGGGCAGGCTGCTGACCCAGATTGAGGCTCCCGAAAAGGAGTCCTCTGATCTGGAGGGGGGTCTGCTGCTGAAAGACCCCAGGCAGCAGCTGTCCGCTACCCATCGGCAGAGCTCCGGCTGTCGTCGGCGCAGGGCCGGATGATGAGCCAGCGGAGCCATTCTGCTGCCCGGTGGTCGTCGGTCCTCCGTTGCCGTTGGTTCCGGCACCCGCAACCTGCCCTGCTGCCCCAGCGCCATTTCCTGCACCTGCCTGTCCGGCTCCACCACCCGCCTGTCCACCCGCGCTACCACCAGTACCTGCTGTTCCACCAGCCAACGGCCCAGTCCACCCGAAGAGCCGAGCAAACGGCTCGACGAACCAGTCGAACTGGGCATCGAACGGGAACGCAGCTTTGGCCTGCGTCGTCAGATCAGCCAGCGCGATCTGTGGATTCGTTATGACCAGCTCGTGGATTTTTTTGGCTCCCTGAAAAACTGGGTAGCCATCCACACCGACGGCGTCGAACCCGTCAGAAACCAAATCAGCCTCATCGACGTTGTCCGGCCACGAACCCTTCTCGTGAATATAGGTCACAAACTCCGCAAAGCTAACGCTGGGATCAAATGCAGTTTGACCCGCACTGATCCCACTCACGAACGAATCCGCCATCTGCTGTTTCGAAATTGCCATTGATTTCTCCTAACAATAAAGATTGATAAAACCGAAAAAACAAAAATAACGTTTAGATAAAACTATCATAAATTCTAAAAAATGTCAATATATATAGACATTTCTTTATTTTCTATATTGTTAAATAATATTGACAAAAATAATAAAAAATGCTAAGTTCCTTTTGGATTTCTATGTAAATAGTTTTCCATTGAGACCGTTCACTTCTGGGGGCCTGAAAAGGCGCTTTTTTTG
>PFWS01000041.1 GCA_002791255.1 Candidatus Uhrbacteria bacterium CG_4_9_14_3_um_filter_36_7
TCTCCAAACAAAAAAAGACTCCAAGAAGTCCTGTGATTTTCACTTAAAAAAGCACCCATTTTTGTACCTTATGCCTTATTTTCATATCAAAAGCAGCAACATAGACGCTTCCCTCTTCTACCTTGCCACTCTTATCTAGCTCAAAGTATATTTTCAACTCCGACCCCAGATCTGCTGTCTCGTGAAAAAAACAACTCACAATCTCCCGACCTATCTGCCCGTCGACTACTTCCCAGTATTCTTGGGTCGTGAGATCTTCAAAGTAAATTGGGATCTGTATCGATGCTTGGATTACAACAAACTCACGACCTCGGAGTGGAGGAAATATAAGAGACTGTTTATAAACTAATTCCAGACAGCCTTTCAGTATATCCGGAATTTTTGTCCTATCCTCATAGACAGCATCAAAAGACCCATCGATCATTTCTCCGTCTCTTTCGATCTCTATATATATTTTTATCCAGCGATGCTCCAAATGTTTAGATTCGTAATTATTGAAACAAAAGTTCACCGCATTTTCATAACCAACATTCAGTATACGAAGGTATTCTCCGGTTTCCATATCTTCGTAGTAGTTTGTTGTGGGCTTGAGTGGAGTGGTTACACAACTCGTCAGAATAAACGACAGAACGAGAGTGAGGAAAAAAAATTTGGAAATGTGCATGGTGTCCCCTTTAAAAAAGCCAATAGAACAAAACCTACCAAGAGATAAGCACAAATTCCCCCTTTTGTCAATATAGCGAATATGTCATAATAGAGCCATCTATGTCAGTTTTTTTGCGTGTTCCTCTTGGATTTCTTATTATGGCCATTGGTGTACTTATGGTTTGGAAGACTGTTTGGTTTCAAGATATTATTGGAGTGATTGATTGGGCTGAAGAAAAAATAGGGTCTGGAGGAACTAATAGCTTTTTAAAAATTTTAGGGATTATTATTATTTTTATTGGAATTGCTACAGTAACTAATATTATCTCTGATATTCTTACTGATTTTGCTGGTTTGTTTATTCGGACTTAATTTTTTATGCCTCGTTTACCAACTGGTAGGGCTCTTCTTGATCCATTTGTAATTCTTCAAAAAACATTTCTTGCACCTAAGATGTGTTATATTGATCTTGGTTCAGGAAATCTTGGACATTTTGTGTTTGCAGCTGCCCGCATAGCTGGAGAAGAGGGGTGTATTTATGCAGTTGATATTCTTAAAAGTGCTCTTTCTTCAATTCAACGCCGAGCGCAATTTGAGAGTATTCATACTATTATCCCAGTTTGGGCAGATCTTGAGCGAGAACGTGAGCTTGATATCCCCTTGAACTCTGCTCACGTGCTTTCTCTTATAAACATGAGTTGGATTTTAAAACATCGTCCAAAATTATTGTTTGAAATTAAACGTATTTTAAAAAACAATGGACAGCTTTTAATTGTTGATTGGAAAAAACATTTACCAGGCTTATCTTCACATACAAAAGAACACCTAAGTGAAGATGAAATTTTGAAAATTGTAGAAACAGCAGGATTTAAAAAACAAGATCAATTTTTAGCTGGCCCTTACCATTTTGGCATTTTATTTCAAAAGTGAATTATTTAATTTTTATTCTCTGTATGATGTCATTGCTTCAATCTGTTCTTCTTAAACCATCTTATTGGTTTAATTTGCAACCAGAAATGATGAATAATCGTGTGGTTCAAGTGTTTTTAACTTTTTTTATTTTTCTGTTTCTTTTGGCTATGGTGGTTCGTATGGTTGCGCGTAAACATAAAGTAAAAGATCGTTATATTTTAAAAGGGTTTCGTCAGTTATCGAATGGATTTTTCACTATGTCCGTGATTGGTTTATTTCTTGTTTTTTTTAGTTATGAAGCGATCCCATTTTTTAGTGCTCGATTTTGGTATTTATTATGGGTAATCGCGATGATTATTTGGTTATTTTTTGTTTGGCGTTATATGTTTAAAACCGCGGCTCAAAAACGTCTACGATCGCAAGAGCAAAAGAATCAGGAAAAATATTTACCAAAATCAAAATCAAAACAATAGGATTAGTATATGTGCGAGCGACGTATATTTGGTAATCAAGGAGAGATGATTGCAGTTGATTATTTAAGAGAAAAGGGTTGGAAAATTTTAGATCTTCAATATCGAACACATTTCGGAGAAATTGATATTGTTGCACAAGAGAAAGAGGAAATTGTTTTTATTGAAGTAAAAACCCGTCAGAGTATAGATTGCGGTTATCCAGAAGAATCTGTTACTCCTCATAAACTGCGGCGATTAGCTTCTTTAGGTGAAATGTATCTTGAGGAGCGCAGGTTAGAAACAAAACCCTTTCGTTTAGATGTGATTAGTGTTCTGTTTAAAGATAATGGTCTTTCAGAGATTTATCATATTGAAGCCGTTGACATGGATGGAAATTCCTGAGATAGTAGAACCTTCTGAAACCTGTCACAAAGACGGGTTTCATTTATAAAAAATATTTTTTTATTATGTCTTCTCCTATTGAACAAGCGATTCGTCAAGTTTGTGAAGAAAAAGGCCTTTCCTATGAAGCAGTGATCGCGACCATAGAAGCGGCTTTGGCCTCTGCTTATCGAAAAGATTATGGTGATAAAGAAAAGCCTCAAAATATTGAAGTTAATTTTAATCCTGCTACAGGCGAAACACACGCTTTTGATGTTAAAACCGTTGTTGAAGATATGGATTTAGACGAGCTTAGACGTTTAGAAGAAGAGCGACGTTTAAAAATGGAGGCTCTTGCAGTTGATCTTGCACAAGCGCGCGAACGAGGTGAGGATGTATCTGCTTTAAGTGTAGAGAGTGAAGATGAGCCACTAGTTCGATTTAATCCAAAAAATGAAATCATGCTTGCTCAAGCAAAAGAGATAAAGCCTGATGCAGCAGTTGGAGATGTTATTCGTACTGAGCTTCCAGAACCAAGTGGAGGGTTTGGTCGTATGGCAGCGATGACTGCTAAACAAGTTATTACACAGCGGCTTCGGGAAGCTGAGCGTGAAGTTATTTTTCATGAATTTAAAGAAAAAGAAGGTCAAATTATTCAAGTCACAGTGCAACGACACGAGGGAGGAGTAGTTTTTGCTGATGTTGGCCGTGTTACAGGATTACTACGTCTAGAAGATCAGATCCCAAATGAACGTTATCATCCAGGTGATAGGTTAACTGTCTATGTACGACAAGTTTCTTTAACCAGTCGAGGGCCTGAAATTCTTTTATCTCGCACGGCCAGTGAATTACTTGTCCGTATTTTTGAAATGGAGATCCCTGAAATAACAGATGGAAATATTATCATTAAAGGAATAAGTCGCGAACCAGGTGCGCGATCAAAAGTGGCTGTTTATACAGAGAATGAAAATATTGATCCAATTGGAGCATGTATTGGACAAAGGGGAACACGAATTCAAACTATTATTATGATGATTGGTGGGGAGAAAATTGATATGATTGAATGGAAACAAGATCCATCAGAATATATTCGTCATGCACTTTCACCAGCAAAAATTCAAGAAGTAATAATCCGTGAAGATGAACATGTGGCATACGTAAAAGTAAACTCTGACCAACTTTCACTTGCGATTGGAAAAGGAGGACAAAACGTCCGTTTAGCCGCACGTTTAACTGGTTGGAAAATTAATATTAATGAAGGTGAAGCAGTATCTGAACAAACAGAAGCTGAACAAACTATTGAAAATAAACAAGCAGAGTCTTCAACCAATGAAAATATCGAATAATATTTATGGGTTTGTATCTAGAACTTCTTTATCGTCCACTTTTTAATTTGCTTATCTGGCTTTATGAAATACTTCCAGGAGCAGATATTGGATTTGCGATTATTGCCATTTCTATTTTAATTAAATTAGTCTTATGGCCATTTTCTCGTTCCTCACTTAAATCTCAAAAAGCCCTTCAAGAAATTCAGCCAAAAATTGATGCCCTTAAGGAAAAATTTAAAGATGATAAAGAAGGCATGGCCAAAGCCATGATGGAACTCTATAAAGAAGAGAAAGTTAATCCGCTTTCTTCGTGTTTACCGCTTTTAATTCAACTTCCGATTTTATTTGCTCTTTACGCGGTTTTGCGAGATGGTTTTAATCCAGAGTCTTTAATTCATCTTTATTCTTTTATTCCAAATCCTGGGGAAATTAATTCGCTTTTTTTAGGTCGAATGGATCTTTCAAAACCTCATGTAATTTTGGCAGTTTTAGCCGGAGTGTTTCAATTTATCCAAACAAAAATGCTCATGAGAAAGCAACCTCCAAAAGAGCTTCAAAAAAAAGAAGGAGCAAAAGATGAAAATATGCTTGCCATTATGAATAAAAACATGCTCTATTTTATGCCCCTTATGACTATTTTTATCGGGGTTTCACTTCCTGGTGGGCTTGTACTGTATTGGACTGTAATGAATCTACTTTCGATTGTTCAGCAATTTTTCATGTTTCGTTCTTCTCAAAAATCTACTACTTCTTCTTAAAGCGAATATTTAGTTATGTCTTGTCCAAATACTCTGGAACAAGCCATTATTCGAACCGTAAGCTGGTTTTCTTTATTCGAGTACCCACTCACTTCCTTTGAGGTCTGGAAATATTTATTTGGTAAAAAGGCCACTTTGCAAGAAGTAGATCTTTGTTTATACCATAGTGATTATCTTCAAAAACATCTTGAGAAAAAAGATGGTTTTATTTTTTTTTATAACCCAACACGTTCCATAGAAGATATTTTAAGAAAACACCATGAGAATTATGTTGATGCTATTTTTAAATTAAAAAAAATTAAACGGATGCTTTGGTTTTTTCGTTTATTTCCAAGTATTGAATGTGTGGCAGCTTGTAATAGCCTAGCTTGGTTTTCTACCACACACAAAAGTGATATTGATTTATTTATTATCGTAAAACCTGGGACTATCTGGATCACACGTTTATGTTTGGTTATACCATTTGTTTTTTTAGGTAAACGTCCGGGGCAGACGATTAAAGATCCATTTTGTTTTAGCTTTTTTTTAAGCAGTGATAATCTTAACCTTGAACAATTTGCTATAAAGCCAAAAGATTTTTATTTAGCGCTTTGGGCAATGTCTCTTATTCCGTTTTTAAATAGAGGTCGTACGTTTGAGATATTTATCGAAAGAAATCAGTGGGTTTTTAATGATTTTCCAAATAATGTCTTTAGACAACCACATGAGGAGCTTTGTCAAAATATAAAGAAACGGATTTGTATTGGGTTTTCTTGGATCGAACGTTTCGCACGGTTTATTCAATGGAAACGATTTCCAAGCACTTTAAAAAATATAGCCAATAAAAATACTAATGTGGTTATTTCTGATCAGGTTTTAAAATTTCATATTGATGATAAACGACAATTTTTTTATGAGCAGTGGAAAAAACGCATAGCTATTATAATATGTGTATTTTTCTTAATTGTATGAACTTCTTCTGCTCTAAGAATTTTACAAAAATAAACCTTGCAAATATTTTGACTTATGCTTGTCTTTTTTTACTTCCATGGCAAACCCGGTGGATTTTTCACGAGTCCGTTTTATTAGGTCAGACATTTGAATATGGAAAACTTAGTATATATCTAGTTGAAGTTCTTTTGCTTTTTGCCTGGTTGGTTCGAGGCAAGATATTATTACCGACTCAAATAAAAAATTTAATACTTAATAAATGGGCAATTCTTTTTTTTATTTCTCTATTTTTTTCATTGATTTTTTCTGTTGCCCCTCTGATTTCTTTAGTTTTTTTATTTCATCTTTTTTTTGCAATTTTAATTTTATTTTTATTACTTGATGAGCGACTTTCTTTTAATACAATTTTATTAAGTTTTGTCCTTGGGCTCGTAATCCCTTCTTTTTTAGGAATTTTTCAAACTGTAACTGGAACAAGCCCTGCCTCTACTTTGTTTGGTCTTTCAATAAAAGAAGCTATAGCTACTGGTATTTCTGTGATTGAAGCTGGGGGCGTGAGACTCTTGCGAGCTTATGGCTCTTTTCCACATCCAAACATTTTTGGTGGCTATCTTGCCATTGGGCTTTTGTTTTTATTTTTTCTTTTTTTAAAGACAACACGCCAGCGATTAAAAATTATTTTAGTTTTATTAACAATTATTTTAGCATCTTCTTTATTTTTGACTTTTTCAAGAAGCGCTTGGCTTGTATTTATTTTAGGTTTAATTGTCATGTTTTTTCTTAATTTATCAGAAAGAAAATATTTGATACGTAAAACTTGGTCTTTTTTTCTTTCTGGTTTCTTAGTTATATTAAGTCTTGTGTTTATTTTTTATCCATTTATTACCACACGTCTTGAAGGGCAAAGCCGGCTTGAGCAAAAATC
>PFWS01000003.1 GCA_002791255.1 Candidatus Uhrbacteria bacterium CG_4_9_14_3_um_filter_36_7
GTGATCAAGATAATGTCCAGCTTCAGAAATTTCAGAAAAATACAAAATACGTTCTTCTTCCATCATGCCTTCTTTTGCGGCTTGACCAATTTCTTGAGCTTTTTCCCCAACACAAACTAATAGATCAATACCAAGCTCAGCTACACGAAGCCCTACATGACGATGTTCCTCAGAAGAAACTGCTCCAAGCTCAGCCATATTTCCCAAAACCGCGATCCGACGATTATTATTTAGAGGTTCAAAATCTCGCAGAACTTCTAGAGCCGCAATCATTGAAGCTGGAGCTGCATTATAAGTATCATCTAAAATTAAAGTTCCTTTAATACCAGCCAAGGGTCGAAGACGACCATTTTGAAGTTTATAATTTCGAAGTGATGTAACCATTTCATCAAGAGGTATCCCAAAATACGATCCAACACACAGAGCTGCCAAAGCTGCGGATACTTGTTGGCGTCCAAGCACATTTGGTAAAACAATATTAGCCTCATCTTTTAGTAAATGAGCGTGGAATGAAAGCTCAGAAAAATTCTCCCCAGGTTCAAATGAATCATCTAAACGTGTTTTAAGTGTATAAGCGCTTCCACGAATAAGAGCTTGCTTGGAAAATCCATAGGTTTCTACTCGTGCACTGGTATTTTCTTTTTGTTCAAGCACCCTAGCATCATCCGCATTAAGAACAACCAAACCAGATGGTGAGGTCATACGAATTAATGTTGATTTTTCTTCTATTAAGGATTCAATAGAGGCATAGTTTTCCAGATGTACTGGTGAAATCGCAGTAAGGACTCCCACCTGAGGACTTACTAGCATACATAACTTAGCAATATCACCTGGATGATCTGCTCCAAATTCAAGAACAATTATTTCCGGATTGGATGAGGGATGTGAACACAGTAAACGAATCCAACCGATCCAGGATCTACCAGGGCTTTCTTTACCTAAAATGGTGAGCGGAACTCCAAATTCATTATTATAATTTTCTTTTGCTGTGCGCACCTTAAAACGTGATTTAAGCACAAGAGCAATCGCTTCTCTGGTAGAAGTTTTTCCAACCGAACCTGTAATAGCTACCACTCGAGGATTATATTTAAGAATATATCTACGTGCTTTTTTGAATAATTGATTTTGAATAAAAGTTTTGATCATAGAGATTTATGCTACATGATGTATTCCTAATTAATTTCTCGCTCAGGTGGCACTTCTAGATAGTTTAGCAAAAAATTGGCAATTTCACCAAAAAGTGGTGCAGCAGTGGATTCAGCAAAACGTACATCTTTTGGATCGTCAATACGTACAACCATTGCAAATCGTGGCTGACTAACTGGACCAAATCCTGCAAATGATCCAATAGTTTTATGAGAATCATAACCAATTTCTCCCACTTTTGCGACCTGTGCGGTTCCGGTTTTTCCAGCAATATAATATCCAGGTACACCAGCTCGTTTTCCATGACCATGCTCAACAACAGAAACAAGCATGGCACCTAAAAGACCAGCAGTCTTTTCACTCATAACTGGTCGAATTTCTTCTCGTAATCTTTGTTTTTTACTTCCATCAGGATAATAAATTTCTGAGACTATTTGAGGTTTTAAAAGGTTACCACCATTAGCAATGGCTGCATAAGCCATTACAAGTTGTAAAGGAGTCGTTGTGATTCCCTGACCAAATGAAGCTGTTGCAGCATAAATTTCTGCTGTTTTTTCTAAAGAAGAAATATTACCAGGCATTTCCGTTTTAAGCTCAATACCTGTTAATGCTCCAAAACCAAAGGAACGCACATAATCAGCAAACCGTTCTGGTCCAATCGCTTGCATAGCAAAAATAATACCTGTGTTTATAGACTCTTCAAGCACTTGAGTCATAGTTTGAATTCTGTATGTTTTATTTTCGGAATTACGAATCGTTATATTATTAATAACCACAGATCCGGTATCATCAAAAAGTGTTTCAGGAGTTACAGCTCCTTGATCAAGAGCAGCAGCCATAGTTATTGGTTTAAAAATTGATCCTGGTTCATAAGCAGAAAAAATAACTGGATTATTAAAAACCGTTATAGATGAAACTCTTTCATAGTGATTAGGATCAAAATCAGGCACAGCACAAGATGCTAAAATGGCACCTGTATTTGGATCAACAATAATCACAGATCCACTTTCGGCTCCATGACGTGTTACTGCTTCTTGTAGTTTTTGACAGGCAACAAATTGAATATTGCGATCAATTGTTAAAAAAATATCAGCTCCGTCTGTGGCTTTTTGCATTGACCGATACCCAACCGTAATAAAAGAACCGGAAAGATCTCTATCTGATCGCAAAAATCCAGCTGTACCACTTAAAACATCATCAAAATATCCTTCAACCCCATAACGACCAGCATAATTTCCTTCTTCATCAGATCCAACAAAACCAACTAGATGCCCGCTCATTTGAGCTTCTGGATAAAATCGAAAAGATTCAGGAATAAAAAAAATACCTGACAATTCCTTTTCATGAATAGCTTTATATTGTTCGTGGGTTATTTTATGAGCAATTGGTTCATAAGGATCGTCTGTTTGACTTAAACGTTCATAAAGCCGATCTATGGCATCGTCTTCATATCCTAAAATATCTCCAATAGTTTTAGCAGTAAACAATGGGTCTTTTATAAGTCGTGGGTCTGCATACAAAAAAGGAAACGTTTGATTTGTGGCCACCAATACATTGTTTTGATCTTTTTGATCATGCATAAAAATCTCTCCTCGCTCAGGAACAAGCTCCTCAAAAAGTTCGTGTTGTCCAGAAGCAAGGACACGGTACCAATCGTGTTCCATAATTTGCAAATCAATCAATCTAAAAACCATGGCAAAGAAAAAAAGAAAAAAGGCTCCAAAAATCATACGAGCACGTGTTTGCGACAAGGGTTGTTTTTTTTCCTGATGCCAACGCGATTTTGAAGCAAAAAACATACTAGTTTTACTAATGGTTTATAAAGCCAAACCTTCTGGAAAAAAAATATCTTCTTCTAAAAAAACTTGTCCAATAAAACGACGACGTTCGCCTGTGCTTTTCATATGAAGTGTACGAGCAATTTGATGATCTTTATTTTCATAATCGCGAAAATCACAATATACATCTTCATCAAAAGAAACATCTCCAATAGATTTAACCACACTTACTTGATCCTCATAGAAAAACTCAAATCGATCACCCCCATAAATAAGAACAGATCCTGTAAAATGAATTTCTTCTTCAATCGGCCAAAAAATCATAAACTCTTCTGTTTCTGGATCAATAGAGATAAGTCCTCCGTCTTTATCCATTAACCAATATAATACTTCTCCACCCTGCAGTTCGAGTTCCATACGGCCAATATAATTAAATGGCTTGCCTTGAACGGCTAATTTTGTTTGAAGTGGCACACTATCCTCAATCAGGTCTTTCATGGTCATACACGAAAAAATAATAAAAATAATTACTTAATAAAAGATTTCATCCATGTTTCTAAAATAGAAGCATAGTTTTTTATTTCATATGGTTTAACAGATGCCTGTATTTCTTTACTTACATTTTGAAAATCAGCAAGATGCTCTTCAAATAAATAAAGAACACGTAAAAAATCTTTACTATTTCCAGGTTCAAACAACATTCCATTTTTACCATCTTTAATAAGCTCGCCAACTCCACCAATTCGTGATGCAATTACTGGTACCCCAGCTTGAAGACTTTCATAAATAACCGTTGGGGAATTTTCATAACAAAGTGATGGGACTAGTAAAACATCGGTTATTGACAGTAAATTTTGAATTTGCTCAAAGGAAACAAATCCATGATAAATAAAACGATCATCAGCTGCAATCATTTTTCCAATAACAGATGAGCATGTTCCTTCACCAACAATATGACACTCAAAAGCAAAAGAAAGATATTTTAGAGTTTTGATAAGAAATAAAATTCCTTTATGTTTTTCATGTTGCCCAATAAAAAGAAAACGAATAGGACCATTTTGACGTTTTGATCGATATTCTACTTGATTTTCTGGAGCAGGATTTGGAAGAACAATCACCTGACTTTTTAAAAAAAATCCTCGTTCTTTATAAAAATCAGCTAAATAAGCAGAAGGGGAAATAACTAAATCTGGTGATTTAAAAATAAATTTGACTAATCTCTCATACCAACCTCGTAAAAACGTATAATCTAAACCGTGTTGTTTATGATACATGAGTAATCCACTTGGAACCGATAATTGAACATCATGAAGAGTATGAATCCAAGGTCGACCAAATCCACGAATTGCTCTGGCAATCCCAAGGCCAATTCCTTTTAAATTATGGGTCAAAATAATATCTGGTTGTTCTTGTTCAAGAAAGATCTTCACTTTATTATTAGTAAAACAAGAAAAAAGATCTAGTAGATGCCATAACATTCGGATAGGAAACCACTGTTTATAATCATTTAAAATATAATAAATATTCATGGGATATAATCGAAAAATATACCCAGCTCCTATATAATCTTGTTTTGGAGTAAAGGAGGATATTCCTTTAAACGGTTTTGTGGAAAGAACAACCACCTCGTGCCCATGTCTTTGTAAAATATGAACGATACGTTGGGCAACACGTTCAGCTCCACCGCCACGATCAATTGGCGGATACAGATTGCTTATTAAGACAATTTTCATAAGAGGCTTCTAATCTATCAATGAGAGATGGCCATGTAAAGTATTGCTCAATCGAGCGGCGCGCATGTGTGCCCAGTTGTTTAGCTAAGGAAGGATTAATAATAAGTTTTTCAAGGGCTTGTTTAAGCATTTGAGCATCACCTGGATGAATAAGTAAACCTGTTTGCTCATGTTTTACAAAAGAGTTTACCCCAGGCAAGTCAGAAGCAATAGTAGGAATTCCTGTGGCTCCAGCCTCAAGAGCTACAAGCCCAAAAGATTCTGAACGATCAATAGAAGGAAAGACATGTATTTGTGCAGATCGATAATAACTTGGTTTTTCTTCTTCTTCAATATTTCCAACAAAAAATACTCGATCATCTAGATTGTTTATTCGTGCCTGTTTTTCATAAGTTGCTTGTAGATCTCCATCACCTACTACAAACATATACCAAGGCAAATCATGTATTTGAGCAAGAACATCTAATAAAATAGAAAGACCTTTAAAATAATGAGCACGGTCAAGCCCACCCACAAACAGTAAAACAAGAGAGTTTGGAGGAATATTCCATTTTTTTCGAATCACTTGCTCATCACCAGGGAAAAATCGCTGCGTATCGACCCCAAATGGATGAATTTCAATACGAGAAGCTAAATGAGGAAACGCTTGTAAACGTGAGGTTTTTGCATATTCTTGTGAACTCACAAAAATGCGATCACAGCGTTCAATGATCCAAGGAAAAAGCATACGTCTATGCATATCAAAAAAACGCCCTTTCCATCCGGTTCCAACTACATCCATGTGGTATGTTAAAATAAGACGTTGATTCTTTTGAAGACATTTACGCAAAATAACAGGCTCAGCTCCCCCAAAAAAAGGATAATGCAAATGAATAATATCAAATCCAGATAAACGCATGGCAAGTGACGGAATAAATCCAGCATTTCCAAGTGATCCAAAACAAGTAAGGCGATGAATGTATTTTGAATCTTCATCTACTTCTTTACAAGCATATCGAGGAGTATAGACATGAACATGATGTCCTAAAGATCGCAGATGTTTTGTATATTCAAATGCAACCATTCCCATTCCACCTCTATATGGAGGATAGGTTGAAACAACTTGAGCAATTTTCATATTATTTTTTTTCCTTTTCTTGTTCTTGTTTGTGTGCCTCAAGAGCGATATTTCTAACTAATTTTGTTATTTGCTGCTCAAAATGCTCAAGACGGACAAATACACGAAAAATCAAATAAAATATAAGGCAAATAGCTAAATAAACAACAAGATCAGCACCACGCCCAATACCAACCAATTGTGCGGCTACATCAGTTGTGTTTGGTAAAACAACAACTAACCCCACACCTATCCAGAAAATAAACCATAATAAAAAATTCCAAGGAGCCACGTGTTGTTTTCTAAACTGCCGCAATAGTCTTGCAATGGCAAAAAAAATAAATAAAAGAAAAAAAATCTGAATGATGGTCATAGCTTATTTATGCATAAGACGTCGTAAAATAAGTTCTTTGAGTGTTTTTATTCCTTCAAAAAAATTCTGACCCTTGGAAAGTGAATAAGTATTATAAA
>PFWS01000006.1 GCA_002791255.1 Candidatus Uhrbacteria bacterium CG_4_9_14_3_um_filter_36_7
GATCTTTATCTAAATCATCCGGATGTTCTTGTTATTATTTCAAGTCATACCATTGCCTTTGAAAACAGTTTTTCCATGAATCTTCATAATGATTATCTTATTAATTTTAAAGAATTTGGGGATTTAGGAACTACAAAAAATTTTGACCCTGATTTATCACTAATGGATCAAATTCAACGATTTTTACGCAAACAAAATATTCCTTTTACTTTAAATTCTGATTTTATTCTTGATTATGGATCCGCGGTTCCTCTCTATCTTTTAACAAAACAACTTTCTGTACCAATCATTCCTATTTCTTATAGTGGTCTTGATCCAAAAGCCCATTTTATCTTTGGAAAAAATCTTCAAGAATGTTTACAAAAAACAGATAAACGTGTAGCTGTGATTGCTTCTGGTGATCTTTCACATACCTTAAGCGCTAAAGCTCCAGCTGGATTTCATGCTGATGGAAAAATATTTGACGAAGCCATACGAAATATTGCCCTGCATGTATCTTCTTCAAAACTTCTCTCATTTGATCCAAAAATTTATAAACACGCTAAGCAATGCGCATATGAACCACTACTGATTCTTTTGGGAATCTTAGATGGAATTTCCATTCACGCCCAAGAGCTTGCGTATGAACATCCGTTTGGGGTTGGATATTTATCAGTTGAATTTCAACTCGAATAAAATACTATGCGGATGACGCAAATCTATCCCATCAAACGGCTTACACGATCTCTCTCATTTTTTTATTACCAGACGGATAATGATAAAACACTCAAATCAGGAGATATAGTTGAAATACCTTTCCGCAATCAATCTATTTTTGGCGTAGTAAAAAAAATGGAAGAAATAGATGCCCCTGCTTATCGAGTAAAATCTATTATTCGTGCTCGCCCAGATATTCCGCCTTTACATGAAAAAGAAATTACTTTCTATGAATGGCTAGCTGAAGAAACACTACAAAGTGTTGGCTCAATTCTTTATGCTTCTTTACCAGATTTTCCAAAACTTATTAAAGATCAAAAAAACTTTTCAAAAAAAATAGATCATTCAAGATCTTTTTCAAACACACAAAACTATTCTCGCGAACTTTCCTTGATTGAATCAAACCAAAAAGCCTTTATTTCTTGTTCTTCTCTTAATAAAATGGCTTCACTGGTTGAAGCCTATCAAAAAAAACATCCAACAGACCAAATTGTTATTCTTGTTCCCCGCCTAGAAGATGCTAAATGGCTTACTTATTTTTTTTCACATGAATCAATTTCTCTTATCACAGGAGAACAATCAGCTGGATCTCTTTATGAAGCTTGGAAACATTATCGCCACAAACAACATAAAATTCTTTTGGGGACACGTCGAGCTGCTCTTATGCCTCTCTTTGGAACGGAAACTATTTTTGTTTTTCACTCATCTTGTGAAAGCTATAAACAAATGAGTCAAAATCCTCATTATGATGTACGTACCTCTCTTACTTATTTATATAATCAAATGCATTTCCGTCTTTATTATTTAGATACAGCTCCGCGTGCAGATGACATAGCCTTTTTTGAAAAAGAACATCTTTTTTTTGAAACAAATCCTTATCCAACCGAAATTCTAAATAGAGATCCATTATCTATTGACCCAAAGCTTCCATTATTTTCCTACTTAGCAACAGAGCGCATAGAACAAACATTAAAAGAAAATAAACGGGTTTTGTGCGTCTATAATCGCACTGGAAGTGCACGTCGATTAGAATGTCATGATTGCCATTATGTGTTTCTTTGTAATCATTGCCAAATACCTTATGTAGTTTATGAACAACACTTAAAATGTCATCATTGTCAGCAAATAAAACATCTTCCACTACATTGCCCAGATTGTCAGGGAAAATTGCTTGAATCAAAAGGATGGGGTATTAAAAAAATTCGTGAACGGCTTCAAAAATATTTTCCTTCAAAAACAATTGGACTCATTGAAAAATCAATCATTGAACAACCAGAAGCAGAAATTATCATGACAACATCATTTATTTTTGAAACACCTTTAGACTTTCAAAAATTACTTAAACCAATAGGGCTTATCCTTATTCTTGATGCTGATCTTCCCCTTTATCAACCAACCTTTCGTGCGACTGAACAAGCCATCCGTTCATTTGAAGAATGGAAAGGTATGGCTCGTACTTTTAAAGCCCGCTACGCGATTCAAACTGCTTATCCTGATTTCTTTACTAATTATCAATCAAAACCTGAAACCTTTTTTTTACAAGAATATTCAACCCGTGCCTCCTATCATTTACCTCCATTTGTACGTCTTGTACGCATTCAATATAAAGACAAAAATCCTTCCCAAAGTTTAAAGCAGCTTGAACTTATAAAAGAAACATTAAAGAAAAAAAATTCATCAGTTGAACTACAAGGACCATTTCCTTATAAATCTTCTTTTGCTTGTACTATTTGGGTTGATCAAAACATTAAATCAATACTTTGGCCTTATTTACAAAGTTTAGCTCAAGTATTTATTATTGACACAGACGCTTTTTTATGAAATTATTTAAATTTCATTAAAGTATCAAAATAGAACTAAAAAGTTATGTTTCCAATTGTAAAACATCCAAATAAATCATTACGAAAAATTTCTATAGCTTGGAATATAGATGAGATTCTCTTACCAGAAACACAAAAGCTGGTTGATGAAATGATTGAGACCATGAAACAAGAAAAAGGAGTCGGGCTTGCAGCACCGCAAATTGGTTTAAATAAACGTCTGTTTGTCGGTCAAATGGAAAATGGATCCATTGAAGCCTTTTTTAATCCAAAAATTATTTCTGTGTCTGAGACAATGGTAAAAAGCGAGGAAGGATGTCTTTCTATTCCTCAAACTTTTGGCCTTGTTTTAAGGCACAAAAAAGTAAAAATAAAAGCCATTGATCGAAAAAAACAAAAAATTCAATTAACTGCAACTGGGCTTTTAGCTATTATTTTTCAACACGAAATTGATCATTTGAATGGAATTCTCTTTATTGATCAGGCGATTAAATTACTTGAGACTGATTCAAAAGGATCTATTGTTTAAAAATATGAAGCAAACACTTTCGGTTATTTTTTTTGGTACACCTAAACTTGCGGTACCATTTCTTGATCGTCTAAACCAAGAAGATTCAATATCTATTAAAGCAGTGATTAGTCAACCAGATAAACCTGTCGGACGCAAACATATTCAGATCCCATCTCCTATAAAACAATACGCACAAAATAATAACCTTCCCTTACTTCAACCAAAAACACTTAAATCAAAAAATATTTTTGAAGAAATAAAGTCCATTGAAGCTCAAATGTTTATTGTAGTTGCTTATGGAAATTTGCTCCCAAAAAATATTCTGAATCTGCCTCATTTTGGAGTGGTAAATGTTCATCCATCATTACTGCCCCGCCATCGTGGTCCAAGCCCCATTCCTTTTGCTATTCGCTTGGGAGATAAACAAAGCGGCCTGTCTATTATGCTTCTTGACGAAGGTATGGATACAGGCCCATTACTTGCTTTAAAAACAATTCCTATTTCTGAAAGAGAAACGACGACTAGTTTTACGGAAAAAATTATTTCCCTTGGTCCAGAATTCTTACTCCAAACTATTAAAAATTATCAAGATGGACTGATAAAACCTATTCCTCAAGATAATTCAAAAGCCACACAAACCTATTTGCTTTCACGACAAGATGGTCGTATTAATTGGTCTTTAGCAGCACAAGATATAGATCGACAAATACGAGCCATGAATCCATGGCCCTCCTCTTGGACAATTTGGCAAAAAAAAGGGCAACCAATACGCCTTAAAATACTTGAGGTTAAAATAACTTCTTTTGCTTCAACAAAACCAGCTGGTTCTGTTTTTGTAAAAGACGATCATTTATATGTTCATACCAGTGATAAGGCACTTGAAATTTTGACTCTGCAAATAGAAGGTAAATCTTGTATTTCCTCAAGCCAATTTATTCATGGTTATGGTTCTTATCTAGATTTCTTCGAATAGGATAATTAAATGTTTTTGAAGTAGGTTTAATTATTTTCGTTGCTGAATCAATTAATGTTTTTTTAATCTCTGGTTTAAGTGGAATAGTTTCATGTATAAAAGGCAGAAGAAATAAAATAAATCCAATACCAAGAGGATGATTAAGATAAGGAGAAAAAATATGCGTTATATAAAGCATAATAAGCGATGCAATACACCCAGCAGCAAGCCACGCTTTTTCTGTATGAAGATAAATGATAAAACCTCTTATTATCCATAAACCAAGAACTATAAAACCAATTAATCCAATAAATCCCATTTTTACCATCACTTCAAGCCAACCCCATTCAAAAGCATAAGTTCTTTGTAGTCCTGTTTGATCTTGCTCGCGGATACGTGGATCATCTGTTTCATATTCAATCTCGGTTCCAAATCCATGGCCTAAAATAGGTTGTTTTTTTATTACATTAACCATTGGTCCAAGAAGTTTCCATCGGCTACTTATAGCTACATCTGATTCCGTACGATCAGAAAAAATTTTTGTGAAAGATTGACTTGAAATACCTTGTTGAACAGGATAAGGGAAAAAAATAATCATTAGTAAAATTAATAAACTAAAAATAAAACTTGCTACACTTACTGCTTTTTTTTCAAGTAATTGTTTAAACTTAAATGGTATAAAAATAAGAAAAAGAATAATAAACACAAAACCACCAGCAATAAGACCAACCCAAAAACTTCTTGAGAGGCTAATAAGGATAACTGAAAAAAGAAAAGAAAGAATGATTATTTGTAAAAGTAATGACTTATTTTTAAAAAGAGGGGTAAACCATAAGAAACTTAAAATCAAAAAGAAAAAAACTAAAACCGAAAATTGGGCTTGTAAAAAAATACGAAATATATTTGGCAAAATTCTTGTTAGTTCCCCAGTTCTTGTATCTCGGATAAATTCATAAACATAAGAAAGCTGCCACTCAGGAAAATGGGTAAAAATAAATAAAAGACTAAGAGTAACAATAACCACCCAAATACTTGATCCTGCAAACAACTGCAAAAGCATTCGTTGTTTTTGGCTATTCCAAACAATTGAAAGCACTGGAAAAATATAAAGAAAATAAAAATATGCATTACCATCATCAAATACCTGTTTAGGATTATTATGAATAAGTCCAAAGATAAATCCAAGAAAAACAGCATACGCTAACGGTAAAAATGGGATAAGACGTTTATCTTTAAAAATAGTTCGAATTGATTTTTTTAAAAAAACTAGAACAAGCCATGCGCTTAAAACGGCTATGAAAATAACCATCCGAAGAGAAAGAGAAAAATCAAAAATTGTTGCTGAAAAAATATGACCATGAGAATGGGCAAACAGTTCGGCAAAGGCTATAGCAATTCCCCACTCTAAATGTTTAAGAGTCAAAATAAATACTGTAAAGCCAATAATCATTAAAACCGGAAGGACAAAAGTAGTTTTAAAAACGAAAATAGCCAGAGCAAAAATTATGGCTTGAAAAATTAGAGTGAGCCAAAAGACTTTTCCAAAAAATTGTTCTTTCATAAATAATGTAAAGGAATTGTATCATGGTTTGAAAGGAGTTAAAAAGTAATAAAATTATATTTTTAAAAAATAGATTAAAAAATTATATAAAAACAGACCGGCCACCCGAAGGTGAACACGATCTGTTTGTCGTCGTGGTTCTCAAATCTTTTCTTTATCACGGCAACCAGCGGTCGAACCAGGCCTTAAGCCCGTCCTCACCATTCCACCGGGCTGCCTCGATACCAAACCGGCCGTAGACCTCACCATGACCGGATCCTACCTGCCAATAACAAAGGACAGGGTATCCAGGAAAAAGCTTGGCTTCCCTAGAGCCGGGGGTATATATGTGAAAAAAAACATAATTAGGAAGGACTATTGAATGAAGAAAGATATCTCCATTAGTCAATTTTTTTATGAGTCCAGAAAGCGGGCGAAAGACTTCTGACGTCACTCCAGCCACAGTAGTGTCGAGTACAACAAAACCGTGGTTGAATGCCGTCAACTCGCCGATCATTTCTTCGTCCCGACCTACTTCTCTTCCATAAAGCAACATAGTGGGATAAGGA
>PFWS01000042.1 GCA_002791255.1 Candidatus Uhrbacteria bacterium CG_4_9_14_3_um_filter_36_7
AATTTGTTTTAAAGACCATCTGTCTTATTTTGTTACAAATATACTATAACACTTTTAAATATATTTGTCAAGTACTTTTGACACAAATTATATTTATTAATATTTTAGCCGATTTTAGAGAAATTTATTCTATACAACAATTCACGGCTTTTTTAATCAGAATACCAAGTTTTCTTAAAAATCCCCTTTTTTCTGTATCGTTAATATTTATAGGCTCTTCATCAATTTTTTTTATATCCCCAATATCAATCATTTTTATATTTAATCCCCAGAAAAGGGAATACAAATCATACGATTTTTTAAAAAAGTCGTAGGCTTCTTCTTTTTTTCCAAGACCAAGTTGTTTGGTTCCAACTTCCATAAGACGCATCGAAGCCGCAAGTAGGTGTTTTGAAATACACCAAATCTCACCCTCATATTGTTTAATCAATTTTTCAAGCAGCTCTTTGCGCATTTCTCGAACCTCATTTAATAGATCAAAATATTCTTGTTTGCCTGTTTTTTCCGCGGTAAAAAAGAAATGTTCTTCAATACTGATTAAATTCATGACAGCGATACTTAAATCTTGATCAGAAGAAAGATCTATTTGATCTTGTTTTTTAATGGCATCCACTTGGTCAACAAACTGTTTTAATTTTTCAAAATCCATAGTTTCAACAGACTCATAGCCATTTTTTTGGAGTACGATTTAGTGCTTCTTCTATTATTTTTTTTTGTTTTTCCTGTTTATATTTTTTTGCTACAGTTTTGTATTCAATAATATCATCAACTCGCTCGTTATATTTTCGTTTTAAAACTCTCTTTGCTGCTAATTCGATAGAAGATGTACTTAGACCAAAAGTATCAAAAAGTGTTTGTGTATCTGCAGATTCGCCAAACTCATCTTGGACCCCAATATATTCAATCGGTACAGGTGTAGTAAGGGCTGTGGTTTCAGAAATAGCGCTTCCAAGCCCTCCTGCAATTTGTGCTTCTTCTATTGTCACAATAGCTCCGGTTTCCTTAGCAGCCTTTATAATGGTTTTTTTATCAAGAGGTTTAATGGTAGGGCAGTAAATTACCCGTGCTTGAATACCTTGCTTGGATAATTCATGTGCGGTTATAAGTGCTTCATAAATAAGAAGTCCGGTTGCAATTAAAGTGAGATCATTTCCAAAATGATAAACATAAGCTGAGCCTATTTTAAAAGGAGTTTTTTCGCTGGTAAAAGCAGGAGATTTTTCTCGAGAAAAACGAAGGTAAGCAGGTCCTTTTAAATTTGCTAGAGCAAGTGTAGCCTTTTTTGTTTGTAAGGCATCACCCGGAGCAATAACTGTCATGTTTGGAAGAACTCGCATGAGAGCTAGATCCTCTAGCATCTGATGGGTAGCTCCATCTTCACCAACCGAAAGACCAGCGTGAGAACCTGTGAGTTTAACATTGGTTTTTTGTAGAGCAATACAAGTTCGAATCTGTTCCCAATTTCTTCCTGGACAAAATGCAGCAAAGCAAGAAATAAAAGGTATTTTTCCAGTCAGTGCCATGCCAGCGGCTATGGAGGCAAGCGACTGTTCTGAAACCCCCAGCTGAATAAAACGCTCAGGAAATTTTTTTTTAAAATCTGAGCTACGAGTTGATTCGGTTACATCTGGACAAAGAACAACAACTTGTTTGTATTTAGATCCAGCCTCAACAAGTCCATCCCCGTATCCATCACGACTCGCAATATAAGCAAGTTTGTCTTTATGTAAGGCGTTACGGTTAAGAAACATGTCTGGATTAAGACCTTTGACGTGTTTGGTTTGTTGCATATTAACGTCCTCGTCGGAATAATTTAATAATAACCCAAACAATAATAGCAATAGGAATAAGAACGCCACCGCCAATAATAATAATCCAGACAAGATGAATAATCATTTGTTGAAATAAAATAATAAGAGTTTGAACCGCTTCTTTGACCGCACTCCAAGGACGAAATGATTCTGTTGGTAGAGAAACAAGTGTTTCCTCAGAAAGAGAAACACTAATAGTAGAATATCCTGTTTGATTTTCTAGATATTGTATTTGTCCTTGTAGTTGTTCTATGGTTTGACGAGTTGATTGAAGCTCACGCTCAACTTTTAAAATATCTTCAACGGTTTTTGCTTGTGTGAGAATTTCAAGATAACGTTCTTCTTGTGCTTTTGAATTTCGGAGCCGTGCTTCTAAATCGGTATACTCTTCAGTAACATCTTGTCCGTGAGTTGACTCATATTTTACAAGCGTTGCATACGATTTAATTTGCTCTAAGACGTTTTCAAATGAATCAACTGGTATTCTAATGGTTATTTCTCCATATTCATTTCCGTCTTTTTTTTGAGATACTGAGGAAGAAGCGACAAACCCCTGGTTTTCATAAGCAACTTGTTTGATTTGTTCAATCGCATCAATTGTTTTTTCAACTAAAAGTGTCAGGCTAGCGGTTTTAATAATTTTTTGGTCGACTTGCGCGGCCGTTTCTCCACTACTAGGTACAATATTTTTTTGGCGCTGATAGCCAATCGAACTATCCACAGCTATTGATTCTTGAAAGACATCAGAGGGAAGAGAAGACGGAACCAAACTAACACCAGTGGTGTTTGCAAATTTTTGGATACGAATTGGATGACGATAAATAGTAATTAAAAGAATTAAGCCAAGAATAATGCCAATAAAAAGTAGAAGTGGTGGTTTTTTATAAAAATATTTTTTCCAGAACATAAAATCAATGATAAAAAATGATAAATTTTAGAAAGATATTTGAGTCGCTTGGATTGCTTTTTTTGCTTCTTTTCCTGGTCTTGGAACCTTGCCATGCCAGAGAAAATCATTCTCCATAAAATCAATCCCACACCCAGGTATGGTATTTGCGATAATCACCGTTGGTTTGTCCTCAATATCTTTTGCCTTATTTATGGCCTGGATTACATCGCCTATATTATTTCCAAGACAATTGATAACGTGCAGATTAAATGCTTTAAATTTTTCTTCTAGTGGCTCAAGAGGCATTATATCCTCAGTGAATCCATCAATTTGAATATGATTTCGATCTAAAATAAAAGTACAATTTGATAATTGATTTTTTCCAGCAAAAAGAAAAGCTTCCCAAGTTTGTCCACACCCCAGTTCTCCATCTGAAATAATGCAGTAGACACGCCAATTAGCCTTATCCATTTTAGCAGCATAAGCCATACCAGCCGCTTGAGAAGAACCAGATCCAAGTGGGCCTGAGGTGGTTTCAAGAGAAGGTAAACGCGTTACTTCTGGGTGACCTTGTAAAAAAGATCCAAATTTTCGAAGAGTCATCAAATATTTTTTGGGAAAATATCCAGCATGTGCCATAGCTACATAACGAACAGGGCAACAATGACCATTACTTAAAATCAATCGATCGCGCCTTTTCCACTCTGGGTGTTTTGGATCATGAACTAAAACATGAAAATACAAGGCAGTAAAAATTTCCACCAGTCCAAGCGATCCGGCAGTGTGCCCAGAACCTGCTTCAACAAGTGTTTCGATTAAATCACGGCGAATATAAGCAGCAAGCTCCTCGAGCCTTTTTTGTTTTTTATTCGTTAAACGAAAATCTTTCTTCATAGAAGAGCCTATTCTAACATTTTTTTTTATTTCATTCACTTTTTTCAATATAAAAAACACCCAGGAGACAATCCCGAGTGTTTTTATTTTTGATTGTTTTACTCAACAATAATTGTTCCTGTCAGATTAGAATTATAGCTATCAAAATAGGTATAGGTTCCTTTGGTATTAAAGTATCTATTATATCCTGACCCGCTTTCAATGGTTCCTGTTCCCCAGGAAAGATCGTCAGCTGTAGCTGTGTGTTTTGTTGTACCTTTATTTTCAAAGCGGATTACTTCACCTGATTGAATAGTGACAAGATCACTTGAATAGTTTGAATCCGAAATAGTAATAACGGTTGGCTCTTCTAGGCTCTTATCAACATTGATAGTTGGAGATTGAGATTCTACATAAGTAATATCAAAAGTAGAAGCATCTTCTATTGTTGAATTTTCACTGGTTGAATAGTTTGAGAAGAATCCATCTGGGACATCATCAATTTTTTGATTCCAATCATTTCCATATAAAGTTTTTGCGACTTCTTCTGAGTTAATCCAATGCAAAGATCCATTTTTTCCAATTGCGTAAGTTTTTGGATCACTATTAATTTTGATCATTTTGCTTCCTGGGCGATAAGTAACGTTTCCACCAATTTGAATGGTTCCAAGATCAGCATCACTAAGCCACTTTACATCATCAAAATTTTCATACCAAGTAAAATAGGTTTTATCATTTGGAAAAACATAACGGAACCCATCTTCTCCTAAATAATAAACCGCAGAAAAGCTTTCTCCACGAATAAGATCACCTGATTGAACGCCTGTCAGCGCAACAGTTGATTCAGCTAAAGCAGAGGAGGGATGAATCGAGTTTCCTCCTAAAATAAAGAGGGCGATTAAAAATACAAAAAAGAGTCGTTGAAACATAGAAATAATAATCATTTATTTGTAAAAAAATTATAACACACCAATGATTTTTTGTAAGGCCTTGAGAGCTTCTACTGAATCTTTTTCATGAAAAATAGATGATCCAACACAAAAGCGTGAAGCCCCTGCTTCTTTTATTTTTTCAATATTTTCTTTTGTAATACCCCCATCAACACCAAGAGGTAGTTCTGGTAAATGGGCGTGAAGACGTTTAATTTTTTCAAAAATAGAATCTCCATGAAATGGTTGTCCAGAAGCACCTGGGTGAACACCAAGTAAAAGCACCATATCCGCTTCGTGCAAAACTCGATGGCTTTCGCTTAATGGCGTTTCTGGGTTAAGAGCAACCCCAGCTTCAAGCTGGAGATGCTCTTTTATATATTGCATAATAGCCGGCAGTGGTCGATCAAGTTCTGCGTGAATGATTGCTCTAATGGTATTTGGGACATATTTTTTCCACTCGGTAATAATCGGAAGTGGATTTTCAACCATAAGATGTAATTCAAATTGGACAGGTGTTTGAATAGCACCTACAGCCACAGGATCATGCCAATTAGTTACCGAATAACAGCTTCCATCAAGAATATCAACTTGGACAGTTGAGACATATGGTTCAACAATCCGAAGTTGTTGTTCAAAATCTCTTTGTGAATCAACAAGAATTGTTGGAATAATTTCGTTCATAAAAGTTTTTCTTCAATATCTTTTAATTTATTTAAACGTCTTAAATGTCTCTCTGCTTGTGAAAAATCAGTTTCTAACCAAATCGTAACAAACGTTTGAATTTTTTCTAATGGAAAAATTCTTGCAGGCAGACATAAAATATTACTATCATCATCAGTTCGACTTGTTTTTACTTCTATATCATCAAAACCAGTTATTGCTCTTATCCCCTTTAATTTATTTGCAACAATACAAACACCTTGAGCATTTCCACACAAAAGAATTCCTTTTGCTTCTGGATAATTTTTTATTTCTTTAGAAACCGCATGGGCAAAATCAACGTAGTCATCATCTTTATCAAAAATAAAATTGCCTTTATCAATTATTTCGTACCCTTGTTTAGATAAAAAATTTTTTAGCTGTTCTTTATATTCGTATCCTGCATGATCTGCACCGATGTAGATAGTTTTAGACATATAGATTGGATGTAGAGCGCTTGGGTAAGGACAAGGAAGAAAACATATTATCTATAGTATACCAGAACTTTACTTTTTCATGTTGATTGATTAGTGTTTTTATAAACATGTTCTTTACGGAGGTTACCATGGATTACACAGACTTTGATAAGTGGCGGCTTGGGAATCTGGTTTCTATGTGTATTGCTTTCAATTTCGTAGTGATGAGTTTTTTGTTGAAATTTCATGGGGTTTGGTACTATCCGTTATTTTTGTTTATAGGACTTTCTTGGTTTTGTTTTTGTTATCTACGTTACGTTGTTCGTCGAAGACACTTCGAACTTTATCAATAGACCTGTTGTCATTT
>PFWS01000030.1 GCA_002791255.1 Candidatus Uhrbacteria bacterium CG_4_9_14_3_um_filter_36_7
CCTTTAATTATAGAACACCGTTTTCTGGCTTTGATCTTAATGTATGGAACATTGTTTATTGAGTGTGTCCTATTGATAGCTATGGGATTTATTCTTTTAATGAATCGTTAATTTCTATGGAATTTGCCCTCGAATCTTTTGAAATGGTTCGTTTTTTTCTTTTAACTGCTCTTGCTTTTGTGGTTGCTATGGTTGCGACCCCTCCATTTTTACGTTTTTTACATCATTACAAGCTTGGAAAAACGATTCGTGATAAAGAAACCGCCCCTGTTTTTGTTTCTCTTCATGCTAAAAAAGCGGGCACTCCCACTATGGGAGGTATTCTTATTTGGGGCACCGTTCTTTTTCTTATTCTTTTCTTCTTTGTGCTTTCGATTTTATTTCCTAATGCAAGTATTTCTAAATTTAATTTTCTTTCGCGCAGTGAAACTCTTTTACCTCTTGGGGCTCTTATAGCCTCTGCTTTTGTTGGCTTAATTGATGATTATTTAAATATTCGCGGCATTGGATCTCATGCAGGAGGTCTGCGCGCGCGTTATCGTTTAATGCTATATTTTCTTATTGCTTGTTTTGGAGCTTGGTGGTTTTCAGTAAAGCTTGATTGGGATATTCTTCATATTCCATTTTGGGGTGATGTTTCTCTTGGTTTTTTTTATATTCCTTTTTTTATTCTTGTGATTGTAGCAACTTCTTTTTCTGTTAATAATACCGATGGACTTGATGGGCTTGCAGGAAGTTCTCTTGTTACCTCATTTGGAGCCTTTGCAATTATTGCTTTTACTCAAGGACGTTATGATTTAGCGATTTTTTGTGGAGCCATTCTTGGGGCTTTACTAGCATTTCTTTGGTTTAATATTCATCCAGCAAAATTTTTTATGGGTGATACTGGGGCTATGTCACTTGGAGTAACACTTGGCATTGTTGCTCTTTTAACTAATACAGCGTTACTCTTGCCGATTATTGGTATTATTTTTGTTGCTGAATCAGCCTCTATTATCCTTCAGATTGGGTTTCGAAAGCAATTTAAACGAAAACTTTTTAGAAGCGCACCATTTCATCATCATTTGGAAGCGATTGGTTGTCCTGAGCCACAAATTGTGATGCGTTTCTGGCTTATTTCTATGGTTGCGGCTGCTTTAGGTGTTTCACTGGCTCTACTTGATGCTCTTAGGGTTTAAATAATTATGTCTTATGACATCTTCTTCCCATGGTTCTGATTATATTTTTTTGGGATTAGTGATCTTTCTTGTTTTGTTTGGTTTTCTTATGTTGCTTTCTGCTTCGGGACCAAGTGGTTATGCTTCTTTTGGAGATAGTTTATATTATGTTAAACATCAGCTGATTTTTGGTTTAATCCCAGGCATTATGGGATTTATTTTTGCTATTTTTGTTCCTTATCAAATTTGGAAAAAATATGCTTGGCCAATTCTTTTATTAACCATCGTGCTTCTTATTTTTGTTTTTATTCCGGGAATTGGTGCTCCTTTTGGTACTTCTAAAAGTTGGATTTCTGTTGCTGGATTATTTTCGATTCAACCAGCGGAAATAGCAAAATTAACACTTCTTTTTTATATGGCTGCTTGGTTTGAAGAGCGGGGAGAACAAAAAGTGAAAGATTTAAAATCTGGATTTTTGCCATTTCTTACAGTACTTGGCAGTATTATTTTACTAATCGGTGCCCAACCTGATATTGGTAGCATGTTTGTGATTGTTGGAATGTCGCTTGTGGTTTATTTTTTAGCAGGGGCTGCTTGGCCTCATTTATTTGCCTTTTTAGCTGCTGGAGTTGGTTTATTATTGCTTCTTATAAAATTAGCTCCATATCGAGCTGCGCGACTTACTACGTTTTTGTATCCAGAGCTTGATCCACAAGGGATTGGTTACCATATTAATCAAGCCCTTCTTGCTATTGGATCCGGAGGATTCTGGGGATTGGGTTATGGACATTCGCGTCAAAAATTTCATTATTTACCAGAAGTTTTTGGTGATTCTATTTATGCTATTCTTGCTGAAGAACTTGGATTTATAATAGCTGTTTTACTTTTAATTTTTTTTCTTTATTTTTTTTATCGATCCATGAGAATTGCTTTTCGATCCCCTGATTTATTTGGAACTTATTTAGTCATGGGAATTGCGGGTTGGATTGTTTTACAAGCATTTGTAAATATTGGATCCATGCTTGCTCTTATGCCAATGACAGGTATCACCTTACCATTTATAAGCTACGGAGGAACTTCTTTGGCTGTTTGTTTAACAGCTGTAGGAGTTATTTTTCATATTTCAAGATATACTAAATAATTTGTATGAAGATTTTATTTGCAGGAGGGGGAACCCTTGGGCCTGTTATTCCACTCCTTGCTATTGCAAATACCTGGAAACAGACAAATCCATCTGTTGAATTTATTTGGGCAGGAACTTCTTGGGGTCCAGAAAAGGCTTTTATTGAGCATGCGCAAATTAATTTTTATTCATTTCCAATTGTTCGTCTAAGACGTTCATTTTCCTGGGAATGGTTTATTTTACCTTGGCGTTTTTTACATGCATGTTGGATGGCCTGGAAGCTTTTACAAACACAACAACCAGATTTGATTGCATCAGTCGGGGGCTTTACAACTGTTCCTTTTATGATTGTTGGATGGGTGTTAGGTATTCCGTCCTGGATCCATCAGCAAGATATGGTTATATCGCTTACAACCAGATTAAGTACCCCGTTTGCAAGCTCTGTAAGTGTGGCTTGGCCATCACTCCTTTCTTTTTTTCCAGCAAAAAAGACCATTCTTCTTGGTAACCCAGTTCGGGAAGAGATTCAATATGGAAATCGAGATCAAGCTCAAGAACAGTTTCATCTTGATTCTAAATATCCAACCCTTCTTGTTATGGGTGGGGGAAGTGGATCTTTATGGATCAATAAACAGATTAGTCAAATTCTTTCCAAACTCCTTGAAAAAATAAATATAATTCATATAACGGGCCAGGGAAAACAAATGGCTTGTACGGCTATAAAAGGACGTTATGTTGTAAGAGAGTTCCTTATGGATGAATTAGCTTGTGCGTATGCTATTGCTGATATTATTCTTTCAAGATGTGGAATGGGATCTATTACCGAATGTGCTGCTCTTCATAAAACAGCTATTTTTATTCCACTTGTTGATTCTCCTCAAGAAAAAAATGCTATGGAGATTAAAAAACAGCAGGCAGCTATAGTCTTGTCTCAAGAAAATACAGATGCGCAAATTCTTAAACAAACAATTTTTGATCTTATTGATCACCCCAAACAATGTAAAATATTAGCTGATCGCATGCATGAGCTTATTAAAACCAATACAAATAAGGCCTTTATTCTTCACTTGGAGGAATTGATCAAAAATAAGGGAAAGAAAAGATAAGAAAAAACGAAATCACCGGTTGATGCCGGTGATATTCGTTTGGTGTTATGATTGTTTTTCTTGCTCCATTTCATTTTGACAAGTTTCACAAATATCCCCCTCTTTTTCTACAGGCGCTTTTCCACAAATTTTGCATGTAGACATAGATTTTTTATAAATAATCTTCCTTCTTTTAGCATAAGGAGTGGGAGGTATTGCGTCAAGTAATATTTTTGTTTATAATCGCCCCGTAGGAAATAATTAATTTTTCTTCATTTGCGCGCTGGTAGCTCAGGGGTAGAGCAGGGGCCTTTTAAGCCCAAGGTCGTGGGTTCGAGACCCACCCGGCGCACCATTCCTACCCAAGGCAGGACTAGATTCCAGAGTATAAAAAGTATTGCTAATTATAGCGATATTTTTTGTTTGTATAAAAGAGTTATAATTTTTGTCATAAAAAAGTGAACAGTGTGAACACTTTTAACACATGAGAAGGGTTTTTGAGATAAAGACGGGATAAAATATTCCGTCTTTTATGATATTATAAATCCATTATGTCTATTCTAAATTATTCAAAAAAATATAGTCAAAAAGTAATTATAACACCCAAAGAACATCTTGAAGCAGAAAAAGATGAATTTAATGGTTTCAAAAAACCAGATTCAGTTATCTTTTGTTTTGAGGGATATATTTTAGAAGAAATAAAAAAGAGAGAAAAGATATCTTTAAATAAATTTTGGACGGGAGAAATTATTTATTTTAAAAATACAAAAAATAAAGTTGCGTTAGTTGGAAATTTTGGTATTGGTGGCCCAGCCAGTTGTCATTTATTAGAAATTTTTATTGCTATGGGTATAAAAAATTATGTAATTGTTGGTCACGCCGGTGGTTTACAAAAGTATAATCCTATTGGAACGATTATTTTATGTGAAAAAGCCTTGAGAGACGAAGGAACATCTTATCACTATTTAAAAGATTCTCGATTCGTTTTTTCTGACAAAAAATTAAATAAAAAGATAGAGAAAGAACTTAAACAAAAAGATAGTTATTATAAAAAAGGTAGCACATGGACTTTAGATTCTATGTATAGAGAAACTTTAGATGAAGTTAATTTTTATTGTAAAGAAGGAATAGATACTGTTGAAATGGAAGCGGCTTCTATGTTTGCTGTTGCTAAATTTAGAAGAGTTCACATGTCGGCATTGTTTGTAATAAGCGATTATATAACATCTCAGAAATGGGAAGAACATCTTTATTCACAAGATACAACAAAAGCTATTTTTCAAAGTATAGAAGTAGCAAAAATAGTTTTAAGTTCATGCTGTTTGTAAAATAATAATTATTTATTTACCATGGGTATTATGACGTAACTTCCCTAAAATTGGTGGTTTTTTAATATAGACACCGTGGAGTTAAATTTTTTTATTAAGATTAAACATAAGTGACTGTGGCTGATAATTATAAAGAATTATGAGTGATATTAATAAGTTTATTGAAAGAGCAAATAAAGCACAACAATTATGGAAGGAAACTTCTTCTGAACAACGAAGTGAGCTTTTAGAAAAAGTCTGCGAAGTGATAGAAGATAAAAAACAAGAGATTGCAAATACCTTCATGAAGAAATGAAAAAGAGTATTGTCGAAGCTTTATTTGATGTGGAGTTTACTAAAGGTGCTCTTTTATTTTTTGCTCAAAATTCGCCATCGTATTTACAACCAGAAGAAGTTGTTCATGATAAAAATATTTATCCAAACAAAAAAACTTTTCTTTATTTTGAACCTATTGGAACTATTGCGGCTATAAAACCTTGGAACTTTCCTTTTGATCTGCCTATTTGGAGTTGTATAGCTCCAGCCCTGATGGCTGGAAATGCTGTAATTCTAAAACCATCTCCCCTTACTACTAAAACAGGAGAATTAATTGAAGATATTTTTCTGCAAGCCGGAGCATCAGAGGGATTGATTCAGACGATAATCGGTGACGATGAAGTAGGAAAAGAACTTGTTCAAGTAGAGGGGATTGATATGATTTCTTTTACTGGTTCTATTAAAACAGGTCACTCTATTGCCAGTGAGTGTGCAAAAATGGGGAAAAAATATGTTTTAGAAATGGGGGGAAAAGATGTAGCAATTGTTTTTCCCGATTGTGACATAAAAACAACTTTAAACGGAATTACTATGCACGGGTTTATGAATAATGGGCAAGTATGCACAAGTATTGAACGGCTTTTAATTCACAAAAATATTTATAAAGAATTTTTAGATAAACTAATTTTAAAAGTTAAAGAAATCACTCCTGTACCTTTTGCAAATAAAAATCAATTTTTAATTGTAAGAAAACAGTTAGAAGAAGCCGTTCAAACAGGTTGCCATATTCTCATTGGTGGAAAAAATTTTGACGAAGATAAAAATATTATTGAACCAACCATTCTTGAATGCATAGATACAAGTTTGGATATTTGGCAAAAAGAAAGCTTTGGTCCAGTTTTGGCTGTTCGTTCTTTTGAAACTGTTGAGCAGGTTATTAGGCTTGCAAATAATTCTATTTATGGACTCGGAGCTTCTGTATGGACAAACAATATCGACATTTTTTCCAGTTTAGCAAAGAAACTTGAAGTGGGAATGGTTTGGCAAAACGAAGCCAACCTTCCTTTTTTAGAAGGAGTTTGGACAGGATGGAAACAGAGCGGTTTTGGTGTTTCTTTAGGAAAACATGGAACGAGAGTTTATACAAAAATAAAACAAATAAGCGAATCTATTTTTTAATTATTTTTATAAGTACGCTTTATTTTTGTTTATGAATGCGAATAGCCTTTCCTCCAATAAGGGCATGAGAAATTTTTTTATAGGCAGAAGATAAAATTCTTTGAAATGTACTTGTAGATGTTTCCATTTTTTTTGCACATGATTTTTGGTCTAGGTTTTCAATATTTTTTAAACGCAGAGATTCAATTTCTTCGAGAGTTAATTCAATTATTTCAAGCTTTGAAATAGGAATTCCCTGCGGTTTAAAATAGGTCACTTTTGGATCAAATCGTATACGACGACATAAGCGTGGACGTGGCATATATATAAATTATTTCGATTAAAATAGTATCTTGAAATTAGAGAAAATACATCTATTTTAAACCGCAAGAAAATTTTAAGTTTTTTATTTTATTTGGTTTGTATTTCTTCAAGTTCCTCGAGACGATTTTTTATGTCTTGTAAATTTTGTTTAAGTATCTTTTTTTCCTGGTTTTTATCTAGACCATTTGACCAAAATTTACAAAATTTTCTCATACCACAAACACCCATTCTTTGTCCATTTGGACCAAGACCTTGAGGACCTGTTCCATTTAAATTTGGCATATTTATATAATTTTATTTGAAAATGTAAAATAAATCGACCTTTATATTATGATAATATACCCATAATAATTTCTTGTCAAAGTATAATTTCTTGTAAATATTTGATTCTACTGTTAATCTTTTATCATATAATAAGACATTGTTCATCTAAATGTTATGGAAAATAGTATACAAGAAAAACAATTAGTCATTCATATTTCTGGTCGTGTTCAAGCAGTCTTTGTGCGTCATAATATTAAACGGATTGCTGAACAATATACATTAACTGGATTTACTCAAAATTTACCTGATGGACGCATTGAGGTTGTGGCAGAAGGAGAAGAAATTTGTTTAAGACATCTTTTAGATTGGTGTTATCGTGGAAGTTTTCTTGCACGGGTCGATAGCCTTTCATTTACTTGGAAACCAGCTTCAAGAGTTTTTAAAAATTTTTCTATTTCAACAAGAGGTCAGTCTATAATAAAAGACGAACATCAAGCCCTTAAACATCTTTCTCGCCGCGTGGTTCGTCGAGTGATTAATAAAGTTCCACAACATTTACTTATTATTCCCGATGGAAATCGACGTTGGGCAAAAGATCGTGGGATGCTTGTTTGGCAGGGTCATGAAGTTGGAGCACACAATACTATCAAACTTGCAGAAGAAGCAAAAAAGTTAGGTATTTCTTTTTTTACGATCTGGGGATTTTCAACTGAAAATTGGAACCGTAATATTATAGAAGTGAAGCAACTAATGTTTTTATTTGAAAAAATATTAGAGGAGTATAAATCATGGTTTATTGATCATAAGATCCAATTTCATCATTTTGGTCGTAAAGATCGTTTACCGAAATCGCTCCTCGAAAGTATTTTGCATCTTGAACAGAAAACAAAATTATTTACAAAATATCATTTTGCTATTGCTTTAGATTATGGGGGAAGAGATGAGCTTTTACGAGCTGTTGAACAAATAAAAGGCTTAACCAATATTGAAGAGGATGATATCTCAAAAGCTCTTGATTCGTATGGATTTCCGGATCCAGATTTTATTGTACGTACGAGTGGTGAACAACGTACAAGTGGAATTATGCCTTGGCAATCTGTTTATGCAGAATTATATTTCTCACCTCTTTATTTTCCAGATTTTTCTCCGGCTGAATTACGTTTTGCTGTGCAAGATTATGAATTTCGCCAAAGACGCATGGGACACTAAGTAATTTTAGGAATAAATTTTTAGAAAACAAAAATCATCGGATTTTTCCGATGATTTTTGATTCATTTAAGAAACTAGCTTTGTTGTTCGGCAGTTGCTGTTTCTTCTTGAGGTTGTGATGAACAGGTTTCGCAAACTTCTTGTCCTTCGACGGCTGGAGCCGTACCACATGTTTTACATGTATCCATAGGTTTTAAGTTCATGAGTTAGTATGTGCTAGGATACGGAATTTTTGATTTTTTGTCAACCTATTTACTTTGTTTTAAGATAATTACATATAGTTATAGGAAAAGAGTGCTAGGTAAATTAACTAAAACAAAATAAAAAAAGATAAAATATGTGGAAAAAAATTTGTTATAACGTGTTTATCTTTTTTTTCTTTGTGATGGTTCTATCCATACAAATATTTTTTTTGTTTCAAATAAACACTCAGACTGTTGGCGAATCTTCTACAGAACTTCTATTAATTGAGACTTTATATAAAGACAAAAAAACAAATCAAGATGTTCAGGATACACTTCAGATAGTTTTTGTTGGGGATATAATGTTTGATCGTCAGGTTGAAAAACAAATACAAACAAAAGGCCAATTTTTCTTATTTGAAAAAATAGAATCATTTTTAAGAGAATTTGATTTGGTTATAGGAAATCTTGAAGGACCAATTGTTAAGAAGGCACCTGATTTTGGAGTACATAGCATGCAATTTGCTTTTGATGCTTCTGTTCTTGAAAGCCTTTCTTTTGCCCATTTTGATGTGGTTTCACTTGCTAATAATCATACTCAAAATATGGGATCAGATGGACTTGAAGAAACTCGAGATCTTTTAAATGCAAGAGACATTCTTTCTGTAGGCGATCCAATTGATTGTCAAATAGATCCAATGAAAGAATTAAATGAGCCTGTTATCCTATTTGCTTTTAATCAGACCTTTCCTTTTAATTGTTCAAATCAAGCGATAGTAAAAATAATTGAAGATGCAAGAAATAGTTTCCCAAATTATTTTTTCATTATATTCATGCATTGGGGAAATGAGTATGAACCAAAGAGTTCTTTGATTCAACAAGAAGCCGCGCATGCATTTATTAATGCAGGAGCTGATCTTATTATTGGATCTCATCCACATGTAGTACAGGAAATTGAATTATATAAAAATAAATTGATTTTTTATTCACTGGGAAATTTTATTTTTGATCAATACTTTTCGAAGGAGACGCAAGAGAATCTTGCACTTGCAATAAAATTA
>PFWS01000012.1 GCA_002791255.1 Candidatus Uhrbacteria bacterium CG_4_9_14_3_um_filter_36_7
CAGTAAATTCATTGCGTTTAGTCATTACTTGTTCAATGGTTAAATGAGAAAGCTCAGAAACACGTAGCCCTGTTGAAAACAATGCTTCTAAAATACTTTTATCGCGCAAGGCAGTAATTGATAATTTATCCAGGGGGTTTTTTGTTTTAATTGGTGCTTCAAGAAATCGTGAAAGTTCTTCTTCTTCTAAAAATTCTACGCTTCTTATTGAAGATTTAGCTAATTCTATTTTTTCTGGAGCTAAACTTTGTATATCTTGTTTTGCCAAATATTTTAAAAAAGACCGCAACGCAATTAAATGATAATTTTGAGTATTTTTCTTAATAGTTGGTTCAAAACGACCAATAAGCGAACGATTAAGCCAAAGTCGAAATCTATGAATAAGATCGGGTGTTATATCTTGAACCGCAGGATGTTTGGCCCAAGTTGCAAATCGGCGCAAATAAAAATCATAATTTTGAATGGTTTTGCGCGATCGACCCTTTTCAATCTCAAGATATTCTAGGAAGGTAGTAATATACTGATTAAGAGTAGGCATAGATAATATTATACGACACTTATTTTTTTCTGACGATCATTGACGAATAGCTATGTTTTTGCTATTATAAAAGTAATAATTCTTGATCGACATGTTTCTTGGAAAAGGATTGAGCCCCTTTTCTCGGACATGCCTTTTTAGCCTTTTTATGCTCAGCCAAAAGCAAAAGCAAAATGTTATTAAAAAATTTCAGACGCATGAGGCAGATACAGGTTCCCCACAGGTTCAAATTGCCATCCTCACCTCTGAAATTAAAGATCTTACAAAACATCTTCGAACACACAAAAAAGATCAATCAAGTCGGCGTGGACTTATGAAGAAGGTAAGTGAACGTCGTCGTCTGCTCAAATATCTTGAACGTGAAGATAAAAAATCTTTTGAGAAAATCAAAAAAGAATTAGGGTTAAAATAAAACAATCCGCCTTCTTCAAAAGGGCGGATTGTTTCTTTGAAATATGATTTCAAATCCAAATCAGCGCGTGGGTGTTTTCATTGATACCCAAAATATGTATTACAGCGCGCGTAATATTCATAGTAAAAAAGTTAATTTTGGAGCGATTGTTGAAGATGCAGTAGCAAATCGAAAACTAATCCGTGCCATTGCCTATGTGGTGCGTACAAAAACCGAAGAAGAACAACCGTTCTTTGATGCACTTATTAATCTTGGTATTGAAACACAAGAAAAAGAACTCATGGAATATACCTCTGGTCACAAAAAAGCCGATTGGGATGTTGGGCTTACTATTGATGTTGTGCGTATGCTTGATATGATTGATGTTGTTGTGCTTGTTTCTGGAGATGGAGATTATACTTATCTAGGTGAATATGTAAAAAGTCGTGGACGTATTTTTGAAGTAATGAGTTTTCGAGAAAATACCTCCACTAAATTAATTGAGACTTGCGATGTTTATGTAAATTTTTCAGCTGATAAAAAACGTTATCTTATAGCAAGTCGGAATAAAACAGACGTTCCTATATAAAATTTATTAATTATTTATTTTTGGATATTTGGGTGAGACAGGAAGATCTCGTGTATTTTCACAAGATCTTAAGCTTCATCCAAACCATCCAATTATTTTTGTATGTCTCAAAGCAAACGATTTGAAATTGAATGGGGAGGAAAAACGCTCTCTATTGAAACCGGGGTTTTTGCTCAACAAGCGAATGGAAGTTGTTTGGTTCAATATGGTGATACTGTAGTGCTTGCAACTGCCACCATGGGCGAAAGCGATCGACAAGAAATCGATTTTTTCCCTTTAATGGTTGATTATGAGGAAAAATTTTATGCAGCCGGACGCATCAAAGGAAGCCGTTTTATTAAAAGCGAAGGTAGGCCATCAGATGAAGCAATTCTTATTTCGCGTTTTATTGATCGAGCTATTCGCCCGCTTTTTTCCAAAGATCTACGGCGCGATGTCCAAATAGTCGTTACGTGCCTTGCATATGATGGAGAAAATGCCCCAGATATTATTGGATTACTAGCAGCTAGTTGTGCACTACACATAAGTGATATTCCATGGAACGGACCTATTGCTGATATACGCGTTGGACAAATTGAAGGTGAGTTTGTGATAAATCCAACTCATGAAGCTCGTAAAAAATCTCTCTTTGATTTATCTTTTGCTGGAACACCAGAAAAAATTATTATGGTAGAAGCAATAGCAAAAGAGGCAAAAGAACAAGATATTTTAAATGCGTTTTGGTTTGGACAAAAACACTTAAATAAACCAATACAGTTGCTCGAAGAAGTAAAAAAAGAAATAGGCAAAACAAAACAAAATTTTGAAGAAGATTTTTCTGAAAAACAAAAAGAATCACTTAAACAACACAAAGAAATAGAAAATCTTATTCGACCATTTGTGGTTGAACAAACGAAAGAACATTTTTTTAAAGTCCCTCAAGCAAGTAAAGCACAGCGACGAAAAGCAAAAAACACTATTAAAACCCAAACCGAACAATTTCTAAATGAACAATCGATTGATAAAGAAATAATCGCTTCTATTCCTTTAGGAACTCTTGTTGAGAAAATCATAGAATCAGAAGTAAGCCGATCTATTTTAGAAGAAGATCACCGAGTTGATGGTCGTGGCCTTAAAGAAATTCGTCCTTTGTTTCATGAAGTTGGTATTTTGCCACGTGTACACGGATCAAGTCATTTTAAACGAGGAGAAACACAAGTCATCTCTATTGTTACTTTAGGATCTCCTGGAGATGAACAAACGCTTGATAGTATGGAAAAAACAGGCACTAAGCGTTATATTCACCATTATAATTTTCCTCCATTTTCTGTAGGAGAAGCCAAACCCATGCGCGGCCCAGGCAGGCGTGATATTGGTCATGGAGCGCTTGCAGAACGAGCTTTACTTGAAATGATTCCAGATAAAGAATCGTTTCCTTATACCATACGCGTGGTGTCAGAAGTTTTGGGATCTAATGGATCAAGCTCAATGGCCTCTACTTGTGCTTCTGCTTTAGCTCTTATGGATGCTGGTGTACCCATTAAAAAAGCAGTGGCAGGAGTTGCTATGGGTCTTGCTTTTAATGAAAAAACAAACCAGTGGAAGATTATAACCGATCTTCAAGATCTTGAAGATGGGGAAGGAGGAATGGATTTTAAAATTACAGGAACAAAAGATGGAATCACTGCTATTCAAATGGATACAAAAACCACTGGCCTTAATAAAGAAATTGTCGAACAAACAATTAAACAAGCATACGAGGGACGTCTTCAGATTCTTGAAAGTATGGAAAAAACCATTGCCTCCCCAAGAGAAGATCTTTCACCTTATGCTCCGCGTATTATCACCTTACGAATTAATCCAGAACGTATTGGAGAAATTATTGGACCTGGTGGCAAAATTATTAATGAAATTATTTCAACCACAGGAGTACAAGGTATTGATATTGAAGATGATGGGCTTGTAATGATTACCTCGATCCAAGCAGAAGCAGCCAAAAAAGCTTATGATTGGATTAAACAGATTACCTACGAACCAAAAGTGGGGGAAATTTTCAAAGCAAAAGTAATAAAAATTATGGATTTTGGGGCATTTGTTGAGTTTCTGCCTAAACAAGAAGGGCTAGTTCATATAAGTGCTATTGCTCCGTGGCGTGTTGAAAAAGTCTCTGATATCCTACAAGTAGGTGAAGAGGTTTGGGTTAAAATTATTGGAATTGATGATATTGGCCGTGTAAATCTCTCGATGAAAGAAGCTCCTGGAAACACTTATCCAGAAGGGGAGGGGGCTTCTAAAAAAGCGCCGGGAAAAAACCAGAAACCGTTTGCGCAAAATCATCATGAAAAATAAGTATTTAAATATTCCTTTAAATCACAAAACAGCCCGCTTTTCTAAGCGGGCTGTTTGGGCTTGGATAAGTATAAGCTTATTTGTTTTTTTGATTTGTTGGTTTTCTGTACACGCTTGGTTTAATCAACCAGATCTTACTTATATTCCAAAATATACTGAATCTATTCTTTCTTTAACTCCAACAAGATATGATTGGCCAATTTTACTAAAAGATTTTGGTTTAATCCCTTTGCTTGAAAACAGACCGGTAACGCTTACGACTATTTTTCCATTACTTAAAAACGGGAAAATCAGTCTATTTTTTTTAAAAGACGGAACGCGTGTGCTTGCAATTAAATCCAATGAAAATATTTTTTTGAATTCAACACTTAAAGAATACGGAATTTCCATTCAAGAACCAGAAAAAAATCTTTATTTTCTTTCAAATAAACCTATTTTTCTTGAAAAAAATAAAGTTTCCTTGAATCGCCCAATTTTATTTACAAGGCTTGGAACCCTTTTTTTCTTTAAAGAAAACGATATTCAAGAAGTAATAAAAATAAGAACAGATACAAATGGTTATGCTTTTTCTCTTCCAAAAAACAGCTTAATCCTTGAATCAATTGAGCCACTTGACTGGCCAGAAACGCTTATAGCTGCTGTTCGCCTACCCAAAACCATGTTTCCATCAAACACCCATTGGTTTGAACGCATCTTTAAAAGTTATACAAACACCATGTCTCGTTTAAACACGTATATATCTTCCTTAGAATATAAAAATGTAACTGTTCTTTTTAAAAAAAATCCATCAACGAATTATCCAGAAGTATTATTTGCTTTTTCATCAATTGAAAATACACAAACAAACACACAAGAAGTTGATAAAGCTCTTATTCAACATCTTCTTGCTATCAAACATCCGGATCAAGAATCATTCCCTATGCCAAATAATCAAAAACGTATTGAATATATTCTTCATCCAGAAAAAATAGACATTCAAGAAAAAACAGTCAATGAAACACATATTTTGTTTGGCCAATTTAAAACTTCTTTTGTGGCTATAGCAAGAAACGCTCACGAATTAATTCTTTCAACAGATGAAGAGTTGCTTAATTTGTGGATTTATAAACCAGAAGCAGATAGTTCAGAAAAAGATTGTACTAAAAATAGTATTGCCTTTATCTATCCAAATAAAATGGATAGCCTACTGTGGTCAGATTTAAATTTTAAGCAAAAAGATCATTTATTCCAATTTGTCTCATTATTCTCTAAAATAAGCTTAAATTCAGATAAATTTAAACAAGAAATTTTATTTTGTTATTAATCTGTGGATAAATAATAAATCATTAAAAATAAATAAAATAGCTTATTTTAGCTAAAATAGTCTTGTTGACTTTTAGTGTTCAAGATGGTATACTATATTTAGTTCTTTAAAAAAGGGGTTTTATACCCGCTTCTTAACTGATCTGTTAAAGATCGTAAAAAACAAAAACAAAAAAACTATGGTTCGCTCGCAGTTTAAGTGAGTGTTTCGCTCATCGCGAGTAAAACCAAAGATTGGTAAGAAGAAAATACAAGATAAGTTTATATCTTGTTGAGACGTTGAGTTTTGTATATCATTAACATGATAACAAATGGTATCTAAAACCCAATGTCTCCGAGATAGATTCTTATCAACTCTCGGAGGCGACATCATTTTTTATTTATTAATGGGTGTGCGCCTCTTTTCTTTTTGCTAAAAAAAGCTTAGAATTGATAATTAGAATTAATTATCTGATATTTATCTTAATCTAATTTTTATTGTATGAATTCAAAACTTGTTGAAACTTTAAAAAATGAATTACTTAAAGAGAAAAAACGTCTTGAAGATGAACTCTCTCATTTTGCTCACCGAAACACAAGTGCAACAACGGTCGATTATGACGCAAATTTCCCTAATATTGGAGATAAAGAAGATGAAAACGCCTCAGAAGTGGCTCAATATAGCGATAATCTATCTTTGGAAAGTGCTCTTGAAAAATCTTTAAGAGATGTCATAGCTTCTCTTGAAAGTATTGATG
>PFWS01000013.1:0-1898 GCA_002791255.1 Candidatus Uhrbacteria bacterium CG_4_9_14_3_um_filter_36_7
TTCAAAAAGTTCTCGATTAATTTTTTGTCCTTTTTGCAAAGATATTTCCTCAGTAAGCTCAAGAGGAAATCCATAAGTGGAATATAAAATAAACGCATCTTCACCTGAAATACCAGAATTTTTTTCATACATTTTTTCAAACTCATGAAGACCTTTTTCAATCGTACGATTAAATTTTTGCTCTTCTTGAGTCAAGATATCATAAATATGTTGGGTATTTTTTTGAAGTTCTTTATAATGTTTTTGGAAATCTTCAATGATGCCTTTAGAAATTTTGGCTAAAAATAGAGATTTAATTCCAAGACATTTTCCATAACGTACAGCTCGTCGAATAAGTCGTCGTAACACATATCCTTGATCTTTATTAGAAGGGATTACCCCATCATTAATAATCATAACAGAGGCTCGAAGATGATCAGCAATAATGCGCATAGCCCGACCACAAGCCTCAGATGAAGTATATGTTTTTTCACTCTCAAGCGTTAGTAACTCAAATATATTCTGAAAAGATTCGCTTTCAAATACATTAGTTCGACCATTAAGAATAGCAAGAGTCCGTTCGAGCCCCATACCTGTATCAACATTTTTTTGAACAAGTTTTTCTAGATGACCATTCGGTAACCGCTTATATTCCATGAAAACATCATTCCAAATCTCAAAAAATCGAAAATTATTTACTAATTCTTGGTGAGTTTTTCCTTTTTGAAATCCTTGTTCTGGAGCTACATCATAAAACATTTCTGTACAAGGTCCACACGGACCTCCACTTTCAAGACCCCACCAATTATCCTCTCTTGGTAAGGCAAAAATATGTGTTGAGGCATTCTCCCAAACACCACAAAGACTGACTTGTGCATTAATATCAAATTTTTTAAACTGTTCTTGCCAATACTTAATAGAAACCTCATCTAATGGTGATTCATGATTACCAGCAAATACAGTCACATATAAACGAGAAGGGTCAAGACCAAGCCATTTGGGACTTGTTAAAAATTCAAAACTCCATTCAATTGCTTCTTTTTTAAAATAATCTCCTAAACTCCAATTTCCAAGCATTTCAAAAAATGTAAGATGTCGGTTATCACCCACCTCATCAATATCTCCAGTACGAATACATTTCTGAATATCCACAACTCTTTTCCCAGCTGGATGTGGTTCTCCTAAAAGATATGGGACAAGCGGATGCATTCCTGCGGTGGTAAACAAAACCGTTGGATCATTTTCCGGAATAAGAGAAGCGGAAGGAATTATCGTATGCCCTTTTTCTTTAAAAAAATCAAGAAATTTTTGTCTCAATAGCTGACTGTTCATAAGAAATGTTTTTATCATGATTTTTTAAAAAAATAAAGAGAAAAATTACTCCATGGGAGTAATAACTTCTGTGGGCTTAACCTTACGGAAAAATCTTCGGTGTAGGACCGAAAGACTTTCATTTAATTCTGGACTTTTTAATATCCAACTGACAAATACATACACAATAATTCCTATCCCACCTGAAAATATTCCTTGAAAAAGAACGCCAAAAAATGTCTGAAGAGAAAAAATGTGTGTAGCAACTGGTTTAAGAAATTGAATAACAACCGCGCAAGCAAGCCCAGCGCTTGTCATAATAAACAACGAACGCAAAAGAGCAAACCCTCCTAAAGATCCAATTCGAGTGCGCAGTGGATTCCATAAGAGAATCATTTGTAAAATAGAAGAAAGTGAGTATGCAGCTCCAAAACCAATCACTCCTATCTGATCTATAAAATAAAAGCTAGATAAAATATTCACAACTGTACTAACAATTCCTATCACAAATGGTGTTACTGTATCTTGAAGAGCAAAATAGAGACGATGTTGAATAAATATTATCGCTTGGGCAAAAAAACTTAAGGTAAAAAAAGCTAATGTATCAG
>PFWS01000013.1:1910-10740 GCA_002791255.1 Candidatus Uhrbacteria bacterium CG_4_9_14_3_um_filter_36_7
AGCAAAAGAAAAATAATTGTCGCAGGCATAAGAAAAAAAAGCATTTGTCGTAATGTATGTGAAAAAATAGATCCAACTTGTGGTAAATCTTGTTTTTGAACAGATTGACAAAAAGCAGGAAATGCAGCCACTGCATATGAAATAGCAACAATTCCCAGGGGAAAAAATTGAATATTAAAGGCAAATGTTAAAATAGTAACACTTCCAATTGGTAAAAATGAAGCAATGAAAGTCATAATAATCATATTTACCTGCGACAATCCTATACTTAGCACTCGAGGACCCATTAATCGAAAAAATCGTTGGATATCAACATCCCAATGCCACACAGGTTTATATCGATACCCTGCTCGCATTACTCCATAATATTGCAAAATCAAATGTAAAAGAGCACCAAATGTTACACCAAACACCAAACCAATCGAGCCAAAAAAACTGGTAAAAAAAATAGCTCCTAAAATAATTCCAATATTATAAAAAATGGGGGCAAGAGCATATAAATGAAAACGTTTAATAGCTTGCAAAACACTTCCAAAAACCATTGAAATTCCAAGCAATAATTGAGCAAGCAATAAAATACGAATGAATAAAGCAACTTGTTCTTGTTTCCATAAAGCAAATCCAGGAGCAAGAAGCTGTGAAAGTGGGTGTGCAAAAATAAATAAAATACAAGCAAAAAAAACATAACCAATCACAAGAAAATGTAGAACCGCATTTGTAAATTTCCAAGCGTTGTTAGTTATTTTTCCATCTGAAATATGTTTAGTGAATAATGGAATAAAGCTTGCTGAAAGGGCTCCTAAAATAAATAGATTCATGAGAAGGTCAGGAAATTTAAAAGCTGTATAATAAATATCAAGAGTATCACCAGCACCAAAGGCTCCAGCAAGTACGCGATCGCGCACAAGACCAATAAATCGACTGACAAATGAAAAAAAACCGACAATAAAAGCAGCGGTCGCAATAGTTTTTGTCTCTTGATGAAGAAAAGGTAATTTCATGAAAGCAAAGTGTTCCGACGAAGGCGTAAGAAAAAATAAATACCTAAAACCCAAAATAAACCAAGCACAACAAGCACAAGTTGAATAAGTCTATTTTGTAAAGAAAAAAAAGAAATACTCACAATATTGGTATCTTCTGAAATAACACCTGTTGTATCTTGCAGACGTAAACGCACAAGAAAATCTCCTGGACGACTATAAACATAAGTTACAGAAGGGTCATTTGAACGTCCTCCATCTCCAAAATCCCATTCAACCTGAACCTGTGAAATATTTTCCGGAAGAAGAGATTCAAACTGAAAGGTTTTCCATGAAATTTGTTTATAGGTAAAAAGAGCAGACAGGCGTCTTTCTTTTTGAGGATTTAAAAAACTCGAAAGTGCTTGTTGAATTTCTTCGAAAATAAATGGATCAGAAATATCTGATATTTGTTGAACATCAGAATACGTTTCAGATATTTCTTTTTGAGAAGGATTTAGAGATTCATCTATTGGTGCAGCAAAATTTTGAGGGGCCGCCGAATCTTGTTGAGAAATCACAGAGATTGGATCTAAAATATCGACTACTGGGTCTCCTCCATTTGGATATAGATCTTCTTTATCAGAAATCCCATCTCCATCTGTATCTAGTTTTATCGGATTTGTTTTATATGTATGAACCTCCTCTCCATCCAAAAGCCCATCTCCATCTGTATCTAGTTTAGTAGACATTGACCCATAAATTATTTCATCTGTATCAGAAAGTCCATCATTATCATCATCTTCATCACAAGCATCTCCCTTACCATCTCCATCAAAATCTTCTTGCGATTCATTTTTTATTTGTGAACAATTATCTATTTCATTAGCCACTCCATCACGATCGTCATCTAAAATCGGGGTTATGAGTTCTGTTATCCCTGTATCATTTAAACTATTTTGATCAGGTGGACTAGTTTCTCTAATCTCGGCACGGATATTAAAGGTTCCACTTGGTACCATAAAATCTACATAAACTTCCTCTGGAGATCCAGAAGCTCGTACAGAAATAACTTGTGAATTTCCAATCGGAATACTCCCCTGATAAAAAGTAACATAACCACTTACATCTTCCTCTCCAACATTACGTACTTTGGCATAGATACGAATTTGTTCCCCCGCGATAAATGTATCACGAGAAAAACTGATTTCGCTCGAACGAATTTCTAAATCTACCTGAGCTGCATCAGAAGGAAATGGAACAAAAAATAACAAAAAAAATCCAAAGAGAAAAAAAAATTTATACATAAGAAGAAAGATCAATAGTCCATTTTGGATAAAAGGTATTTAAAACAAGATTATTATGTTCTGAAATTTGATCTGAAGTCATGTGTAAAGTAAATGTAAAGCTGGGATGAATACGAATAATCACAGAAATGATTATTTCGATCGGTCGAATAATGGTTAAAGAAATACGATCATGGTTTTTCCAACCATATAATTTTGCTTCAGACACAGAAATATGCAAATGAGGTTCGGGCACAATAAGCCCCTCATTAAGTACAAGGGGTCCTTTGTGTCCTTTTAAAACACACGAACCTGATCCTGAAAGATCCCCCGAACGTCTCAAGGGGGCGCAAAGACCTGTAATCTTTAAATCAGCCTCTGTTAATTCTACCTGCGTCTGAAGACGATTTGGACCCATAACAAAAATAGATTGTTGTCCTTTTGGTCCTTCAATAAAAAGTGATTCTTGTGTTGCAACCCATTGTCCATATTGAGAAAGCGGTTGAGTATACAAAAAAGAATAATCCTTTCCAAATAGAATTTCTTGATCTTGAAAGCTTAAATGAACATGTGATGGAATCACTTCAACTGGACATTCAATCTTCATATTGTTTTCGACGTTCATGAATACGCAAAATAGCCGAAATAAAACTCAAGACTGCTAAAAAAGAGCCGATAAATAATAAACTAACAACAAAAGATGACTGAGCAAATGGAAGCCATCCAACATTCATTCCATAAAATCCAACGACCGCAATGGGGCCTGTAAAAGCAATGCTTACTAAGGTAAAAAGTCGAATAATTTCATTAGTACGATGAGAAATTAGGGCTTCATTGACTTCAAATAATCCATCGGTTAAAAATTTTAAATTATTAGTGGTTAGCCACACAGTCTCGAGTAAATCCTTAATATCATCGAAATAAATATCATATTCCATTGGAAAAAATGGACGATCCAGATGTGAAAGAGAAATAAGAATACGTCTTTGTGGATCAATAAGATGACGTAAAAAAAGAATATTGCGACGTAAACGTCCAAGATCAATTGTGGTTTGACTTTTTTGGGATTCGTATACAAGAGCTTCCATTTGATTCGTTTTGTGTACTAATTCTGTATTTAACGGTAAAGCATCTTTAAAAAGAACCATTAAAAGTCGATAAAGAAAAAAAACAGGGCCTTTTTGCATATTACGTAATCGAATACGGCCATTTTTTTCACAAGAAAGAAAAAATTGCTCAACAGAATAAATCTGAGTAGTTGTAACAGTAACGATATGTGATTCATCTAAAAAAATATGAAAAGGAATTCCAATAATCTGACCCTGTTCATTCATTCTAGGAATGTGCAAGGTCATAAATAGATAATATTTATAAAGATCTAATTTTGAAACAGGTGTTTCTGACTGAATATCTTCATAATCCAAATGATGAAATTGAAATGTCTCTTGCAAAAAAGCAAGATGTTTATCATCAACTTGATTTACGTGATGCCAAGCCATTTTTTTTGTCTCTAAAACCTTATGACTCATAAATTACACACGTTCATCTTTTTTGTAATCAAGATCGTATTTAAATTTATTATCTCGGATTGGTCCTAGAAACAATAAATGTAATTCGCTTAAAAAGTACTTACCAGCAATATGAATATAACCATCGCGCTTTAAACGCCTTATAGAAACAGGGACATGAAGATCTTTTGAAAGAAAACCAAAACGTCCTATCTTTGAAGCGCGTTTGGCATATTCATGATCTTCACAAAAAATAATAGTCTCATCAAATCCATTTATTTGTTCATGAAGCTGGCGTTTTATAAAAATACAAAGTCCAGGTGCATGAACCATAAAGGGCTGACAAGCTCGAGTGTAGACGTTGTAACAAGTATGAAAAAAGTGATCAATACGCCGATTTGAAATTGGCCGAATGCTACAGGTGGCTAAATCTAAATCTCTTGTTTGTAGTTGAGAATAGGCTCGTTCTAAAAAAGTAGGATCTTCAAATTCTACATCTGCATCTAAAAAAATAATCCAAGGTTGATTTGCACAAGAAGCTCCACGATTACGCCCAGAACCAGGCAAACCTCCATCAACAACTTCACATCCAAATGATTGCGCTATTTCACGTGTGCGATCGCTTGAAAAGGCATCTGCAACAATTATTTGTTTGGGTTTAAGCGTTTGTTTTTTCAATGATTTTAATAAAAATGGAAGGTAGTATTCTTCATTTTTTGTTGGAATAACAATAGAAAACATACAAAATAAAATAAATTGCTTGTTTAGTTTAACATATTTTTGCTTTGAAAAACATACATGGCAATAGAGGCAGCGATTGATACATTCAATGATTTCTTTCTTCCTATCATGGGAATAACAAAACATCCATCAAAAAGAACAAATAGATCTTCTTCAATTCCACTTACCTCATTACCAATAAGTAAGGCAAGTTTCTCTGAATGCTCTTGTGGTTTGATTATCGTTGCCTCAGCAATAGTTTCAAGCCCATAAACTCGATATTGTTTAGATTTTAATGATTGAATGACTTCTTGTACACATCCATGAAATTCCCAAGGAATGATAAATTCAGATCCAAGAGCTGTTTTGTGTATTTCTTTTCGTGGTGGACATCCAGTGAAACCTGTTAAAAATATTTTTTCAATGCCAAAGACATCTGCGGATCTAAATAATGATCCAACATTATGAAGAGAACGAATATTGTGGGCAATAAGAATCACAGGTTTATAATAAAAAATATTTGTGATAATGTTTGAAAAATATTTTCTATTAATGATATGCCACCTCAAAAAATAATTTCTGCTATTATCGATCATCTACACTCGGATGGAAGCGGTGTATTTTACCATGAAGGAAAATCATATCGTATTTATAACACTATTCCACAAGAAGAAATCATGGCAAAAATTGAACGTAAATATAAGGGTATTTGGCGAGCGACACTTCAAAAAATTCTCTGTGCATCTGTAGATCGTATTGAACCTACATGTCCCCACGCCTCCATTTGTGGAGGATGTAAATGGCAACATATTAGCTATGCACGGCAACTAGAAGAAAAACAACAAGCAATTAAAAATACTTTTAATAATCAGGGTCTTATTTGCCCATTATCTCATATACTAGCTTGTCCTTCTGTCTTTTATTATCGTAATCGCATGGATTATAGCTTTGATTATAAGGGTAATCTTGGACTAAAACAACCAGGTTACTGGTGGTCAGTCATTTCTCTTAACTCTTGCTATTTACTTTCAAAAGATACAGAAAAAATCCTTATGTCTGTCCGTAAATGGACACACCAAACTGGTCTACATTTTTGGGATGCGAAAAAACATACTGGTTTTTTCCGTAGCCTTATTATTCGTGAAGGAAAAAATACACATGAACGTCTTGTTATGCTTGTAACAACAAGACCAGAAAATGTTTCTTTATCATCTGTGCGAGTTATTTTTGAAGAACTCAAACAAATTCTCAAACCGTATACTCATTCATTTGTATGGGGAATTAATGAAAAACAAAATGAAACGTCAAATCCAGATGAAATTATTCCTATTAATGGAAATCCTTGGATAGAAGAAAAAATAAATAATATCCGTTATCGAATTTATCCAAATAGTTTTTTCCAAACAAATTCACTCATGGCAGAAAAACTTCAACAAACTGTTATAGATGCCTGTGGTGATATTTCTGGTAAAACTATTTTGGATCTTTATTGTGGGGCAGGTTTTTTTTCTCTGGCTTTTTCTAAAAAAGCAAAAAAAATAATTGGTATTGAAATTGATGACTTTTCTATTAAAAGTGCCAGAGAAAATGCCAAACTCAACCATTGTAAGATTGATTTTTTCTCAGGAGCAGTCGAAAATTTTGACTGGCAAACATATAAACCCGATCTTGTAATTCTCGATCCTCCTAGAGCTGGGTTACATCCACACGTCCTTAAAACTATTATTCAAACACTTCCTCAAACTATTATCTATATTTCTTGCAATTATCGACGTCTTGTGGAAGAATTACCAGCTTTCCTAAATACCTATAAACTTACATCACTTATAGCCTTAGATTTATTTCCACAAACACCTCATGTGGAGATCGTGGCTAAGCTTGAGCTTAAATCTTTATGAAAAATACCTCAATTTTTAAATCCGGATTTGCGGTTCTTATTGGCCGAAGTAATGTTGGAAAATCAACTCTTCTTAATTCGCTTGTTGGAACAAAAGTGGCTATTACAACTCCAAAAGCACAAACAACCCGTCGACCTATTCAAGGAATTATTCATAAACCACAGGGACAAATTATCTTTGTTGACACTCCTGGAATTTTTAAACAATCACGTGATCAACTTTCAAAAAAACTTTTTTCTTATGTAAAAGAATCACTTAAAGATATTGATGTGGTTGTCTACGTAGTAGATCCAACCCGCGATATTGGAGCAGAAGAAAAGTATATTTTAGATCTTGTTAAACATCTAGGAACAAAAAAAATTTTTGTTATTAACAAAATGGATGAAAAACAAAAACCATATCTTGAATTTTATCGAGAAATGGGACGTTCTTTTGAAAATGTCATTGAGCTATCTGCTAAAACACGTGAGAACCTTAATCTGCTTTTAGAGACAATTTTTAATGATTTACCAGAAGGTGAACCATTTTATCCAGAAGGACAATTTACAAGTCTTAGACATGAAGAATGGCTTGCTGAGCTTGTTCGGGAAAAACTCTTTTTACGCCTTCGTCAAGAAGTTCCCTATTCCGTCCATGTTGTGGTTGATGAAACGCAAACACGTGAAAACGGAACAGTTTATATTAAAGCACGGGTTTTAACCACAGATGATCGATATAAATCAATGATTATTGGTAAGGGTGGGCGTGGAATTAAAGAAATTGGACAATCAACTAGAAAAGAGCTTGAAACTGTTATGCAACAATCTGTTTTTTTGGATCTATCTGTTGAAGTTAATCCTCATTGGGTTGAACAATTTCTTTAATTTGGCATTTCTTCAAGAACCACGACAATTTCTTTTTCTTCTCCGTTGTGTAAGATTTTAATCTTTACTTCTTGCCCTACTTGTTTTGAGCTTATAAGAGAAGAGAGCGAATGATTTTGATTAATTTGAACTCCATCTATTTCAAGCAATATATCATTTTCTTCGATTCCGGCTTTATGAGCTGCAGAGCCAGGAATAACCGCTAACTCATCAGGATTTTCTCCTCGCATAACCAAGACCCCATAATCAACAGGTAATTTATTTGTTTCTTGAATAGATGGGGTAATTGGAATATAACGTACTCCTAGATATGGACGAATCACTTTACCGTATTCCTTCATACTTTCAACAGATGATTTAACACTATTGGCAGGTAAAGCAAAACCAATATTTTGAGAACCACTTGCAATAGCCACATTCACTCCAACTACTTTTCCACCTAAATTTAATAAAGGACCACCTGAATTTCCTGGATTAATTGCTGCATCAGTCTGAATCACGTTTTCAAGGACTTCTGATTGCCCAACTCCATTTCCTGCCATAATTGAACGCGACAATCCTGAAATTACTCCAGTTGAAACCGTATTACGAAATTCTCCAAGCGCATTTCCAATGGCAATAACCGCCTGACCAAGTCGAAGGCTATCTGAATCACCAAATTCAAGATAGGGTGTACCATTTGCCTCAATTTTTAAAAGGGCAATATCAAGCATTTCATCTAAAGCAATCACTTTGGCTGTATATTTTTGCTCATCATTTGTAAAAACAGTATATTCTGCCTCTTTTTGTAAGACCACATGGGCGTTGGTAACTAAATATCCGTCCGAAGAAATAAAAAACCCTGATCCTCCTCCAATTTCTTTCTTTTCTGTTCCATTTTGTCGATATTGTGGAATTCGCAAACGAAACGGGCTACGTCCGCCAAAAAATCCATCAAAAGGATTTATATAATATTCTTCAATAATAGGAACATCTTGAGTAATGATAATTGATACAACAGCTGGATTTACCTCTTCTACGACATCACTGACATCCATAGCAATAATAGCTGTTGGTGAATCTGGCAAAACCGTTTCTTCATTTATAAATAAAGAAAGAAACTCGTTTAATTGATTTTTGGCTGGTTGCGAAAACATCACCAAAAAGAAAATAATCAAAATAATGACCGTGCCAAACATCCCTCCCAAAAATCCATCTCTCCAAGAATTTCCTTTTTTTGATAAAGATGTTTCATTAAATGAATTCATAATTATTTAGTTGAATCATTATTGTAATGGATGATAGATTTCAATCTCTTGAGAAAATTCAACATGCAATTCATAATCTTGATATGGTTTTTCCCCCTTAGGAACATAAGTAATACCCGTAAGATCAACACCTGTTAAATCAAGCTCGGATAATTCTTCTGGATATAACCCTTCTGTGAAAAAAGATACCCAAAGCGTTTGTTGAAGATATTTTGCATGTTGTTCAATCATACCATCATCTCCTGTATACCGACTTAAATTATTATCAGCAAGTGAATCTGTGAAATCAACGACTTTTTTCTGATCTGTTGGAATCGAATTGTTTGAAGTATTACTGGATGAAGAACTT
>PFWS01000013.1:10776-24423 GCA_002791255.1 Candidatus Uhrbacteria bacterium CG_4_9_14_3_um_filter_36_7
GCTTTTAATATTTCATCTACAGAATTAAATGTTTCATTTTCTGTACTTGTACCAGTGGTTGGGCTTGTGTTTGCTTGTGAAGCAACAGGTGTAGATGAAGAATCTTCTGCTTGTGATCTAAAAGGAGTGGTATCAGTAATCTTAACTTTATAATCAAATTGGGCTCCAAATAAATTTGATGAAGGAAAATACTTAGCTTCACTTCCCTTACTTGCTCCATCAATCATCACTCCGTCAACATAATATTGCTCAATAAACGGATCTTCAGGACGAGCCGGACATGAAACATCCTTTTCAAATTGATAGTTATAAGGAGTCACTTCAAGATTCTTTCCAGTTAATGAATAAAGAATATTATGATGATTCACTGGATTTACCATACTAAGGTCTGTAAGTGAACCTGATCCACATCCACTAATATTTCTAATTTCTTCATATGGATCCGTAAGTATACTTGGAAAAAGAAGTAACCGCCCGCCTTCTTCAAGATCTTCTTTAAAATTATAAAATAATTCGGCTTCGTACTTAAGTTTTCCATTATGTGTTAACCAATCAAAAATATTACAAGTAAAATTTGGTTCAATAAAATCATAAATAAGTTCTGCTGATTCCTCTTTTTGTACCGCAATATATCCCTTTGCTGCTGGCTCTTCCTTTAAAATAAATTCGTGGGATGCATCAATACGCACGGGAAAATAAGTTCCAACCCCTGTGGCGTCCATATGAATTTCTCCCTCAATGTTCCATTCACAAGAAAGTCCAAGCGGATCAAACATTTCTTTGAAATATCTAGGATAAACCTGTGTTCGCACCACGAATTTTCCATTACTTGGACTCATTACATTATCTTGACAATTTTTTTCATCATGACTCACACCAATAAGATGACCAAATTCATGAGCAACAACTGAATCAGTTAAGCTATTTGGTAAGGTTCCCCAAGTGGCTTCTTTTTGTGCATCTTTACCAATCGCTCTTGGATCCCAAATAAACCCACTTATCTTTCCTTTCCCTGATTCACGCTGCTTGGTAGTTGTATTTTTTTCATAGTATTCTTTGGCAGTTTCAGGATCTAGTTCTCCATATGCGGTTTCCCTGGTTCCTTGATCAGGTAAATACAAACCATACTGATTATAAGTATTTGCCATATCTCCAACCCGAACTTCTGGTACCCAAATTTGATGATATCCTGGTGTGCCAGATGAAGCACTTGATCCTTGACGTGTTTGTGGGGATATTTTCATCTCAACGTCAACAAAAACATCATAGCACTTATATTTTACACGCGAACCACTGACTTGATTATTCCAAACTTTTTCAATTATCTGCTGCCAATGAGTTGCCAAAGATGGGTCATTCCAAACGCCCTCTCCCCATAATTCCATACGCACGACAATGGTGATTTGATCGTCTTTTATTAAAATTTCAGTTCCAAAACCACCTGTGGCATAACCAGCTGCAAATATGTCTAAGGGATAGAAAAATAAAGAAATCAAAAAAAGAATAAAAAATTTATTCATACTGTTTGGTTGATGTATTCCAAGATAAGTGTGATTGATTTTTATCCCACCAAGTTAGCCAATCATTTTTTAAAACAAAATTTTGATCTGTATACGTCATTAACACTTCTAAACTAAAATCTGAAATTTCTCGTTCAGGATGTAAATAAGTGATCGAATTCGTTGAATCAACCGCTTCAATAAGAACAGGTAGAGCTTCTGTGTATCCTTTATTTGCCAATGTCCCTGCTACAGAAATTCGAACAATCTCATCTTCATCTTGTAGAAGTGGTAAAAGAATTTGAGCATTACTTACATCTGAAACTCTACCAATCACATAAACTGCAACCCAACGATCTTGTGCTTTTTTTGAAGTCAGAAGTGGCTTAGCTTCTTCAATAGCAATAACCCCTTTCATCACATACTCATCAACATTTTGCATACTTCGGCTACTTTGTGGAGTATATCTGGCACTTACGGTTGCAAGTGGAGGCAAAACATCTGATGATAAATCTTTCCCTAACCAAACAAGATAAATAACAATAAAAATTAAAAAAAGCAGAGCAAATCCTGTTAAAAAATATTTAAGTGACTTGTCCCATTTCAAAAGCTTATTTACCATAGAAAACTAAGTCTAACATAAACAATTGTATTTTAATATATTTTTATTGTATTCAAACTATGTCCAGATTTTCTTCATTATTTTTAAGTCTATCTATTCTTGTACTTTTATCTGGGTGTTCAAATCAATCTGGCCTTTCTTTATCATCATCAAATACTCGCACAAATTCAGCAGTTGCAAAAGAACATATTTTAGGAGCAGGTACTTTAACTTTTGTTGAGTTTGCAGATACTGAATGCCCTTATTCAAAAGAATATCATTTGATGCTCGAAGCGTTTATGCCTGAATTTGAAGGAAAAATACGCTGGCAATATAAACATTTTCCCTTAAATCAACACATGAAAAAAGCTACCCTAGAAGCAGAAGCCCTTGAGTGTGCAGGAGAACAAGAAAAATTTTGGCAATATACACACGCCCTTTTTGCACGTACCCCTTCTAATAACCAATTACCAGAAACAGATCTTTTTATTCTTGCTAAAGAACTTAATCTAGATGAAGAACAATTTAATACATGCATTGCTAGTGCAACTTATAATGAACAAGTAAAAAACCACCTTAAACAAGCACAAGCTCAAGGAGCTAACGGAACTCCATTTTCTCTTCTTGTAGATGAACAAGGTAATGTACTTGAAACATTTGATGGATTATATTTTGAAGAAGAATTAAGAGAGATCTTTGTTAAACATCTTCAAAATGAATAAAATGACAAGTTATGCGTTTACCATTACGAAAATCAGAGCAACTTCGTCAAACCAAAAAACAAGATGAAGAAGGGTCTGAATATATAACTGCTTCTGGGCTTAAACAACTTGAAGATGAATTAAAGCGTCTTCAAACAAAAGATCTTCCAAAAGCAATTGAAGATGTTAGTTTTACCATTCAATTCGGAGATCTCTCAGAAAATGCAGAATATCAAGAAGCTAAGTGGCGTTTACGTAGGACTCACTCACGAATTGCTTTTTTGCAAGATAAAATTAAACGAGCAGTGATTATTCAAAAAAATATTTCAAGTGAAACTGTTCAAATAGGGTCAACAGTTCTTTTAAAAATCAATCATCAAAAAGAACAGTTGTTTCAAATTGTTGGTCCTTCACAAGCTAATCCACTTAAAGGACGTATCTCTCATATATCACCTCTTGGCAAGGCTCTTCTTGGAAATAAAATCCATGATTCAGTAGAAATAAAAACTACAACAGGTATAACCGTATATACTATTCTTAAAATTGAATGATTAAAATTTTATATTCGTCTATTATTTGCTTCAACCGCATTTTTTACTGCCTGAGCTACTTTTGAGGTAATAGTAGGATCAAAAATATCCGGAATAATATAATCTCTATCAGGATTATTCACTAATAAAGCAAGAGCTTTTGCTGCAGCTAATTTCATTTCTTCTGTTATTTGTTTTGCCTGTGCATCAAGAGCACCTCTAAAAACTCCAGGGAATGCAAGGACATTGTTAATCTGATTAGGAAAATCGCTTCGTCCAGTTGCCACAATCAAAGCGCCTGCTTCTTTAGCTTCATTTGGCATAATTTCAGGAATTGGATTTGCTAAGGCAAAGACTATTGCTTGTTTATTCATTTTTTTAACCATTTCTTTTGTCAAAACACCAGGAGCGCTTACTCCAATAAACACATCCGCACCTTCCATTGCCTGCTCTAAACCTCCTTCTAAACCTTCTAGATTTGTCTTTAGGGCAAGTTCTTGTTTGATCAGATTTAAATCTGTACGTTTTGAATGGATAATACCTTTGCTATCAACCAAAATCATTTGACGCGCACCAGAAGCAAAAAGTATTTTTGTGATAGCAACTCCTGCTGCCCCTACCCCATTTATCACAAAACGTGTTTTTTCAAATGTACGATTCGTTATTTTAAGAGCGTTTAAAAGACCAGCTAAAATCACAATAGCAGTTCCGTGTTGATCATCATGAAAAACAGGTATATCAAGCTCTTGCTTTAGCCGCTCTTCAATTTCAAAACATCGAGGAGCAGCAATATCCTCAAGATTAATTCCACCAAATGAAGGAGCTATCATTTTAACTGCTTCAATAATTTGATTAGTATCTTGTGTTGAAAGAGTAATCGGAAAAGCATCAATATTACCAAATGTTTTAAATAAAACAGCTTTTCCTTCCATAACAGGCAAACCTGCAAGTGAACCAATATTACCAAGACCAAGTACTGCTGATCCATCTGTTATAACTGCCACCCAATTTCCACGTGCTGTATATTGCCAAACCTTGCTAGGATCTTTATAAATTTCAAGACATGGAGCTGCAACTCCTGGAGTATATGCCAAAGAAAGATCATCCCGATTTTTAATCAAGGTTTTTATTTCAAGAGCTATTTTTCCCTGTTTAGCAGCATGAAGCTCAAGGGCTTTTTGATCAAGAGTATTCATAGATATAAAAATTATGTAAATAGCCTAACAAATCTACTAGTAATCATCAATAAGTAATGAAATAAAAACTTTTGTAAATAAATCTCTATATCAACTGTTCAAAGATGAATGAATTTAGTAAAATTTGAAACTCAATCATCTCTGTTTCACTGATTTATGACTGATCTTATTTTTATTGAAATCAGTATCCTACTTGCTATCACTATTGGTATTGCTTTTATTATTCGTTTACTTCGCCAACCACTCATGGTTGCCTATATTATTGCAGGTATTATTTGTGGACCGTTTATTCTTAATCTTTTTAAAGCCAATCATGAAATATACAGTACCTTTGCTCAATTTGGAGTTGTATTACTTTTATTTATTATTGGACTCCATCTTAATTTCAATCATCTTAAATCCATTGGAAAAGTATCTTTAATTACTGGTATTGGCCAAGTTATTTTTACGGCTGGTATTGGAACCCTCCTTTTACTTTATCTTAATTTGCCTCTTATATCTGCTTTTTATCTTGCAATTGCTATTACTTTTTCAAGCACGATCATTATCATGAAACTGCTTTCTGATAAAAAAGATACAGATACTATTTATGGCCGTTATACCATTGGTCTAATGCTTGTGCAAGATCTAATCGCAGTGCTACTTGTGATTATGTTTGGTATTCAAACAAGCGCACAAGCTAATGGTTTACAAACTATTGGTTTTTTAATAACCAAACTTATTTTAGTAGGCTTAATATTGTGGTTATTTACCAAATATATTTTACCAAAATGCCTTGATAAAATTGCCCACTCAAGTGAACTTCTTTTCCTTTTTACTCTTACTTGGTGCTTTGGTATAGCAACCTTACTTTATGTACTGGGTTTTTCCTTAGAAATGGGGGCGATTATCTCTGGTATTACTCTAAGCTCATCACCCTATCAACTGGAGATTGGCAGTCGTCTTAAGCCACTTCGCGACTTTTTTCTTATCCTTTTTTTTATTGTGCTTGGAAGTGAAATGGGAATAGAAGGAATAGGAGGTTTATGGATTCCTACGATTATAATTTCATTATTTATTCTTATTGGAAATCCGTTTATTCTATATATTTTATTTAGAATATTTAAATTTACCCGCCGCAATAGTTTTCTCGCTGGTATTACCGCAGCTCAAGTGAGTGAATTTGGATTTGTCTTACTTTTTGCTGGTCGACAAGCTGGACACCTTCAAGGAAATGAAGTGGTTATTTTTACAGGCGTTGCTATTATTACCATATTTATTTCTTCATATTTAATCACTTATAATGAACAAATATATCGATTCCTTTTGCCTATTTTCCAACGATTTGGACCAGATAAACAACGCCAATCTGAACGTGCTCCAAAAGCGTATGATGCTTGGGTTATTGGCTATCATCGCATTGGAACAAAAGTAGCTGAGACTCTATCAGATTTAAAAGTTCGTTTTTCAGTGATTGATTTTGATCCAGAAGCCATAAAAAAACTTCGAAAAACCAAAATTCCTTTTTATTTTGGTGATATCGCTGATATTGAATTCTTAGAAGGCCTACCCCTTGCAAAAACAAAAATAATAATCATGACCATACCAAGTGTAGATGACCAAATACATCTAATAAAATGGGTTTTAAACCTTAATAAACAAGTACTTATTATTGCCAATGCCTATCACACAGCAGATGCCCAAAAATTATATGAACAGGGAGCCCAATTTGTCATGATGCCACATTTTCTTGGTGCACAATGGATCACAAAAATTCTTAAACATCAAAAATGGAATCGAAAAACACTGATTCAATTTAAACAAGAACAAAGAAAATTATTGAGTAATTAAATCAGGATTATTTTTTTATGAAAGATGAGATTCATCATATTCAAACTAAACAATATTGGCATTTATCTATAGAAGAAACAGCCAAGTGGCTACAAAGTAATATCAATAGCGGGTTATCTCTTATAGAGGTAAAAAAACGTTTAGATATATTTGGTTCAAACATTCTTGAATCATCAAAAAAAAACAATCCACTGATGATTTTTTTGCGTCAATTAATGAGCCCATTAATTTTTATTTTGATTATTGCGGCTGTTATTACACTTCTTATTTCCCATTATCGTGATGCAATTTTTATTTTTATTGCAGTGCTTATTAATTCTCTGCTTGGCTTTTGGCAAGAAAATAAGGCTGAACAAGCATTGGGCGCTTTAAAATCGTATCTTAAACAAAAAGCTCGGGTGGTGCGTGAAGGAAAAGAATGGGAAATACCAATTGAAGAAATTGTGCCTGGAGATATTATCAAACTCTCTCAGGGTGATAGGGTACCTGCTGATGCTCGAATTATTTTTGTGAATGATTTTCAAATTGATGAATCTATTTTAACTGGTGAATCTCTGCCTGTAACAAAATCAGCCGAACCTGTTTCAAAATCAGCTATGATTATTGATCAAAAATGTATGGTCTTTACAGGTACACTTGTTACACAAGGAATTTGTACAGCTCTTGTTTGTCATACAAATATAAATACAGAGTTTGGAAAAATTGCTTCTATGGTAACAAAATCAGAAACCGAAAAAACACCACTGCAAAAATCAATTATCAAATTTAGTATTTATTTAAGTATATTACTTAGCATCTTAACCATTGTTGTTTTCCTTATTGGTATTTTTTCAGGTCAACCACCACTTGAAATGTTTTTAACCTCGATTGCCATTGCGGTTTCTGCTATTCCAGAAGGTCTTCCAATTTCTATGACTATTATTCTGGCTATTGGTGTTGAACGTATGGCAAAACGTAAAGGAGTGGTTCGTAAACTAATTGCTGCAGAAGCCTTAGGAAGTACCACAGTTATTCTGACAGATAAAACTGGTACTTTGACTCAAGCAAAAATGGTCATTTCAAAAATCATTCCCTTTCAATCAGATGAAAATATATTACTTGAACATGCCCTTAAAAATACAAATGTGTTTATTGAAAATCCACAAGATCATCCGAAGGATTGGCGAATGGATGGAAAAATAATGGAAATGGCTTTAGTTCAATCAGCTGGCTTGCGACAAATGCCGCTTCAAAAAATTTTTGATAAAACAAAAGTTATTCAAACCATTCCATTTAATGCGGTTCAAAAATTTTCCGCCTCCCTTCTTCAAACACCAGATGGATATCTTGTAATTCTCCTTGGTGCTCCAGATATCCTTCTTGCTCATTCTTGTTTATCCCAAAGTCAACAACAAGCAATCTTTAATCAAATTAACACCCTTGCTTCTTCTGGAGAACGCTTGCTTGGTCTTGCGAGTAAAAAAATTTCCTTGCAAAAAAATTTTTCTCTTTCAAAAGATTTTATCCTTTCAGACTTATTATTTGATGGACTCATGACGTTTCGAGATCCTCTTCGGCCTGGCATAAAACAAACCATTGAACGTGTTAAGCACGCAGGAATCAAAACTATTATTCTAACAGGTGATCATCAAGGAACTGCTATTGCGGTTGCAAGAGAAATCGGTATGATGATTGATGAAAATTCGGTTCTTGATGCTAGAGAACTCAATAAGTTATCTGATCAATCAATTCTTAAGCGTCTGCCAAATATATCAGTTATTTCGCGCGTTACTCCATTTGATAAACTACGTATTGCTCAATTGTTACAATCATCTGGCGAAATAGTTGCTATGACAGGTGATGGAGTAAATGATGCACCAAGTATAAAACAGGCAAATGTGGGAATTGCCATGGGATCAGGAACAGAAGTTGCCAAGAGTGTAGCTGATTTAATTTTACTTGATGATAATTTTGAAACCATTGTCGCAGCTGTAGAAGAAGGACGACAAATACTGAGTAATATTCGAAAAGTGCTAGTCTATCTTCTTTCAAATGTTGCTGATGGAATAATTCTTATTGGTGGATCTATTCTTGCTGGCATACCACTACCATTAAACGCTTTACAAATTTTGTGGGTAAACTTTTTTACGGATAGTTTCCCTGCAATTGCTTTTGCTTTTGAGAAAAATACAGATAATCTTTCCTATAAATCAAAAACAAAATCAGGAGTTTTATTTGATCCACTAATGAAATTTTTGATTGTCATTATCGGAGTTCCTACCAGCATACTCTTACTAGTTATATACATTGTTTTACTACGACTAAATTATCCAATTGAACTCATTCAAACGTTCATGTTTGCAGTTTTTGGTACTTATACGCTTTTGATTGCTTTACCAGTAAGAAGCTTGCAACACTCTATTTTTTCTTATCCTCTATTTTCAAATCAATATCTTACGGCAGGGATTGCTATTGGTTTTTTACTAATGATCGCAGCTATTTATCTTCCCGGATTACAGACTCTTTTTGGTACAGTTACCCTACCAATCCCGTGGGTTCTTGCAGTCTTAGGTATTGGAATCTTAAATATATTCCTTATTGAAATCACTAAACAAATTTTTCGAAAAAAACAAAAATCAATTAAGATTAAAGAAATGATTCTGAATAATCTCTAAGCAGACTGTAAATATACAAACTGTTCCACAGTCTTTTCTATTTCCTCTTGTGAAAGAATTCCTTGCATAATGCCACGAAAAATCATTACTTTTGTTTTTGCATCCCATAACTTTTCTGGTCCACCAGCTGGTTGTTTTGCTCCTTTCCACTGTTTATAAATATTTAAAACATGTTCAAGTGGAATATTCACAAATATAATATCATCGATATCTTCTCCTAAGGATCGGCGTGATCGTTCAATCTGCTGTCTTTTTTTTGCAAGAACATCTTGGTTTCTTTGAATTGTAAACTGAATACCCTTTTGAGTTACCTTTTCTTGTTTATTTGTACCAACACCTCTTTGGTGGGTCTCAACTTGAACAATAAAATCAATCTTTTGTTCAACATCCTGGTGTACATCTGCTTCCATAAGCCGAAAGGAAACCGGAAAATCGTAACTTAAACCAAGAAGAAAATTTTTAACCATTTTTTCTGCTAATAATCCACAATGTTCATACTCTGTACCAGATTCTTTCTCCTCTTGAATACGTTTATAAGTATCACGTTTCCACTCATGGGTAAATCGACTTTCAGATTCCTCTTCCATGATCTGATGATTTAAAGCATCAAGTAATTTTTGTTTAACCCGCTCAATCAAAAATTGCTTGCGAATATTCCTTGGTACGGTTTGCGGATCTAAATAAAAATCAATACCCCAACTTGCCCCAGTCATAATTTCTCCAAGTGTAACTATTTGGTCTTTACGATTTCCTGACGGACGGTAAAATCGACCATCCTCATAACGAATAAAACGACTTTTAAAAGTCTGAACAGGATGAACTTCTGGATCATCTAATTCACGTAAAGCTTGTTTAAGCTCAAGCATAATCAACTGTTTTTTCTTTTGCCACTCATAAATAATCTGTTGTGTTTCTTTACTTGTTCCACGCTTTTGAGCAGCAAGAGCCAAACGCTGATTAAGTAAAGTTTGAAATTCTACCATCCCTAAAGAATTTTTATTAGTTTCCTGTTCTAAATCTATTTCCCTTTTAGCTAGATCACGATACCCTTCCCTGGAAGTACTTTGTCCTTTAGATTTGCTTATTAAATCACCTTCAATATTTGTAAGAAATTCTTTTTTCATAAAAAAATTGACATCTCAATAAAACAATGAAACAGTAAAAAGAGAGATCCATCATTCTTAATTTAATTTATTTTATGGGTATTCTTCTTTGGGTTATTTTTGGCGCTTTTGTTGGATGGATTGCTTCGATTATTATGAAAACTGATCCACAACAAGGAACCCTTATGAATATTGTCATTGGAATTGTTGGGGCACTGCTTGGTGGTTGGGTAATGAGCTTGATTGGACAAACTGGAATTACTGGCTTTAATCTTTATAGTCTTTTGATCGCTATTTTGGGTTCTGTTATTCTACTAGCTATTATTAAGGCTTTGCAACGACGGACATAAATGTCTTTGAAGAATAAAATTGTATATAAAAACACCAAGTATTAACTTGGTGTTTTTGTCGTTTAGCGAATAGAAACATACCCTGAAGATAAACCTTTCTTTGAAAGAATAATTTGCCAAAGCTGATTTTTTCTAGCTCGAAAAGTTGCTGCACATGAGAGAAGATAATATTCCCACATCCGAAAAAATCGATCATTATATTTTGATTTAAGTTGATTATAATTATTTATAAAATTCATATACCAAGCCATAAGAGTTTTATCGTAATCAAGAGCAAAATTATGCCAATCTTCCATCACAAATAAATTTTCTATAGAGCGACCAATCTGGGCTATTGAAGGAATCATTCCATTAGGAAAAATATATCTATGAATCCAAGGGTCAGTTCCTTTTACTGAACGATTACCACCAATAGTATGTAATAAAAATAATCCATCATCTTCTAACAATTGATGAACCACTTGCATAAATGTACGATAATTTTTTTCTCCCACATGTTCGAACATACCCAAAGAAACAATTCGATCAAACTGTTCATGGCCTAACTCTCGATAATCTTGCAGTCTAGTTTCAACTGATAAATTTTTATATCGTTCATCTGCATAAGCCTTCTGCTCTTTGGAAACGGTAAGACCAATGGCTTTAATCCCATAATTTTGTGCAGCATATCCAATAAAACTTCCCCATCCAGATCCAATATCAAGTACGCGCATACCTGGTTTTAAACCAATTTTTTTACAAACAAGATCTAATTTTGCTTCTTGTGCTTCATCTAAATTTCTTGCTTCTTTCCAATAACCACAGGTATAGGTAAGACGTTTATCAAGCATTTTTTCATAAAGGTCATTACCAATATCATAGTGCTTTTCTCCTACTTCAAAAGCTTTTGATGTGCGTCCTGGATTACGAATATAGTTCAAGGTAAATAGAAGCATTATTTTTAAATTACCATAAAACTTTTTTTCAAGTTCTGCTTTTAATATTTTATAAATACATTCATCAAGTTTTTTCACACCCCACCATTTATCCATATAAGATTCACCTAGGCCAAGAGATCCGTTTTTTAAAACACGTCTATAAAAACGCTCATCATAAATTTGTGGATCAAAAGAATTTGGTCCGTTAAGCGTTAAACCAGCCATAGATAAAAGCTGTTCAATAAATCGTCTTTCCTTTATCATAATAATTTTATCTTTGATTTACTCTTTGTTGAGTGTTTTAAACCAATGCGCAAGCTTCAATGCAAATGCTTCAGGGTCTGCGTTTGGTGCATCATGGAGTCCGCCAACTTCTATACTCTGTTTTCCTTGAACTGTATCTGGAAGATTTTCAAAAATACGTTGCCTTGAATTTTCTGGACTAGTAATATCTCTGGTTCCACTTAAAATAAGCACGTTTGATTTTAATGATTTTACAAGAGAATCAAGATCAATAATTCGTCTTTGAGCTAATGAACTAAACTGGTGAAACGCTTGAGGAAATTTCAAAATATTCCTCATAAAATCAACAGTTTGTTCTAAATATCTTTGGGCTGTTTCTTCAGATACTCCTTCATATATTTCCCCTGGAGCAAATTTATGAAAAAATCCTTTCATCCTTTCAGGGGTTATATCTTTCAGTGTATGTTGAGAGAAATCATAAGTTAATCTTGCCAGATTATCAGACTTTGCTGAAACACCATTTACTAAAACAATATTTTTTACAAGTTCAGGATAAGCAGCCGCAAGACCAAGACCAATAATATCCGATCGTGAATGGGCAATCACAGTTAAATCCACAGAAGAAACATCAATACCCATTTCTTCAAAAACTTGACGATAAACTCGATTCATTTTTTCAAGCGAGCTATCTTTTAAAGCAGAACTCTTTCCTGAATCAAGGGGTGAAACACAGATAATACGATGATCAGGCATATATTCTGCCATTTCTCTGACTGTGGGTTTAAACGGAATCAAGGAAGCACAAAATCCAGGGATAATTATATCAACTGGACTCCGTACACCATCTTCGTGCACTTCTTGTGTTTTCTTTGCTTCAACCTCTATATATTCAATTTGAATTTCTTGTCCTTCAAATTCAAATCGTAAAAATCTTGATTGTTCAATTTTTTCTTTTATTTCCTGCAATCGCCCTGGGTCTGTTTCTTTTGAATAAACAAACCGCCTGGATTCTAGTGAAGGAGAGGTTTCTTTAGAAGCTGCTTCTCTTAATGCAGCTTCTTCAATACCTAGTGGTCTTGTTTCAGACATATTCAATATTTATGATTAAAAAGAAGAATATATTTTGGCATATTTTAAATAAAAAGTCTTGTTTTTTTATTTAGTAATAAAATTCTTTGTTTGACAGGTCTAATTTCACATTAGATAGTAAAAGAAAGCCTTAATCAATTTCCAATTATGACAAAAATAGAAATGTTTCATTCATGGCTTAATGATGCTTATGCCATGGAAATGACCAAAAATGATTTACTTAAACGTTATGCGAAAGATTTCGAAGATTATCCTGATATAAAAATGAATATTGAAAAAGTGTCATCAAAAGCGGTTGAAAAAGCTGATCGTCTTAAATCTATTATTGAAAATATGGGCGAAAAAGTTTCTATGATGAAAAGTTTTACAGGTAAACTCACTGGTATGTGGCAAAGTGCGACAAGTGAACTAACGCATGACCAAATCGTTAAACACTTACTTGTTATGTATTCAGGAGCTAATCTTGGTATTGCTTCTTATTTATCCCTAGCTGCAGCTGCTAAGGAGCTTGGTAGAGATGAGGTAGCAAATTTTGCTAATGATTCTATTACAGAAACCCGCGAATTTGTTCAATGGTTAGAAGATCGTATTCCTGAGGTAACAATTGAGTTTCTGCAAAAAGAACATACTAACCAATAATTATATTTCTCAGAATAATAAAAGACGTAGGGACTTGGCAACACATAAGCTCTATGCCCCAAGTACCCTGCGTCTAGATAAAAATTCCTCCGATTTCCGATTAGCGAGCGGGTTCAACAATCTCGAGCACACATTTCTTGTTGATTTTCCCACCAAAACTTATCATGAGCTCCCGAAGAGCGTCGGCCGTTCTACCACGGCGACCGATTACTCTTCGAACGTCCTGTGAGTGAACGTTCACCTCGAAAATGACGACTTGATTCCCGGGTATGGTTTGAACCATTACACTTTCCGG
>PFWS01000019.1:0-512 GCA_002791255.1 Candidatus Uhrbacteria bacterium CG_4_9_14_3_um_filter_36_7
AGCGGTAAATGGACGGATGGAATTAAGGCAAAAGAACTTACAGTTAAACTACAAGAATATTTAGATGTTAAAGATGTAATTTTGACCAACTCCGGTACCTCCGCTCTTTTGGCCGCTTACTGGGTTTTGAAAAAAAAATTTAATCAACTTACGGCAGATCCGTATACATTTCCTGCCACATATCAACCAGCGAGATTATTAAATTATAAAGTAAATTTTACTCGCATGATTCCTGCTGGGAAACAATCTGCATTTAAAGTTGGAAACAATTTTGATTTAGTTGTCATCACTCATCTGTTCGGACAACCGAACGGTCTTCTTGATACTTTTAAGAATAAAAAAAACTTTATTGAAGACGCTTGCCAGGCGTTCGGAGCTAAATATAATGGAAAATTCGTTGGCACGTTAGGGAAAATAGGTTGTTTTAGTTTTTATCCGACCAAAGCTCTCCATTCATGTGGACACGCCGGTGCTGTTGTAACAAACAATGAAGCTTATTACCAACAAATGAA
>PFWS01000019.1:530-724 GCA_002791255.1 Candidatus Uhrbacteria bacterium CG_4_9_14_3_um_filter_36_7
CAGGCTCAACGGAAAAATGACCGAAAATACCGCTCTCAATCTTAGAATTGACGAAATAAAAGCAGAATTTCTTCTTTATGAATTGGCAGACTATAACGAACGCATTTCAATCCAACGCTCGATCGCCAAGGAATTCATTAAGCTTATTCCTGGACATCAGCCGTTTTTAAAAGAAAAATCCAACTGTTATCATA
>PFWS01000019.1:837-5762 GCA_002791255.1 Candidatus Uhrbacteria bacterium CG_4_9_14_3_um_filter_36_7
CTTTGACAGTTGGATTCCTGCGTAATCTCGCCAAGGTTACCAGATTCAAAAAAAGTACAGTTAATTCCGCAATCTCTGGAATTTGAGATTGAATAAAGAAAGTGGTTTTTTCTGGCGATAGGCCGACTGCCAAGTTATCTAAGACAACTTCAAAAACATTTTTTCTAACTTTATCGGGATTATCTGCGTTATCGGTTAATGCTTGAATATCTGCAACCATATAAAAACAACGGTCATATTCATCTTGAAGTTTGACCCTATTTTGTATAGAACCGACAAGGTGACCGAGATGTAATTTTCCCGTCGGCCTATCACCGGTTAATACGATATTTTCTATAATTTTTTTCATAGTTTAGATAAATTAAAAATCCCGTCCCAAAAACACAAAATCGACTTGTGTTCTAAGGACGAGATTATTCTCGCGGTGCCACCCTAGTTATCTGCATTAGCAGATCTCTCATTGACTCAGATTGCTCAATCGAGCACGACATCAATTTTCCTATGGTTACGGAGGAAGCCGGATTTTCACTTTTGCAAAAATCATCCTGCTCTTACGAGCGATTTAAGCCCAACCTCTCACTTTCGCAAGAGACTTAAATCAAGGATTTTGTGTATTTTAAGGAACAAAGTAAATATACCACAATCGACGACCTTGCGCCAAGAGCGCATAAAAAAACTAATTTTGTGTATGTTTGATTCGATTATAACCAGATTTATATATAATTTAACAAAACATCTTTACAAGAATGATTCCTACTCAAACGTTAACTCTCCCCTCTGGCCAAAAACCAGGGGGTTGTTGTTTTTTAAGGATCAATTGAGCATAATAGAAGCAAGGTGAAGCATCTGTGAAAACTTAAATGAAGCCTCATGGGTGTAGTCTTATATATATGATAGAGCGTGAAAAAATAGTTACTGAAAAATTATCCCAACCACCACGGATTGTTTCTGAAAATGTACAAGAACAGGAACAAACATTTGAATTTAGTCTGCGGCCAAAAAATCTTAAAGATTTTATCGGACAAGAGTCTGTTAAAAAAAATCTGCATGTGTTTTTACAAGCAGCTAAAAAACGAAACGAACCACTTGAACACCTACTCTTTTATGGAAACCCAGGCCTTGGAAAAACCACACTCGCAGGAGTGATTGCCAATGAAATACAAGGTCAAATACGTGTAACAAGCGGCCCAGCTCTTGAGCGTGTTGGTGATTTAGCAGCTATTCTTTCAAATCTTAAAAAGGGAGATATTTTGTTTATTGATGAAATTCATAGAATGAATAAAACAATTGAAGAAGTACTTTATCCAGCCATGGAAGATTTCGTTCTTGATCTTATTGTTGGCAAAGGTCCAACTGCCAGAACTCTACGTCTTAATCTGGAACCGTTCACAATTATTGGTGCAACCACACGCCTTTCACTTCTTTCTTCACCACTACGCGATCGCTTTGGCCTGACTTTTCATCTAAACTTTTATGAAGAAAATGAAATTGAAAAAATTATTGAACGCAGTGCTTCTTTACTTCAAATTTCAATTGATCAAACATCAAAAAAAGAGCTTGCAAAACGTTCACGCAAAACTCCACGAATTGCCAATCGTCTTCTTAGGCGTGTTCGTGATTTTGCACAAGTAAAAGGAAAAGGAATTATTTGTGATTCTATGCTTGAAGAAGCATTTGAATTACTTCAAATTGATTTCTTTGGTTTAGATAGAACTGACCGTTTTATTCTTTCAACAATTATTGAAAAATTTCATGGGGGGCCAGTTGGTCTTTCCACAATTGCTGCTGCCACCCAAGAAGAAATAGCAACTATTGAAGAAGTTTATGAACCATTTCTTTTACAACTTGGTTTACTTGATCGAACTCCCCGCGGTCGTGTTGCCACTGCCCTTGCTTATAAACATTTAGGATTTTCTTGCCCCTCACTCCTTTAACATCTGCTTTATGAATATAAGTATTCCTTTATTTATTTTATTAGTTCCTTTTGCTCTATTTCTTCTTTTTTATATTTTCTATAGTTTATTTAATCTCTACCATCTTCTTCGATATGGTATTTCTGAATATAAAATGTTTCTGGTTATAGTAGTCTATATGGGAATCTCTATTTTTTTATTTGGATCGGTTCTCTATGGATTTCAACAATTTGACTGGCTTGTTTCATTTGATCTTTCTTCTATTTTTTCAAACACATCAACACATCTTTTTGAACCTATTTTATAATTTATGATTCATCCTGATCATCTACCTCATACACAAAATGGAGAAAAAACAATATTTTTTCTCCATCGCCATTGGCATGTTGTTTTACAAATTTTTCTTGCCATTCTTCTTCTTTATCTTATTCCCGCAATCATTTTATTTTTCTTTTGGAGTTCAACTATTGCTCCTTTGACCTCCCATCCTTTTTTAGGACCTCTTTTGTTTTTAGTGGCAAGTGCCTATATTTGTGGAGTCTGGCTTTTGGCCTTTGTTGAATTTGTTGATTATTATCTTGATGTTTGGATTGTAACCAATAAACGTATCTTAAACATTGAACAACTCGGACTTTTCCATCGCACAGCTTCTGAACTTCCACTAAATGTTGTTCAAGATGTTACTTCTGAGGTTAAAGGAATCCTTCCAACCCTGTTTGATTTTGGAACCGTTTATATTCAAACTGCTGGAGAAACTCGCCGATTTGTTTTTAAAGAAGTTCCTCATCCAGAAAAAGTTAAAGAACAAATTATTGCAACTCTTGAACAGGAACGGGTGCGGGTGAATGCGTCTGCCAAATCCACTGTGCCAGAGCCTTTGCATCTATAAAGCTCTGACCGCGAGAATCAGATCCAAAAAGCACCAAAAGAATTTCCTTATCAACACTTGATCCATCCGGACGAAGAGAGACAACTAAATTCCAATTAGATTCCTCAAGATAACCTGTTTTTCCAGAAGTAACATACACATCATCAAATTCTGGTTTCCAAAGCATCCAATTAGTATTAATTAATTTTTTCTCCACACCAGATAAAGAAGTAATGTATTTAACTGCAGTGGTTGTATAATGCTGAATCGCTTTTTGTGAAAAAACATCATGAGCAAGTTTAGCCATTTCCCTTGCGGTTGAAATATTTTTTGGATCAATTCCACTTGATTCAACAAAGTGTGTATGAATAAGACCAAGGGTTTGGGCTTTTTTATTCATAGCCCCTATAAAATCTTCAATAGATAAATTAGTTGAATGAGAAAGGGCTCTGGCTGCATTATTAGCAGACCCAACAAGGGCTGCATAAAGAAGATTGTTTAGTGTAAATTTTGTTCCTGGATTTACCACAAGTCTTGCTCCACCAACCTCATCAGAAGCAAGAATTGCCTGTGAAGATGATGGGTTTGTGGTTTGGTTAAGAACAGTGGAGGCAGCCATGAGTTTGGTTAATGAAGCAATTGGCCAAATCGTGGTTGATTTTTTTTCTGCAAGCACTATGCCACTATGACGATCGAGAATAATATAGCTCTGAGCACTTACTTTTGGTACTTCTTTTTCTTTTACTTTCTCAAGGCTTGTTTTGGTTAAGGGACGATATTTCTCCAACTGCTTTGGGTATTCCTTCCATCCGTATTGTCTTGCCCAATCTACAAGATCAAGCAAAAATCCCGCATGAGACACGCCTGTTGACTGCCAAGTTTGTGAATCAAAGGCGGCTTGTAAATCAGGACGAGAAAGATAAATCGAAACAAGAGATGTTTCTTTTTCCATTAAAAATCCTGTTTGGACAGGAATAAATAAAAAAACAAACATTAAACAAATTAGTCTTAATCGACAACCAAAAAAACCCATAACACAAATAGCTTAAATATAGATTATTCCCACTGTTTTAATAGATCAATATCTTGATAAAAATAATGCAAAATTTCTTCCCAGTTTTTTCCTTCTCGAGCCATGGCAAGGGCACCGGTTGCAGACATTCCAACTCCATGACCCCAAAGAGTTTTTCCCTGATCCCAAGGAACAGGAACTGATTTAAGCCAGGCAATCGATCCACCCCATACCTCATTCCAATCACGTGTACGACCATCTGATCGTGAAAAATAAGGGGTAATCGCTATTTTTCCATTATAAGTTACAACAACACCACTTGTTTGCTCAGCCGATTTTCCAATTGATGGATGTCGTGTTTCATATCCATATCCTTTATAAACCTGATCATCTGCATAGGCATTCATATGAAAATATTCTCCTGCATGTTTTGTGCTACTTTCTGTGGTTTCTAATTTATCAACTCCGCGTTGCCAATGATAAAGAGCATAAGTACGAGCAACTGTAATAAGAGCTTTTTTAAATTCATGATGTGATGCTTCAGATGTTTCTCCAAGTCCACGCAAATACATTTCTATTGGCAATTCATTAATCAGCCAAACAATATCCTTCTCTTCACTATAACGAAGCTCAAGAATGTTGCGGAATTGATTATCCGGATGGGAGCTATTTCGAGTTTTTGTTCGATCAAAATTAACAACTGTACAAACCGCATTCGCTTCTTTTGGAATAAAGCGTAAATAATAAGAGGTGTTTTCAAGTCCTTTTCCACGATTAAACCAGTATTTCATTTTTTTATAAAAACTTGAAACAACTTCTCCTGATTTCATCTCTGCCATTAGATTTCCATTTCCATCGCGCACATCAAAATCAGTTTCGCAAGTAATATCTGCGGTATATCCAGTTTCCTCATCAATTGTTAAAATTCCAATTCGCATTATTGGCTCTTCAATAAATTCTCCTACTGGAATATTTTCAATTTCTTTTTCTTTAATAATATTTGGTGCATTAGTAGTTACCTCAACTGGAATATCAATTTCCCCCCCAGAGACAAGAGAACCATCTGCAACAAAAATAAATTTTACTATATGAAGACCTTGTGTTTTTGGGGCTCGAAACTGAAAATCAATAA
>PFWS01000037.1:0-5485 GCA_002791255.1 Candidatus Uhrbacteria bacterium CG_4_9_14_3_um_filter_36_7
GATCGTTCTTTTGATGCTAAACAAGAACGTGAGGTTTGGCAAAAAGAAATAGAAGAATCTCTTGGTATTTATGAAAGCTTAGAAGAGCCAGTAGAAATTCTCCGGCTCTTACAATGGTTTGATCTTCTGATTCAGGAACAACCACCAATCATACGATCTGGTTCAACCTCTTCTTGTAATACAAGCACTCCTATTCCCATTTCCACTCAAACTCCTCAACCTCAAAATAACCAAGATAAAATTAAAGAATTAAAAAAACAGATTCAAGATGAATCCTTTCTTTTAATTTTATCTCTTCCTGATTCTCAAGCAAAACGAGAAGAAGTTTTTAAGATGATTGAAGAACATGGAGAAATCCAAAAAGACCATCTTAAAAAAGTTTGGATCGAGCTTGATCTGCCTTTTCCATCAAGCTCTCATAAAACGGATAGTTCACTAGATCAGAAGACGCTTGAAGTAGCGTGTGGTCTTGTAAATGATCCAAAAACTCAAGAAACAGGAATTGGCATACTCACGACCCTTTATCTTTCTGGACGAACTTCTCCTTTACCAAAAGATTGTCAACCACCATATATTTCTCAAAAGCTTGCTTATGCTATGTGCACAGGAGCGGATCTGTGCGAGTATGCAAAAAATCAAATTCTTATCCATATAAAAAAAAGATTCTCACAAGTCGTCCAGGCACATGAACAAATGAAGGAACGAATCTTTCAAGATCTTCGAAAGCCTCTTGAGGCTATTCGAGTCAATGCTCCTTCAAATGTCTACCCTAATAATTTAAAAGACGGCAATGCTATTCTTGATCCAGTCATTAAACAAATGCGTACACAAACCCCTTCCTTGTTTGAAGAATTTGTCTTTGAACAGGCCTTAACATGCCATTATCCTCCCTGCTTTGACTCTGGATGTACTTGTAATGATTTTCTGTATATCCAGGAAATTGAACGCTTGACCAAAATTCAAAATACCCAAGGTATTATTTTTTGGGTCCAGGGATTTGAAAAATTTAAGGAACAGCAACAATAAAATGTTAATATATATTGACATTTTAACTAAAATAAGCTAAGTTCGCTAAAGATCAGTTTGGAACAAACCTATCTTTTTTCTTTGAAAAGGATTTGTCATGAAAAAACACAGTCTTGTCACAGACATCGTCGTCCTAGCTATTGTGATCGGGCTCGGTTATTTCTTTGCCGTAAACCTTGTTGTATCTTCATCAAAACCTGATTCGACCCCGAAGGTAGCCGAGACGAAGACGAAGACTGTCGAAATGGCTCCTCCGGTCGATGTCGACAGATCGTTCGAAACAAAGGCGGATCAGGAGCTATGGCAACAGCGAATGCACTGGCTGATCGGCCAGTGCAAGGCTGTAGAACCGCCTGAAAAAGTTTTGGCTTTGCTCGAACCGTTCCAGTTGGACCCTCGGTCTCTGATACAAAACAAGGAGATTTGGGATCTGCCAAACACCGGTTGTGGCGAAGGTCAGCCTGTGGCCGACGACCGAACTTCTCAAGAAAAAATCGCTGCTGCTAAGGAATTACAGGCCAAAAACGAAAAATGGCCGGCAGCTAACCTGTTCCTGAACGCCGACGGGTCTGAAGGTATTACAAGTGCGCTCGAGTGTCTTAGAGGACTCGACGAAGAAGGTTCACCTTCCTGGATGGCAACAGCTAAAATTGCCATCCGTCTTCTGCCGAACTCCGAAGCACAAGATACTTTGACCAGAGTCTTGAACGAAATGTTCAAGGCAGATCAAATAACTCGTTTAAACGAACTCAAATGGTTTGCGCTTGGAGAAAAAAAGATTTCTGCAGTTCGCGAAATCAGTACGCTCATCGGGCGCCGCGTGACTCAAAATATCGAGCCGCAGGTTATGTGCTTGGCCAGAACTGGTCAGACAAAAGAATTATTACCTGATCTTATTCAAGAAGATCTTAAGATCTGGGTTGATCCAGAGGCACCTAAGAACGAAGATGTAGTATTCAGACTGGTTGAAGCAATAGTTTTGCTTGGTCGTGAAGATCAAACCCGTGCCAGGATGTTTGCTCAAGAATTTCTCTCACTCAAATCGACCAACCTGATTTCTATAGTCTCGTGTGGTGAGGGATGCTATGGAGAACCAATAAAAGGGACGTTTGACTTGTATCAACTGATAAAATCAGATCCGGCTCTACGTTCGCTGTATCTCGAACGCACCAAACGGTTCATTCAAGAACTAGTATGGAGTGAGAACAACGAACTCGCCCCGTGCGAGAAAAGAAACGAAGTCGGATACTGTTATTTCGAACTGCAAATGTTCGGGTTATATTATCAGCCAAATTGGTTCTTTGATGCCTGGGGCGAACCAGGACATTTTTACGGATTTCTTTCAATGGTAAAACAGGCTGGAGACCAAGTTCTCGTTCGCTCGTGGGAATCACATCTGGACATTCTGGCTAAAATTCACCCTTACGAAGCTGTGGTGGGAAGCATGATCCTAGATGTCCCACCACCGCCATCTGCAAAGCTTTCTGGACCAGAAGACTTTCTGGTGGCCAAACTCCGAGGTGAAAAAGCTACAGTTGTTGAAACTTATAATGAATCGGAAAAAGAAGGCTGGGAAGAGGTCATTAATGTTGTTGCAAATCACGGATCGGTCACCGTGGATGCTGCGAAAGACCTCTGGATGAAAATTGGTTTTTCAATACCAACTGAAACAAGGTTGATTGATCCTGAGGATTTCCAGACAACGCTTGTCTCGGCTTGTCAACTGAAGAGTGAAACAAGAACGTATGAGTATGGGGTCCGTTTATTGACCGACCTGTACATGTCTGGGTTTAAGCAACAGCTCCCAGATGGATGTTCGTGGGGAGATTATCCGGACCAACAACTAGCATACGCTATGTGTGTTGGCGGTGGGGTGTGTTGGCAGGCCAAGAAACTGTTAACTGCAGATATTCGCCGATTGTTTTGGGAAGTGATTGGAAAAAGAAGAGAGTTGAGAAGTCAAATCTTTCAAGAGCTCCACAGACCGTACAACGCCGTTCGAAAGAACGGCAGGACGATTCAACTGGTTGTCTGGCCTACAAATCTATCTTCATTGAAGAAATTAGTTGATCCGGTATTGTCAGAGCTTCAGAGAGAGCTTCCTGACTTTTTTCAAGTTTTTGTCTTTAGCGAGGCTCTGGTCTGCGACTACCCGCCTTGCAAACTCAACACCTACGGGGTGGGCCGTCAATGTGTTTGCAACGAAGGGCCATATTTCGAGGAAGTTCAGCGGCTCATAGCAGCAGGAAATCTCGACGAGCTTTCGGCTTGGACCTCCGCGTTTGAAGCCTACAAAAAGACCCAAGGAGAATAGGGTCTTGTACGCGATCTTTCTCATCACCCCCTTGGTTCATCCAGGATCTTGGGGGTTTTTTTAGTCTATAGAACTTATAGAAACTCCCAATTTCCCAGCAAAATATTCAAACAACTTTTGATTCAAATCGAGTAAATATTCAAATAATTCTTTATTCTTTGGATCTTCAAACTGATCGTGTACACCAATATCAACAAGAATAGCTCCAAGGAAACGTTCAAGAAGAAGAACAGAAATTTTTTCATCAAAATCAGAATCTGTTTGTACTACGGGAATAGTTTTATAAATTTTAATCCAATCTTCAAGATAATCTCTGATCTGTTCAAATGTTTTTGATGTATCTTTAATATTATTTACACAAGCCCAAAGGTTAAAAGCAAGTTCATACCACTCCAGCCGATAAGACCACCATAAATTTGAAAACAAAATAAAACCATTCGGATTTTTTGGATCTTTATAAATATCATTAGCAGTTAAATGACCATGGCTAAAAACCATGTTAAATTTAGACAGGTGTGGTGAAACTAAAGGATAATAATTAAGTAAATAAGGAACGTAATCTTCTGTTTTTAATCGTTTCTTTGATTCGCTTATTTTTCGCCAATTATCTATTCGTTCAAAGGTAAAACGTAATGGATCAGGTATTTCATTTTTAGACCATGGTTGAGTTATCGCTTTTGTTCGATAATCTTGGTAAAATGTAATATATGTATGCATCTGCTCTTGGTTTGCAAATGGCATTTCAAATATACGAGAAGTCTCAATTTGCTCTGCTATAAAAAATCCATATCCCTTATCTTCTTGCCAGGGTTCAAAAAAATAAATCTCTGGCAAACGAATACTATTACTTTTATTTTGCGCATAAAATTTTTCAATCACCAATGGCTCATCTAAATCAGGTTTAAGACCCTGAAGTTTAAGAACAGCTGATTTGTTTTTATAAACACCAGAAAAAATAATACTTCCAATTTTATTCTTATCATAAATAGTCCCAACAAATATTTTTTCTTTGAGTTCAAACCCAGTTTTTGCTACCACTTCTTGTAAAACTTCTTCTTGTCTTTGTGAAAAGTCACCTTGAGAAAAATAATAAAACCCAATAGACTTTTTCATATAAATGCCAATATTTGTTAAAATAGAAATCTATGAACAAATGGTTGTTTTTCCTTTTATTCTTAATTATAACTTCTAACTTTCAACTTCTTTTCCCTATCTATTCTGCCAAAGCTTCCACATTTGATCCAGGCTATTTGCTTTTAGATGAAGATATGACAGATATTTTTAGTCTTGATTTAACACAAATTCATGCTTTTTTACAACAAGGAAGTCTTGGAAATTATATAACAGAAGATATTGATGGAAAACGCCATTATGCTTCTGATATTATTTGGCGAGCAGCACAGCGCAATGGTATTAGTCCAAAAGTTATTTTAACCCTTTTACAAAAAGAACAGAGTTTAATTACAGATCCTCATCCATCACAAAATCAACTTGATTTTGCTACTGGGTATGGAATTTGTGACTCTTGCACTTTTGATGATGCACAAGCACAACGTTTTCGTGGATTTGCAAAACAAATTAATTCAGCTACTCTTCAACTCAAAGAGGGTTATCTGCTTGACCTTGAAAAATATGGCAAAACTGTTATGGGCTACGGCCCTGGAGTTATAGCAAATATCGACGGACAAAATGTGCTTATCAAAAATAATGCTACTGCAGCTCTTTATACATACACCCCCCATTTACAAGGAAATGAAAATTTTGTAAAAATCTGGCAGCAATGGTTTGCACCACATTATTTAACTGGATCTCTTTTACAAAATAAAATTGATGGTGGTATCTGGCGCATGGAAGAAGGAAAAAAACGTCCAATTACTTCTAAAGCCGCTTATCTTTCACGTTACGCAGATCAACCTCTTCTTTTGGTTGATCCAAATATTCTTAATACCTATCCAGATGGTCATCCGATTAAATTTGCGAATTATTCATTACTCAAAACCGAAAATGGAACCATCTATTTATTAGTTGATGATACCATTGAACATATTGTTTCTTGGGAGACTTTCCGCCAACTAGGTTTCCATTCTGATGAAATTATCGAAGTTAGTGAAAATGATCTTGCTGGTTATTCAAAAGGAGATCCTC
>PFWS01000037.1:5562-5704 GCA_002791255.1 Candidatus Uhrbacteria bacterium CG_4_9_14_3_um_filter_36_7
GGAATCAAATACCCCCTAAAATCTCGATTTATCTTAAACATTCGTTTCCCAAATCATCCCATCTTGGCAGTTACCAGATCAGAACTTGACCTTTATAAAACTAATAATGCTTTAAAACTCATGGATGGAACACTTATTGGAG
>PFWS01000015.1 GCA_002791255.1 Candidatus Uhrbacteria bacterium CG_4_9_14_3_um_filter_36_7
AAGTCCAACAAATCACTGGAGATCCAACCTATTTTTTTATTCATCCACATAGGTCATTTAAAACTGTTGATGTTGAAGTTTGGTTTCAAAATCAAAAAACCCCTCTTTTAGAGCTTGGGGCTTTGGCAAACGAAAAAACTGGAGCTTATAATTTACACCCACTTGAAAACCTTTTTATAGATGAGTCAAATTGGAATCGTATCGAAGAAAATGGTTTAGTCTTGCTTCAACGTCATAAAAACTTTAGTTCAATTAACGAATTTTTAATGCATGTGCCCGCGCGTGATACGATTGCGACTTATCACTATCAAAATCTTGGTCCATTTCGTTTACCAGATTACAAACCATCATTACACGTACAGACGTTTTCTGTGCCTTTGCGTGGCTCACATGAATTTTATACTTATATTAAAGATGAAACATTACAATTTGAGATTATTTATGAATCTCAAATAAAAGATGAATTGCAACCAGTTTCCCTGCGACTTTTTAATGAAAATAATCAATTTATTTTAGAGGTGTTTGCAAATGAAGAAGGAAAAATTTTGCTCGAGCAATCTGGTTTACCTGAAGGGGTTTATCGGATTCAGATAGATGCACAGGATCATGTATTTTTTAAAGAAATCCGTACTCCTCAACAGAAACTTACTTTTTTAAACCATTTATCTTTCTCAGACACAAGTTCGGCATTTTCGGTTTGGACGCAGGCAAAACAGGTTGCATTTACAATTCGTGAGGCAATCTATGAGCAAGAGGTTGTTTTTTCAGGAGAATCTTTTTTACTCGAAAAACCATATGAACGTTATTTGAAAAAAAAATCTTCACTTGGTCTTGATCAGATTGTTTTGAGTAAAGGGCATCTTGTCTTAGATGGGATTGGACATTTTGCTTTTTCACAAGACGCTTGGTTTAATCCAGACCCTATTCGTTTGTGGCCAGGAGTCGATTTAGATGCCTTAGGAGTGAATTATATTATTAGTACTTATACCTCCCCAAGACAAGAAGGGGAGTGGAAGGTACAGACAATTCAATTTGATGCTTCAATACTTGCTACAGAAAAGCCGGGTACATGGAAATTTGTTTTTTCTGCTCCAGAAATAGAAAATTATCAAACATTTTTTACTATCAAAGAACTTCGTATAATTTTAAAAAGAAATCCATTGACCTTTGATTGGATTCTTGGTGAAATACAAAAGTATTTACAGCTATGAAATCAGTTGCTAAAACGCTTTTTTTGACTTCTTGTATTTCTTATTTATGTTTTTTAGGCATTGATTTTTTTCGTTTTGGCTTTATTTCGCGTTTCTTCTGGATTCATTGGTTTCTTTTAGTTGCGATTATCTCAGCTGTCTGGTGGTCTAAATTTTTTCCTAATTCACCTCATTCTTAATTTTTAATTATCCCTCTATGCCTGATTGTCTTTTTTGTAAAATTATTGCTGGAGAAATTCCTTGTGAAAAAATTTATGAAAATGAATATGTGATGGCTTTTTTAGATATTCGTCCAGTTAATCCTGGCCACACCTTGGTAATCCCAAAACAACATAGTGCAAATTTACTTGAGATGTCCAAGGAAGATTTAGATGAAGTTATGCGGGTAATAAAAAAAATTACCCCTGTTTTATTAAAAGCTGTTGGAGCTACTGGATTTAATCTTGGTTTAAATACAGGAAAAGAAGCTGGGCAAGTGATTTTTCATACCCACTTTCATATTATGCCAAGGTTTGAAGGAGATGGATATGAGCTTTGGCATGGAAAATCAATTAATACACAGAGTTTTGTACAACTTGGGGAAAAAATTCGAGGCTGTTTTGACGAAATAGATTGAGTTTATTACAATCAGTTTTCATAATTTATTGAGGAGGTTTATTTTATTGCTATGAAACAGGAATTTATAACACCACAACGGCAGGCGTTTTGGAAAAATCGTCGTGTCTTTGTAACAGGAGCCTTTGGACTTCTTGGTTCCACACTCACTGAATTTTTAACACGCTTTGGAGCTGAAGTAGTTGTTTTGCAACGCGATCATGTTCCATCCAGTCGTTTATTTGAGACAAGAACTCATGAAAAAGTAATAGTTGTTCGTGGAGATGTAGAAGATTATGCAACGTTGTTTCGTGCTTTAAATGATTATGAGATTGATACTGTGTTTCATTTAGCTGCACAAGCCATTGCCCCTATTGCTAATCGTTGTCCGCTTCCAACCTTTAGAACCAATCTTATGGGTACGTGTAATATTTTAGAGGCAGCAAGGCTTTCTCCAAAAGTTACCCGCGTAGTTGTTGCTTCTTCAGATAAGGCTTATGGAGCTCAGCCGGTCTTGCCATATAGTGAAGATGCACCTCTTCAAGGACAACATCCTTATGATGTTTCAAAATCTTGTAAAGATTTACTTGCTCAGGCGTATTTCCATACATATAAATTACCTGTTTGTATTACTCGTTGTGGTAACCTTTATGGGCCAGGGGATTTTCATTTTAATAGGGTGATTCCAGGAACAATTAAATCTATTTTAATGGGTGAACGACCTATTATTCGAAGTGATGGTAAATATATTCGCGATTACTTTTTTGTTAAAGATGCTGCAAATGGATATATGACGATTGTAGAACATATGGATGACGCGAGCCATCATGGACATGCTTATAATTTAAGCACAGGTAATCGTTTTAATGTGATTGATATTGTTAATCGCATTTTACAAGTAATGGGAAGTTCGCTTGAACCGATTATTTTAAATGAAGCAAACTCCGAGATTCGTGAACAAACACTTTGTAGTGATAAAGCTTTTAATCGACTCGGGTGGAAACCAGCATATGCAGTTGAAGAAGCACTTTTGGAAACGATTGAATGGTATAAACAATTTTTTAATCGACAAAAGCAAGAGCAAAAATTTGAACCTGCTTCTTTTGAAACACTCCTTTCATAATATATGGAAATAGAAGGTGTTCAGATCATTCCTTTAAAAATAATTCCAGATGATCGTGGACAAGTAATGCATGTGTTGCGTTCAACGGATGTTTATTTTGAACAATTCGCAGAGCTTTATTTTTCTATGATTTATCCTGGGATTATAAAGGGTTGGAAACTCCACACAAAATCAACTAGTTGTTTAACAGCTCCTGTTGGTCGGTTGAAATATGTTTTACATGATTTAAGAGAAGGTTCTGTAACAAAGGGAAATTTTCAAGTAGTTTATCTTGGGGAGAATTCATATCAGCTACTTATTATTCCTCCTGGTATTGCTTATGGGTGGAAAAATTTGCTTCCATCTTCTGCTCTTGTAGCCAATTGTGCAACGGAATTATGGTCACCTCAAGAAAGCCAAAACATTCCTTTTGAACAAATAAAATTTGATTCTTGGTAAATAAAAAACGGGTTAAACCCGTTTTTTATACTTCATCAGCATCCTTCCAAATTTTCCAAGGTGGATTTTTTTGCCATAAGGCATTGAGATATTCAAAATCTTTGTATGTATCCATACAATCCCAAAATCCTTCATGAGGAAAAATGCGAATTTGTCGTTGTTTGGCCATTTCCGTTAAAAATTCTTCCAATGTATGGTTTTCTTCAATTGGCGGAAGGAGATTAAATACCTCACGATTCATGACCATAAATCCTGCATTAATATAGTCCGAAAGGGGAGCTTTTTCTTTAAAACTCAAAATACGATCACCTTCAATTTTTAATACTCCGAAACGAGAATTAGGATGAATTCCTGTAATTGTAATTAAAGAATCACCCTTGCGATGATACTCAATCAGTTTTTCTATGTTGACATTCCCAACACCATCACCATATGTCAACATAAAAATATCTGTATTTACATACTTTTCTACTAATTTGAGCCGACGAGCTGTATTAGACTCAAGACCTGTTTCAGCAAATATAATATCCCAATCTTCCCCTCGATCGATTCCATCATCTTTTAGAATATCAAGATGATTGGTGAGTGTTTTTAAGCGAAAATCATTGGCACGCCATGCAAGATCTTTGAAATGTTCTTTAATCATGTCTCCTTTATATCCAAGACAAAGGATAAAATGTTTAAAATGATAATGTCCATAAATTTTCATGACATGCCAAACAATAGGTTCATTTCCAATTGGAACAATCACTTTTGGACGAAACTCTGTTTCCTCACGCATACGAGTACCTTTCCCACCACACATAATAATTACAGGAATTTTATGTTCTTCCTCTGGTGTTAATTCATTAAAAGGAGTTATCTCGGTTTGACTTTTGTCCATAAGACAATACAATAAAGAATCTTCTTTTATTTAAGCCTTTTATTGTAAAGAGAGAGGGGGCATACGTCAATATTATGGATGTTGATATATCAATCATTATTGTTTCCTGGAATGTCCGGGAACGTTTGGAGCCAAATTTGCAACAAATTTTTTCCTTACCCTGTAAGTATACGGTTGAGGTGTTTGTGGTTGATAATGGTTCTAAAGATGGCAGCGCGAAAATGGTTCGAGAAAAATTTCCACAAGTCAATCTAATTCAAAATGATTGGGATGCAGGATTTGCTGGTCCAAATAATCAAGCGTTACGTCTTGCCAAAGGAAAGGTGATTCTTTTACTCAATCCAGATATGCTTATTCAAGAAGGTGCCCTTGATCGAACGTATGAGCTTTTGACTCAAGAGAAAAAAATAGGAGTGCTTGGTATTCGCTTAAACAATGAATTTGGAAAACCAATTGGATCAGTTCGTAGGCTTCCAACCCTTGGATCTCAGCTTGCTGTTATTTTAAAACTAGCCCGTTTTTTTCCATCAATTATTTCCTTTTATATGTACGAAGACTTTGATTACTCAAAGTCACAAGAAGTTCCACAGGTTCGCGGTTCTTATTTTTCTTTTCGTAGGGAATTACTTGATACGGTTGGTTATTTAGATGATCGTTATCATATATGGTTTGAGGAAGTTGACTATTGTCGTCGAGTAACTAAGCAGGGTTTGAGTATTTTTTATGAAGCAAGTGTTTGTTGTCAGGACTTTGTTGGTTGTGGTTTTGCAAAAATGAAACATTTAGAAAAACAATTTATTTTTACTGATAGTATGAGGTATTATTTTTGGAAATGGCACCCATGGTGGCAGGCAATACTTATCTCTTTTGCAAGACCGATTGGAATAATGTTTGCAGCTTTTGCAGATATATTTGAAAGGGTATTCAAGAAAAAGGTATGAGTAAATTAGCTTTACAACTTACTTGTTATAATGGCTCGCGTTATCTACCATTTTTGTTTACTTCGATTCAATCTCAAACCTATAAGGATTGGACATTTTTTGTTCTTGATAATGGATCTAACTTAGACGAAGCCTTAAATATTAAAGAAGCTGTTCAACGAGCTGAAATACCTATTGAACTTAAACGTGTTGAAGAAACACTTGATTTTGTGCGTGGTCATAATGAACTATTTAAACAACATACATGTCCTTATATACAACTTCTTAATGATGATGCCATGCTTGAGCCAGACTATTTAGAAAAATTAATTTTTTATATTGAAAATAATTTGCAGGTTGGAGCTGTATCTGGAAGAATTTATTGGTGGAATTTTGAACAAGCTACAACAAGCACACAAGGAAAAACCGACCGTATAGATACATGTGGGTTTAAAAAATATGTTTATGGAAAAGTCGCAGATCGTTTTACAGGACTATCAAAGAATGCTTTACCTATTTTAAGATTAGAAGAAGAAGTTTTTGGTGTTTCTGGTTGTTTGCCACTTTATCGTAGACAAGCTGTGA
>PFWS01000028.1:0-2703 GCA_002791255.1 Candidatus Uhrbacteria bacterium CG_4_9_14_3_um_filter_36_7
GAGTTTATCCAAAAAATCCCACATACGTTTCCCGCGCAAAGTAACCTTCATACCAACAACCATTCCTTCACGAATTTTAAAACTTGAAATAGCTTTCCGAGCTTTAGTCTTAACAGGTTGTTGTCCACAAATACGACGCAGTGTTTGTTCTGAGGCTTCCAAATAACGCGCATCTTTGACACTAGCTCCAAGTCCAATATTTAAAGTAACCTTTTTAACAGAAGGAACCTGGTACACACTTTTCTTTCCAAGTGTATTTAATAATTGTGGAATAATTTGTTGTTTATAATAATCGTGAAGTTCAGACATATATTATTCGATATCTTCCTGTGTGCCTTTAAATTTAAGCACACGTATCTTTTTTTTGCTTCCATCTTCATGAATAATTGTTTTATATCCCACTCGTCCACGCGTTCCTGTTTTAGCTGAAAGAAGTTGGATATTTGAAACGGCAATTGGAGCTGGAAATTGAATTTTCTGCCCAGCTTGATCACGCTGACGACTTTTAATATGTCGTGTCATTACATTAATTCCTTCAATAACAACGCGTTCTTGTTCAGTAAAAACTTGCAAAACAACACCTTGTTTGCCTTTATCTTTTCCATGAATTACGACAATTTTATCTCCTGTTTTTATTTTCATAGGTATTATAAAACTTCTGGAGCAAGTGAAATAATTTTTGAGAATCCTTTTGATCTTAACTCGCGCGCAACTGGACCAAAAATACGTGTCCCTTTTGGTTCTTTATTTTTTGGGTCAATAAGAACAGCTGCATTTTCATCAAAACGAATATAAGTACCATCTGAACGACGTATTTCTTTTTTGACTCGTACAACAACCGCCTGAACTACTTCTCCTTTTTTGACAGATGAATGTGGTACAGCTTCTTTAATGGTAACTGTAATAATATCTCCGATACTTGCATAACGGCGTTTATATCCATCAAATACATGAATAATCTTAAGCTTTTTTGCGCCTGTATTATCTGCGGCGCGTAATTTTGATCCTGCTTGAATCATACGTTAATTCGTTGAATTCAAAGTTTGAGAAGGTAAAATACGCCACCTCTTTTCTTTTGAAAGAGGGCGGCACTCTTCAAAAGCAACTTTATCTCCTGTGTTGTATTGACCATCTTCATGATGAACTTTATAATTTTTGCTTAAGAAACGAGCCTTTTTATATTTTCTATCACGAACCGTACGTTCAACACGAACCACAATCGTCTTTTGCATTGCGCAAGAAACAACTGTACCAGTAAAGACTCTTCCTTTTGTCTGATTTTTTTTAAATTGATGTGTCATACAAGCTTAAGAGGTGAGATTTTTTTCCTTATTGACTTGTTTTTCTCGTAAAATAGTTTTCAAACGCGCGATAACTTTACGCATCTTGCGGATTTCTCGTGTATTTGTCAACTGGCGCGAGGCAAGCTTCGAACGTAAAGATGCTAATTCTCCTTGAGCTTCTCTCAATTCCTTTTCCAATACTTCTTTTTCTTTTTGTCTTAAATCCAAAAGTTTCATACAAACTTCTTTTAGGTTTGACGAATAATCTTTGTTTTCAAAGGTAATTTATAAGAAGCTAAAAGAAGAGTTTCCTCTGCAATCTTCTCATCAATCCCATCTAATTCAAAAAGGACTGTTCCTGTACGTACAGCAGCAATATAATGATCAACTGCTCCTTTTCCTTTTCCCATTGGCATTTCAGATCCTTTTGTGGTAATAGGATGGTCTGGAAAAATACGAATCCAAATTTTTCCTCCACGCTTCATATGACGTGTCATAGCACGACGCGCAGCCTCAATTTGCCGTGAGGTTACCCAACCCTCACTCATCGCTTTTAATCCAAACGCACCAAAAGCCAAAAATGTCTTTTGTGTTGCTAAACGCTTTCCACTTCTTCGGCCTTTATGCCATTTACGATGTTTTACTTTCTTTGGGATTAACATATTTAGAAACTTGTTTTTTCAGATGATTCTTTTTCATCTTGTTTTCGAAAAATTTCTCCTCGATTAATCCAAACTTTGATTCCAATAGCTCCATAAGTGGTATGAGCTGCTACTCTGGCAAATTGAATATCTGAACGTAAATTATGCATAGGAATTTTTCCCTGAGCTAATTTTTCTATTCGTGCAATTTCTGCTCCATTTAATCGACCGGCCATAGACACCTTTACTCCAACTGCTCCTGCCTTTAATACACGTTCGATAGCTTGCTTCATTGTTCGTCGGAATGGGAGACGTTTTTCAATATCAAATACCATTTGTTGAGCCACAATTTGTGCAGATAATGCCGGGCGTTGAACTTCTTTAATATTAATTTGAAATGTAGTTGACTTACCTCGAAAAAATCGTTCCTTGATTTTCTTCTTTAAATCATCTATACCAGCCCCGGCTCTACCAATAATAAAACCTGGTTTTGCCGCATAAATAGTTATAGTCATATTCTGACGCGTACGCTCTATTTCTATCTCATCAAGCAGTGCCTCCTTTAAAGCTCTGGACAAAAATGAACGAATCTCAACATCCTGACGCAAACAAATGGCCAGTTGTTTTCCTCTAACAAACCATCGAGATTCCCAATTCCGAAGAACGGCAAGACGAAACGCTTTTGGATGTACCTTGTGACCCATAATTAATACTTGTTTTTTTCTAAAATTTGTTGGTCTTTCTCTTCTAATATCATAGAAATATGTGTGCTGCGTTTT
>PFWS01000028.1:2714-24103 GCA_002791255.1 Candidatus Uhrbacteria bacterium CG_4_9_14_3_um_filter_36_7
ATAGATCTTCCTTTTTGAGTTGGAAATTATGTTCTGCATTTGCCATAGCTGAATTTAATAATTTTAAAACAGGTTTGGCTGCATGTTTTTTCATAAATCCCAACTGCTCTTGTGCTTTTTGAACATCCATACCCCGAATCAAATCTACAACAAGACGAATCTTGCGCGGAGACATACGAATATTTCTTGCTTTTGCTTTTATTTCCATAAAAAAGAGAAAAAAATCACTTACTTGGTTTTTGTCCTTCTATTTCTTTTTGCATTTTTCCACCATGACGAACAAATTTTCTGGTCGGAGAAAATTCTCCTAATCGATGTCCAACCATATTTTCGACGATAAGAACAGGAATGTGATTCTTTCCATTATGAACACCGATTGTAAACCCTACCATTTCTGGAGTAATCGTGGAAGCCCTGGCCCATGTTTTAATAACAACCTTACTTCCAACCGATATTTTCTGGATTTTTTTTAATAATTTTTGGTCCACATAAGGACCTTTCTTTGTGCTACGTGACATACAAAATTAAAGTTAAGCCCCTACAAAACGACCCTTCTTACGGCGTTGTAAGATAAATTTATCAGATAATTTACGTCGACGTGTTTTAACCCCCAGTGCTGGTTTACCTTTTGGTGTCTTTGGATGCTTAAGTCCAATAGGATCACGCCCTTCCCCTCCTCCGTGTGGGTGATCAACTGGATTCATTGCTTTTCCACGAACAGTTGGACGAATACCACGGTGCCGTACACGACCAGCTTTTCCCCATCGAATTAATCGATGGTCTGGATTTGAAACTCGACCAATCGTTGCCATACACTCAGCATCAATAAAACGGACTTCTCCTGATGGTAGACGAACTGTTGCCTTGGATCCTTCTATAGCCATTAGTTGGGCTGATGTCCCAGCTGCTCTTACAATACGGGACCCTTTTCCTTTTTGTAGTTCAATATCATAAATTTCTGTTCCAGAAGGAATATGCTTTAAGAAAAAACGGCTACCAATCTTGGGTTCTCCTTTTTTTTGACTTGTTATAACAACCTCTCCAACTTGTAAATTGCATGGAGCAATAATATACGATCGTGTTCCATCTTTATAGATCAACAAAGCAAGACGTGCTCCTCTGTTTGGATCGTATTCAATAGCTTCTACTTTTGCAGGGATTTCAAATTTTTGACGGAAAAAATCAACAAGACGAATATATCGTTTATGGCCACCTCCACGATGTCGAACGGTAATTTTCCCTTTTGTGCGTCCAGACCACTTCTTTTTTATACGCACAAGCTTACGTTCTGGTCGTTTTGAATCTCCTTCAAAAACTTCTACACTTGAGATACGTCGTCCGGCGCTTGTTGGTTTGTAAGATTTAATAGGCATAACATTTACGACATTTTGGTTTCAAAAACTTCCATTTTTTCTCCTTTAGCAAGCGTAATAATAGCTTTTTTAAAAGATGATTGTACACCTTTAATTCGACGAAAATGGATAATTTTTTTATAGGTATTTTCAATACGAATAGTTTCTGGTTTTACTCCATAATTTATTCGAATAGCCTCTTTGATCTGAATTTTATTTGCTTTTGGATGAACCAAAAAAACATATTTTCCTAGAGAGGCTAAAATGGCTGTTTTTTCCGTCAAATGAGGACGCAGTAAAATTCCTTCACATCGATACTCACTATTTTGTTTTTTTGATTTTTTTTCTATTTTTTTCGAAGAAGTTTTTTTTACATCCTCTGGCACTAAATTTTTAACCTGTTGTTTATCTTCCTGTGGTTTTTGTTTTGTTTTTAAATGTAAATCTTTACGGACTCCTTCCGCTTGTACATTTTCTTTTTCTTTTTTAAATCGATCCAGAAATCCCATAAAAGATTATTTACGTTCTAAAACTTTTGTAAGACTTGTTAAAGATGGTTTTGAAAAAAGCAAATAATCACAAGCAAGTAAATCAAGATTATTCAAACTCGAAACAGAAATAGGAGTCATTTTTGGGATGTTACGTACCATACGAGCAACTTCTTTTTTTTCAGTATCAATAATGACAAGAATTTTCTTTGTTCCAAGACCAATTTTTTTAACAAAATCTGCCATTGATTTAGTTTTATATTCAGAAAAATCAAAATGTTCCATCACGCGGATTTTCTCATGTTGTGCCTTATCAGTTAAAATCATCCGTAAAACTTGTCGGTTCATGACTTTATTGATTTTCTTTTCAAAATTACGTTCATTTGTAGGTCCAAATGTTACACCTCCACCTATCCATAATGGTGAACGAATAGAACCGTGTCTAGCGCGACCCGTACCTTTTTGTTTCCAAGGTTTTTTCCCTCCTCCCCGTACTTCTGCACGCCCTTTTGTGTGAGCTATAGGTTGGCGCGCGTTTGCTTGTTGAGTTACGATAACCTGATGGATAAGAGCTGGATTGATTTTAACATCAAAAACCGATTTGGAAAGCTCCAATTGTTGAGTAACATCACCATTTTGATTGTAGATATCCACTTGGTTCATAACTGTTTAAAAAAACAAAACATTATTTTATGATTCAGAACTTCGGATAAAAACAAGACTTCCTCTTGCGCCTGGTATAGCTCCTTTGATGGCTAGCTGATGCTTATCAGTTTCAATTTGAATAATCTCCAAATTCTTTACGGTAATTTGTTCACCACCCATGCGTCCACCCATACGTTTTCCTTTTGCCACTGGACCTTGTCGACGAGAAGCAATAGAGCCTGGCATACGCAATTGATCTTTGTGTCCATGTGTTTTAGGACTTCCAGCAAATCCGTGTCGTTTAACCACTCCTGCAAATCCATGACCTTTAGAGGTTCCAATAACATCCACTTGATCTCCAATTTCAAATGTTTCAATCGTAATGATTTGTCCCTGCTCAGTAGATGGATCTAGATCAACCATACGAAATTCTTTTAAAACTAATGGTTTATCTCCAAATTTAAGTTGAACGGCCTGATAACCATCTTTTTCCTTGGTTTTAATAGCTGTTATCTGACAAGGTTTTGCATCAACAAGTGTTACAGGAATAACAGATCCATCCTCTTTAAACACTTGACTCATTTCAATTTTTTTTCCAATGAAATATTTCATAAATGAAAAGCCAGAAGTTTTTTTAGGAAAATATTTTTCTAAAAAAACTTCTAGCCTTTTTATAAAGAAAAAAGAAACTCAATGAAAGGCATTTAATTTTGAATTGTAATCTCCTTATAGGACTGCAGAGGAAAAGGAAAGGTTATCGCATTTTATTTTCTTTTTTTCAACGAACTTTCTTTCCTTTCCTCTGATTCCTGAATTACATTTTAATCTCTACGTCCACTCCTGCCGGTAAATTTAAACTCATCATGGCATCTATAGTACGAGCAGTTGGACTCAAAATATCAATCAGTCGTTTATGAATACGCATCTCATACTGTTCTCTGGCATCTTTATACTTAAACGTTGATCGGTTTACTGTATACTTGCGTTTTTCTGTTGGTAGAGGAACTGGTCCGAGAATTTTTGCTCCTGAACGTTCCGCTGTCTTCATGATCGTCAGTGTTGCTTGATCTATAATTTTATGATCATACGCACGAATTTTAATGCGTATCCTCTGTTGTTCTTCTGTTTTTTGATTGACCGTATTCACAATTTACTTTATTTAATGATTTTTGTTACCACTCCAGCTCCAACAGTTTTTCCACCTTCACGAATCGCAAACCGTTGATTTTCTTCAAGTGCTACTGGTTGAATCAATTTAATGGTGACATTTATCGTATCACCTGGCATAACCATTTCTGTTCCTTCTGGAAGAATAACCTCTCCGGTTACATCTGTGGTTCGAATATAAAATTGTGGTTTATATCCTTTAAAAAATGGCTTGTGACGTCCACCTTCTTCTTTGGTTAAAGCATAAACTTTTCCTTCAAATTCAGTATGAGGTGTAACACTTCCTGGTTTTACTAAGACCATTCCACGTTCTACTTCTTCTTTTTTAACTCCACGCAAGAGAAGACCTGCATTATCTCCAGCCATTCCTTGGTCAAGTGTTTTATTAAACATTTCAATTCCTGTAACAACAGTTTTCTTTGATTCCTCATACAAACCAACCATTTCAATTTCTTCGTTGATTTTTACTGTTCCGCGTTCAATACGACCGGTTACAACAGTTCCGCGTCCCTCAATTGAAAATACATCTTCAATAGGCATTAAAAATGGTTTATCAATTTCACGAACTGGTTCAGGAATATATTCATCCAATATTTTGATAAGATCCATGACAGGTTTGGAGGCATCTTCATCCGATGGGTTTTCAAGAGCCTTTAATGCTGATCCACGAATAATAGGAGTGTCCTTACCTGGAAACTCATACTTATCTAAAAGATCACGAATCTCTTCTTCTACAAGATCAATTAATTCAGGGTCATCAACCATATCAACTTTATTTAAAAAGACCACAATCGTTGGCACTCCTACCTGGTGAGCTAAAAGAATGTGCTCACGTGTTTGAGGCATTGGACCGTCAGCCGCACTTACCACCAAAATAGCTCCATCCATTTGAGCAGCACCTGTAATCATGTTTTTAATATAATCAGCATGCCCTGGACAATCCACGTGTGCATAATGTCGTTTTTCAGATTCGTATTCACAGTGAGCTGTAGCAATAGTAATTCCACGCTCGCGCGATTCTGGTGCTTTATCTAATTGATCAACCCCTTTATTTTGAGCGGAAAATCCCTTAGTGTTCAAAACTGCCAAAATAGCAGCCGTGAGAGTTGTCTTTCCATGATCGACGTGACCAATGGTACCAACGTTTACATGTGGTTTAGTGCGTGTAAAAACTTCTGCCATATGTTTTAAAGCGATCAGTTAAAAGATCGCTATTTATGTTTCTTTTAATGTAAGTTAATTTTTATAAATAAGTCGGCGTTACTATAACAAAACCTTTAAAAAAATGCAACTCTTTATTTGTGAAAAACTTCTATTCAAGTGGCTCTAAAAAAAACTGATCTTCATCTGGGTCTCGATAAGTACTGGATATAACTGGATTTTCTTCATGAGATTTACGAATAACCTGATTATCTTCTTTTTTAATTTGTTTAATTTCTTTATTTTCAGATAAATTGGTGGGGACGACATCTTCTGCTTGCCATGTTTGTGCAGACGAATCATTAGCACAAACCATGGTATCCCAAACCGTAACATTATTTTTTTCTTTTTCTGATATTTCCTTCTCAATAGAAACATTTTTCTTCCGATCTTCTTTTATAACCATTTGTTCGTATTCTTTAAAAGGAAGAATAACCACAAGCTCATCTCCTTCTGGATCCATAACAACCATTCGATCTTGTGTTTTTCGAACAAACTGTAAAAGTTGTTTCCATTGCTCATTCATAAAACAATTCTATTTTGTGTATCTTAAACGTTCTGTCAAGTTTATTAAATCGTTTTTCGTTTACCTATTCGTGCCTCCACCAGTGCATCTGAAACATTTCTTGGAACTTCTGCATAATGATCAAATTCAATCGGGTTATGACTCGCTCGACCTTGTGTAATCGAACGTAATTGTGTTGCATAACCAAATAATTCAGCTAGTGGAACCAGTGCTTTGACAATTTTAATTCCAGATCGATCTTTCATATCCTGAATTTGACCTCGACGGGCATTAAGATCTCCCATAACTGTTCCCATAAATTCCTCAGGAGTAAGTACCTCCACCCGCATAACTGGTTCAAGCAAAATAAGCCCAGCTTTACGACACCCCTCTTGAAAGGCCATTGATCCAGCAATCTTAAAGGCGGCTTCTGATGAATCCACTTCATGGTAACTTCCATCAAAAACTGTTACCCGAACATCAATGAGAGGATACCCAGCCAATACTCCACGCTCAGACGCTTCTTTAGCTCCTTTTTCAATAGCTGGTATATATTCTTTTGGAATAGAACCACCCTTAATGGCTTCAAAAAATTCAAATCCTTTTCCAGTTTCATTCTTTTCAATACGCAATAAACAATGTCCATATTGACCACGACCACCTGACTGACGAATGTATTTTGACTCAGCTTCTGCACTTCCTTTAATTGTTTCTTTATAAGCTACTTGCGGTTGACCAACATTTGCTGCCACTCCAAATTCGCGCTTCATACGATCAACAATAATTTCCAAATGTAATTCACCCATTCCGGAAATAATGGTCTGTAGTGTTTCTTCATCACTTCGAATATGAAAGGTTGGATCTTCTTCTGCAAGTTTAGCAAGAGCTATACCCATTTTTTCTTGATCTGGTTTTGTTTTAGGTTCAATAGCAACCGAGATAACTGGATCTGGAAAAACAATGGCTTCAAAACTAATGGGGTGATCGGGATCACACAGTGTATTACCCGTTACTGTTCCTTTAAGTCCTACAGCTGCTGCAATTTCTCCGGTATACACTTCTTCAACTTCTTCACGAGAATTTGCGTGCAATCGTACAATACGTCCAACACGCTCTTTATTACCTGTATTTGCATTAAGAATATATGAACCAGCTTTTACAACACCTGAATACACACGAAAGAAGGCTAATTTTCCAACAAATGGATCTGATGCAATTTTAAAGGCAAGAGCAGAAAATGGTTCATTATCATCTATACGTCTAGCAAGTTCCTCTTCTTCATTTTCTGGATTAAATCCTTTTTGTGGAGGAACATCTAAGGGTGAAGGAAGATAAATATTCACAGCATCAAGCAAAAACTGAACCCCTTTATTTTTAAGAGCACTCCCACATAAAACTGGAAATATTTCAAGATTAATAGTTGCTTTACGCAAACCTGCTTGAAGCTCCTCAAACGAAAGTGTTTCACCTGCAATATATTTCTCCATCAAAGTTTCATCATTTTCCGCAATAGCTTCAACAAGTTTTTTTCTCCATTCTTCTGCGGAAAATTTTAGTTCATCTGGAACTTCTGTTTCTTCAATCGTTTTTCCAGATTCATCCTTGTAAATAAAAGCCTTCATAGATAAAAGATCGACCAAACCAGAAAATTGAGCTTCTTTTCCAATAGGAAGCTGAAGTGGATAGGCTTTTTTGCTTAGACGTTCATGAATTGAATCAAGATCCTTAAAAAAATCTGCCCCTGTACGATCTAATTTATTCACAAAACAAATACGTGGAACTTGATATTTATCTGCCTGTCTCCAGACTGTTTCTGATTGAGGTTCAACACCTGCTACTCCATCAAAAACTGTTACACCACCATCTAAAACACGCAGTGAACGCTCGACCTCAACTGTAAAATCCACATGACCTGGAGTATCAATAAGATTGATTCGATGATCCTTCCAAAAACAGGTGGTTGCTGCAGCTGTAATCGTTATTCCACGCTCACGCTCCTGTTCCATCCAATCCATTGTGGCTTCTCCTTCATGTACCTCGCCTAATTTATGTTTCTTTCCTGTATAAAACAAGATGCGTTCTGAAACAGTTGTTTTTCCTGCATCAATATGAGCAATAATTCCAATATTACGAATATCTTTCAATGGGTATTCTCGAGGCATAAAAATCGTTTATTTTGAAAAGTGAGCAAAGGCTCGGTTCGCTTCAGCCATTTTCTGTACATCTGCACGCTTTTTAACAGCGTCTCCTTCATTGCTCGCAGCTGCTAAAAGTTCCCGTGCTAAACGCTCAAACATAGGACTGCCGTGTTTACCACGAGCCGCAGTTAAAATCCAACGACAGGCTAAATTAAAACGCCGTTCCCCACGTACAGGAATCGGGATTTGATAATTTGCCCCTCCAACTCGACGACTTTTTACTTCAAGTGATGGACTAACGTTTTTAATGGCACTTAAAAATGTTTCAAGTGGATCTTTTTGTTCTTTTTCTTGGATAATTTCAAAAGCACGATAGACAATTTGTTTTGCAATCGTTTTTTTACCATCTTGCATCAAATAATTAATAAACTTAGCAACTTGTATATTGCTAAATTTTTGATCTGGTAGAAGATCACGATGGGGAGCTTTTTTTCCACGCATATTATACGAATAGATCGTTTCTTCCCCTGCGAATAAAGGGTACTTCGATCAAATTATTATTTACAATTATTTTTTTGCTTTTGGACGTTTTGATCCATATTTAGACCTTCCACGTTTGCGTCCTTCTACTCCCTGGGTATCATAAGTTCCACGAACAATATGATAACGTACTCCAGGAAGATCTTTCACACGCCCCCCACGAATAAGAACAATGGAGTGCTCTTGTAATGTGTGCCCTTCTCCTGGAATATAAGCTGTAACTTCTGTGCCGTTTGAAAGACGAACACGAGCAATTTTTCGAATAGCCGAGTTTGGTTTTTTAGGAGTCGCAGTCGTAACCTTTACACAAACCCCACGCATAAAAGGACAGCCTTTTTTAAGCTCATTATGACGACGGTGTAAAGAATCAAGGGTAAATTGTAAAGCTGGTGATTTACTCTTCACGGTTTTTGATCCTCTTCTTTTTCGAATTAATTGTTGAATCGTTGGCATAAATTTTTCAAAAGTGTGGGAAGCATAACACGTACCCCTTCAGAAGGTCAAATCTATTCATTAAAGTAAGCACAAGATTATAAAAGGAACGTTCCTAAAAATTGAATACACGAATTTCCAAGAAATTCATTGCATATAAAAAAAGCAGGTAGACTAACAAAAAAGAAAACATTAAAACCGAGAAGTGATAAAATAATGAAGAAAAATAATACTTGTGGACCTCTAACTGCTACCCACTGTCGTAAATTTTCCCACTTTGGAGCAGAAAATAAGGCAAAAAAAAGTTTAGATCCATCTAAAGGATGAATAGGAATGACATTAAAAAAAAGAAGAAATAAATTAATAAGAACATTTAAAAACAAAAAGGCACTTAAAACACTTGTAATCTCAGTCCATTGATTGCTTAAAAGCCATCGAAAGGCCACTGCTGAAACCATAGCAAAAAAAAGGTTTGAGGCAGGGCCTGCAAGTGCCACAAGAACACTATCCCATTTTGGATTTTGTAAATTATAGGGATTGAAAGGAACTGGCTTTGCCCACCCAAATCCTAAAACAAGCAACGGGAGAAAACCAAATAAATCAATATGAACAAGGGGGTTGAGGGAGAGTCTTCCTTCACGTTCTGCGGTTGAATCACCACGCCATTTTGCTACAAGCGCATGTGAAAATTCGTGAATGGTCAAAGCAATGACAATAGAACAAAGCCAGGCAAGGGCTAAAACAGGTGATCGGAAGAGGAGATTTAAAAACATAGGTTTATAAGTATTTCTTGTTTATATTGTAACGTCCTTGATCGAATTAGTCGATTATGTTAGAGTCCTGTCATCTATTTTCCAAAATGATTTACTGTATTTATATGTCCCAAATTTGTGAAGTTTGTGAGCGTGGTGCCCTTACTGGAAATTTACGCAGCAAAAGTATGATTGCGTGTAAAACACGCCGTAAAGTAAATCTTCAAACACGACATCTTGATGGATCGCGTATTAAAATTTGTACTCGCTGCATAAAAAATCTCGAGAAAGATCCAACCCGCGTTCACCCCAAATCACACCCAACACGTTTAACAAAACGAAGGACAAAAAAAACGGCTTAAACAAGTAAAAATGAACAAAAAAATCGAGTCAACCACTGACTCGGTTTTTATTTTGCCTCAGTAAACGGCCGGTCTGAATTTTGGCTGCTTCCACAAGTGGGTAACATTTGATCAGTACGATAAATACAGTAATAACCACATGTATCGCCGGGTCAAATGCAAGCGAGCCACAGAGTCGCTACCATTACCCAAAGATAATAGTAATATGACTCAAACAGATAAAAAGGTTGTCCCAAAACAGTTGCCGACCGCCCTGAAGCACCCTTACTATAACACATTTATTTATTCCCAAAAAACTATACCCTTCTTAAAATGTATGAGTTTCATGAACGGTTTTATACTCACAAATCTCATTTTGATTAAACCATAGCCAAATCTCTCGTTCTGCATCTTTTTCATCTGAGGAAGCATGAATAAGATTCTCAACAACTTTCTCATTTGAGTCTGCATATGAAAAACTGACGTGAGCAAAATCTCCACGGATTGTTCCGGGAGCTGCTGATTTTGGTTCAGTTGATCCAACCATTTTACGTACATTTTCAATCACATTCACTCCTTCAATAACTGCCGCAAGAATTGTGCCTGCTTTTAAAAAATCAACCAGAAGCTCGCGAACCTTTTCTCCTCTTCTAACACTAATGTCCTCTGTATAATGTTGAAGGGCCTGAGATTCATCAACTTGTTGAAGTTTCATTGCAACTATTTTCATACCTGCATCTTCAAAACGTGAAATAATTCGTCCTATAAGGCCACGACTTATTCCATCAGGCTTAATAAGAACTAATGTCCGTTCGATTTTCATAAAATAAATATTATATTTAAATTTTTAAAAGAAAGTATTGTAACAAGAACGATTAAAAGAACAAGGGGGATGCATATATGACTAGATTAGTCGCATCTGATTTAATCAAGATATCACCATCCTGATCAGTTCGAAAAATCTTTACCCCTTTATTTTGTAAACGTTCAAGAACTACTGGATGCGGATGACCATAAGAATTTGTTCCAACAGAAATGATTGCGGTATTTGGACAAATACGATCAAGAAGCATTGGTGAAGTTGCAAATCGACTTCCGTGATGGGGAACTTTTAGGATATCAACAGGCATATTAATATCAGAAAGAATTTGCGATTCTGCCTCTATTGGAAGATCACCTGTAAATAAAATACTTGTTTCTCCATATGTTACAAGTAAAACAACTGAGGCTTCATTGGTATCTTTGAGATATTTGCCATATACAGCTCTGTCTGGAGCAAGAACTTCAAATTTAATACCATCAAACCAAAAAGTATCTCCTCCTAAAAGATAGTGTGTTGGAATATTTTGTTCACGAATGATTTTATAAAAACTTTCTTGAACCGGCTCGTTACTCTTAGCCCCGCTCTCAAAAATAGTTTTGACTTTATAGGATTCTAAAACACTTATGGCTCCGGTTAAATGATCGGCATCTGGATGTGTTGAAATAAATACATCAATTGTTCGATCCCATATTGGTAATACTTGCCCAATTTTTGAAAGAATCTGAGAATCGCCCCCTGCATCTAATAAAATTTGTTTACCCTCAGGGGTTTGTAAAAAAATAGCATCTGCCTGCCCTACATCAAAAATCCAAATAATAAAATCTTTAGAAGTCCATGGAAGAAAATAAGATGAAATTTCTTTTTGCTGTAAGAAAAAAGCAAACAAAAAAACTCCAAAGAAAAACAAAAACGATTTAATCGATTTTGTCCTAACACTTGTATAAAGAGGGCGGGCTCGAATTAAATGTTTGGCAGACATAACTTTTGTTCTTTACGATAAATCCATTTCCAAAAAAACCATACTTCAATAAAAGCAATCCCTATAGCCCAGATATAACTCGAAACAAGCGTTACCGAGGCAAATGGAACGAAACTTAACCAAGAAACAATATGAAGAATTAAAAATGATAAAGCCCAGCCTGGTAAAATCCACAAAATAGCAAGGGAAAAAGAAAATAAACTAATAAAAATTCCTGTTATACCAAAAAACATAAGATACGGAATCCATGGAAGAACGATTAAATTTACAAGTGGTGCAATCAAAGAAAATGAACCAAAGTGCCAAATTAAAATAGGAAGAGTTGTTATGGTTGCGGCAAGAGAAGCAATAAAACTTTGTTGTATCCCAAAAGCTTCTGGAATAAATGAAAACCACGAAGCTATTTTAGGCGAAATAACAATAAGTCCTGTGGTTGCAAGAAAAGATAATTGAAATCCAACATCATCAAATAAAAGTCGTGGATTTCCTATAAGCATAAGGCAAGCTGTAAATAAGAGTATATTACGCATGAAGGCCTTACGACCAATAAACGAGCCCACAAGCACAAGTAATCCCATTATTCCTGCACGCACCACTGGGGCAGTAGCACCTGCAAGAAAAACATAAACAACCATAAGAACACTAACTATAAAAATAGATCGACGTTTTCCTAAAAATGTTTGAGAAAGCCAAATCAAAAGAAGCTGTGAAAAAAGAGCTACATTGTACCCAGAAGCCGCTAAAATATGTGATGTCCCTGTGCGCGAAAAATCTTCTCGAAGTTCTCTTGAAAATGATGACCCCCCACCAAAAAGCAGGCCGGAAATAAAAGTTGCGTGTGGTTCTGGGACTATTTTTCTAAGTTTTTCAATAAAAAAATCTTTTATCGAAAATAGATAAGCACGAATACTTGGCGATGTCCTTTCTTCTATTTTCAAAAAACCAGGGAAAGAACAAGTGCCATAAATTCCACGACTTTCAAGCAAACGATCAAAACGAAAAATCCCAATATTGTTTGGTTCCTGTATCTCACAATGAAAAGTTAAATGATCTCCATAAAAAACTTGCGGCTCAGTTGGTAGCCAAACAAGAAGACGTCCTTGTGTTTGTCGGTCAAGAAGGGTTATTTTATCTAAAACAACCTCCTGAGAAGATGATCTTTGAATCACTTCCCCAGAAATGACCCCTGAAATTTTTGTCTTTTGAGAAAGAGCCTGGGGAATAGAAAAAATATCTGGTGGTAAAAATGTTTGCTGATATAATAAAAAGGCGATCCAGACACAAAAAAGACAAATGATCCAAAAACGTATTTGATATTTAGTAAAAAAAAGTAACAAACAAAAAAGACTAGTAAGACTACCTGCTATCCAAACAGAACGAATAGCTAACTGACCAAAAACATGAGCTATTCCTATACCAAATAAAAAAGCGATGCCAAACCAAAAAAAAGATTTAGAAGGAGATCGCCAATAAATATTACCCATAAGAAACAAACTAAAAAAAATTTATGGAAGGGCGGTGGTTGTTGAAGCTGATGCTTTGGTTTGATCTTCAAAATGAATCTTACTAATAAAATTCATAGCAATTGAGGCAATGGCTGCAAGAAAAAAGGCAAAAGTAAGATTAAATGAATGTAAAATAATCAAAAGAAAAATAAGCATACAGGCTTTACCTATATTTAATGAGATCTCACGTAAAACCGTATATTCATCTACATAATGTCCTGCATCAGCTGCTCGTTCATAAAAAAGTGCATTAAATGGAATACGCATCAAAATCATCACAAAACTATGATAAGTCGCAACAATAAAAATCTGAATTGCAGTTGTTACAAATGCTTTCACAATCCAGCCAAAAGCATATAAACCTGTTCCCAAATGAAGCAAACGATTAGGAGTACGCTTATCTGTAATCTTGCCAATAATAAATCTAAATATCATGGCAGCAATAACTATACAGGTTGCTAAAAATCCAATATCAAAATAATTTCCTTTAAACATTTCAAAAAGAAACAAGGGCCAAATAAGAAGCCCTACTTCATTTTCAGCCCCCTCTGCTGCATAGGTATAAAAAAGAGCGCGATGTTTCTTTTCAAAAAGTACTTTATACGTTTGTCGAAATCCAAAACTATATTCTTCCTTTACCAATGGAACATACAAAAGTGGTATGAGTGAGAATAAACAAATGACAGCCGCAAAAACAAACAGGAGAGGATAACCCCACTCTGTAATAACAAATCCAGAAATCAAAGGAACAATGATTCCAATAAATGAAGCGATATTAGAAAGCCAAGCAATAGTTTGACCACATCGTTTTCCCATAAACTGGGTAAGTTCTGTGTGATAAGGTGGCCAATAGAGAGTTCTCCAGATAAGCAAAAAAATATTCGCTAAAAAAAGCACCCAAAATAAAGGAAGATTTCCAATTCCTAAAAATGAAAGAAAAAAACAAGCATAGCTTATTGTTCCAATAAACATCGAACGATTAAGCCCAAGCCAAGACATGGCCTTTGCTCCAAAAGGATGTAAAAATATTGATAAAATGGCATGGATCAAAAAAAAACCTAAAAGAGGCTCAAGTTGTCCTTCAAATTGTTGGTATAAAAAAATCGGAAGAAATAAACCAAATAAAGACGAACCTAGTTGAGAAAGAAATCTATGAGAAGAAAGCCAAATAAGACCAGATGATAATTTTGGTTTATTTTTTCGAGCATATTGGTGAATGGTCGAAGTTCGGATAAACATGTCTTACAAAACAACAATACTTAATAATTTTCCCGGGACATAAAAAGTTTTTTGAATTTTTTTTCCATCAAGATAACGTTTAATATTTTCTTGTTGTATGGCAAGTTCTTTTATTTTTTCTTCAGAAATTCTTTGTTCAACTTCAATCGTTCCTCGAAGCTTACCATTAATTTGTATAGCAATTATTATCTGTTCATCTTTAATCCAATCTTTTTCATATATAGGCCATGAAGTTTGATCAATAGATTCATAGTGACCAAGCTTTTGCCAAATTTCTTCACAAAGATGCGGAGCAAAAGGAACTAAAAGTTGCAATAATTTTTCGTAAGAAGTTTTACTTATTTGTTGCTCTTCCTGAGCTTGATTAACCAAACTCATCATTTGAGCAATAGCTGTATTAAATTTCATTGTCTCAATATCTTCTGTTACTTTTTTTATGGTCTTATGAAGAGCTCTTGTAAATTTTTCTGATTCTTGCTCTTTAAGTATCTCTTGAAGATTTAATATTTTTTCTAAAAATCGACGCACTCCGACAATTGCTTCAGGATCCCATTGTACAGCTGCATCAAATGCTCCCATAAACATTAAATATGTTCGCATTGTATCTGCTCCATATTGGCTTACAATTTCATCTGGATTTACCACATTTCCTTTTGATTTACTCATTTTCTCTCCTCCTTTTGCGAGAATCATGCCATGGCTTGTACGCTTCTTATAAGGTTCTTTTGTTGGTACAAGACCTATATCAAACAAAAACTGATTCCAAAAGCGAGAATATAACAAATGTAAAACTGTGTGTTCCATTCCTCCGTTATACCAGTCGACTGGAGTCCAGTGGGCTAATTTTTCTTTTCCTGCAAAAACTTCTTGATTTTGTGGATCTGTATAGCGTAAAAAATACCAACTCGATCCTGCCCAATTAGGCATGGTGTCTGTCTCGCGTTTGGCAATACCTCCACAACGCGGACAAGAAACATTTACCCATTCATCTATTTTTGAAAGTGGGGATTCACCTGTATCAGTCGGTTCATATTTATTAACTTGAGGAAGTTTAAGAGGAAGTTCTTTTTCTTCAAGAGGAATCCAACCAGGATTTTGTTCTTCTCCTTTTGATTTAAAAATCTTTTTATTTGCACAATTTTCACAATATACGAGTGGAATCGGTTCTCCCCAATAGCGTTGTCTACTAAAAACCCAATCACGTAATTTATATTGTGTTTGTCTTTTCCCCAGTCCTTTTTCTTCAAGAAACAAAATCATTTTTTCTTTTGCTTCTTCTGTAGATAAACTATTTAAAAAATTAGAATGAATAGCAATCCCTGATTCACAAAAAGAATAAAAACCTTTTTTATACAAATTCAAAATAAGAGGACCATCTACAACATTAAGCGATTCCTCCACATCCTTGGCATCGACCCAAATCAGCTCATGTTTTCTCATTTCCTCTTGAGCTATCATCTCCTGTTCTTCGTCTTCTAATTGTAAAACAACTACTTTAATTTCAGCATAACGATTTTCATCTTTATGCTCAGCATAATATTCGGTATGGATCTCTAAACCAAGCTCTTTAATAAACCGAAAATGCTTATAACCTGTTTCCTCTTGAGCTTCTCGAATAGCTGCCTGAGCAAGATCTTCTCCTTCTTCAACTCCTCCAATGATAAGCGTGTGAAGATAAGGACGGCTTGGTGTTATATTAAAAAACCAATTTAATAAAAGAATTTTATCTTCTTTAGGATGGCGTATAATCACATGAACCGTCTTTCGTCGACAGACCGGCTTATCCTTATGGGGTATATTATCTGGATCAATAAAATGTGGGGCAACCACTTGTCGAATCGGCAGGTGGTATTTTTGAGCAAACTCAAAATCGCGCTCATCATGGGCGGGCACAGCCATAATAGCTCCTGTGCCATAGTCCATCATAACGTAATCAGCAACAAAAATAGGCAAACTTTCCTGATTAACCAAATTAATAGCTCGAAGCCCTTTTATTTCTATACCTGTCTTTTCTTTGGCTACATCACTACGTTCTATAAATGTTTTATTTTTGGCTTGTTCTTGATAAACCTTAATTTCTTCTTTATTTTGAACTTCTAAACTTTGTGTTAGTGGGTGTTCTGGAGCTATTACTATATAAGTAACGCCAAAAAGAGTATCTGGGCGTGTGGTAAAAACTTCTAATGATTCATGGATAATTTCTCCACTTTCATTTTGAATATCAAATCTCACCAAAGCTCCCTCACTTTTTCCAATCCAATTTTCCTGTTGTCTTTTTGCTTGTGGAATATAATCTACTTCTTTTAATCCTTCCAAAAGACTATCCGCGTATTTAGTAATCGCAAGCATCCACTGGGATTTCTCACGTTTTTCCACTTGTCCACCACAACGCTCACAAGCTCCATTTACTACTTCCTCATTTGCCAAACCAATTTTACAAGATAAACACCAATTAATTGGCATGGCTTTTTTATAGGCGAGTCCATGCTTAAAAAACTGCAAAAAAATCCACTGCGTCCATTTGTAGTAGGCGGGATCTGTGGTGTTGATCTCACGAGACCAATCAAAAGAAATACCAAGGCTCTTAATTTGGCGTTTAAATGTAGCGATATTTTCCGCAGTAACTTCTTCTGGGGGTCTTCCTGTTTTAATCGCGTAATTTTCTGTTGGTAGACCAAACGCATCCCAACCAATTGGATAAAGAACATTATAACCTTGCGCACGCCTCTTGCGTGCGATCACATCAAGAGCTGTATAAGGACGTGGGTGCCCAACATGTAGCCCAGCTCCAGACGGATAAGGAAATTCAATAAGCGCAAAAAATTTTTCTTTATCGCTTTGATCTTCTGCTTCAAAGGCATGTTCTTCCTCCCATTTTTTCTGCCATTTTTTTTCAATGGCTTGATGATCGTAAGGCATAACGGTCTAGTTTGGGTGGTTGGATATTATAATTATGGAGAAATTATAAACTTAAAAGACTTTTTTACAAAATCACAGTTCAACTAAGCAAATAAGTTTTTAGTTTATCCATGTTCTTCTAAATAATTAAGATAACACGACTTACAATAAATTTTTCGATCAGGATAATTTTCACATTTTGCAACAAGTGATTCCTTTGCACAATTAGAACAGAGTCGTTTTTCAAGACTACACAGCTGACCCAATACAGAGGCTTTATTAGTACGGCGTATAAAATGAGTGTTAGGTGGAGCAACATGTACGGAACGATAATGCTCTATTTCAGGTTTTAAAAAAGCAAATGTCCGTTTTGCTTCTTCATCATAAATTGGCACACCAATCCAATCGTCTGTTAATTCATCAATACTATCTGGAATGTCAGTTCGCAAACGAATAAGCTTTGGATCAATTTCTTTACGCTGAGTAGCACCTTGCTCATTAGGATCAAAATTATTTGGTCCAAGTTGCCTAATCTCTTCCACAGAAGATCCACAATACACTGCGGCTCCGCTTTCTGGGCCATATGTTGAAGAAAATTTTGTCGGAAAAAAATCTCCATGTTCGTTATCTTCCAACATCTTACACATTATTTTATCAACCTCTTTCCAATAATTCTCTTCTGTATAAGGTTGATTCAAAATGTAATATTTTTTTCGTCGAAGTCCAACACATCCAAAACAGTATTGGCAATTATCACACATAAGACAATAGTAACAAGTGTCGTTTTGTGGACAACGAAAACAAAATTGGCATTTATTTGATCCGGCAATTGTGACAGAAAAATAACTTTCTGAAGTATCTTTTGACCCCCAACAAAAAGCACAATGAGAACAAGAGCCAATAGAATATGTGCAACGAAAATTATAAAGTGAACCTGAAACAGCTGAGTAACACTGTGAACAATTAACACTTCCGTTTAAATATTCGCCTGTGCTATCAGTTGTTTTTTCATTAAAATTTTCTGGCCAAATAGTATCTTCAAGAAGAAGTTTTTCAAATGATTGTTCACATTCTTCAACCACTGAACGTTTTCCTAAATTCACTTCTGCTCGACGTTTTTCCCATTCTTCTTTTGAAAGTTGTTCATTCCACCACAAATATTTCCGATTACGTTTATTACTTGCTCCAAAACAATATTGGCAACTACGACAATCAAAAAGAAAACAGCTGTCCATACAATCAAAACATTCTCGCAAATATTTGCATTGAAAAATGCGATTGCAATGAAGAATTTGATGACTATCTACTACGTTATTAGATAAAAAAACAAGAGATGAATTCTCACCATCCATGCAGACCCAGGAAAAAAAATTTCTCTTTCCTCTTGATCCAAGAGTAAAATAACAGTCTTGCTCACCTAATGAAACCAATGAAATACTTTGTTCTGGTGGAACAAGATCATATGTCGCTCGATAAGGAACTTTTCGAGTAAGAATATAAAGCTGATCAAAAAAAGATTGATCTGTACTTAATAAAAGTGAAACATTTGAAAAATCACGCTCAAGCCATTCTTGATCTGGTAAAACTCGTATACCAGTAGCTGGATGATGGAAACTTAATACTGATTCTCCTGTCTCAAAATGTTTATTCCACCAAAATTGAAAACCTGTAGAAAAATAGGCTAATATTTTCCAACGAGTATTAGGAGAATATTTAGATGGCGGCACATTAAACTTTCTATACCAACCTATTTCCTCTTCGGTCATATTCCACTTTTCACCCGTCAATTCACAAACCCGCTCGCCGGGCTTGGTAGCGTCAAGAATAGCTTTAACTTTGACGTCGTAATTGGGAGTTTTAGACATATTATAATTAAACATCGTTTATCCGTTTTCTTCTAAATACTTAAGATAACACGACTTACAATAAATTTTTCGGTGAGCAAATTTTTTATTTTTTGAGGTTAAAATAGTTTTTTTACATTGTGCACAAAAATGATCTTCTAAAATTGCTAATTGTCCAGCTTGTGAAACCTCATGAACTCGACGGATAAAATGAGTATTGGGTGGAGGAAGATGAAACTCTCGATAATATTCCACTTCTGGCTTTAAAAAAGAAAAAGTCCGCCCAGCATTTTTATCATAAATAGGTACACCGATCCAATCGTCTATCAGATCATCAATTGAATCTGGAACTTCTTCCATCTGACGCATCACTGACAAATCAGTTGAATCCTTCTTGGTGGCACCTTCTGTATTTGGATCAAACTTATTTCCACCTAAAATAGATAATTCTGCTTCATCAACTCCGCAATAAATAACAGATCCACCTTCTGGAGGGTAAGCGCTTGAAAATTCAGGTGGAAAAAATTTTCCATATTCACCACGATCAAGCATGAGGCATTTAATTTCATCGATTCGTTTCCAATATTCTTCTTCTGAGTATGGCTTATTGAAAATATGAAATTGTTTATGAGAAAGCCCAATACAAGCAAAACAATTTTTACAATCCGTACACATCATACAATACTCACAAGTGTCACAAGAACGACAACGGAAACAAAATTTTAATTCATTTGAAAAATAAACAAGGGCACAAAAACATGTTCCTCGAGAATCACATGGACACCAATCAAAGGCATTATCCTGACTATCCCCAAACAACCAAGTTGTTTGATAGTTATGAATACAACGCCCATCAGCAAAAAAACAAGAGGAACAATCAATAGCGTTTGTTAAATATTCACCGGTTGAGCTTTCTGTTTTTTCATTAAAATTTTCTGGCCAAACCGTATCCAAAAGCAAAAGTGATTCAAATTGTTTTATCATCATTTGTTCAATACTTCGTTTACCCAAATCTACTTCTGACCGACGTTTCTCCCACTCTTGTTTAGAAAGTTGCTCATTAAACCAAAGATATTCTCGGTTTCGCTTATTGGTTGCTCCAAAACAATTTTTACAATTACGACAATCAAAAAGAAAACAGCTATCCATACAATCTCGTGATTCTCTAACATATCGACAATTAAATAAACGTTCGCTGTGTAAAACATGATGGCTTTTAATAATTGATTTTCCTAAAAAAATAAGCGATGAATCTTCTGAGTCTGTGGCACAAGTGGAATAAAAACAATGGATACTTTTTGAAGCAAAAACAAAATAACTATCTTTATCTCCTAAAGAAACCAGGGTTAAAGAATGTTCTGGGGGGATTACATTATAAGTCGCTAAAAAAGGGATCTGTTTTTCAAAAATTCTCATCTGATCAAAAAAAGATTTATCTTTTTTATAATCATAAGTAATCGATGAAAAATCTCGATTATACCACTCAGTATCTGGCAAAACACGTATCCCAGAACCTGGATGGTGAAAACTTAAAACTGGTTCTCCTGTCTCAAAATGTTTATTCCACCAAAATTGATAGCTTGCATCAAAATATCCCAAAAGTTTCCAGTTGGTTGAAGGAGATATTTTTGAAGGTGGAATATTAAATCTCCTGTACCAGCCAATCTCTTCTTCGCTCATCTGCCACTTCTCCCCCGTCAGTTCACAAATCCGCTCACCGGGTTTTGTGGCATCAAGGATTGCTTTAATTTTAGCATCGTAATTGGGAGTACTAGACATATTGTCAAACAAATATTTATCTGCTATTCTTATAAAGTAGTCACGATAAAAAGCCCCCTATAAGGTCTTGTCCTTATGGGGTTCTTTTTGTTTATAGACTAACTTTTTTTGTAAATCACTTACAAAGGTCATTTTCTTTCCAGCTACTTTTTGCAAAAGTGAAGAACAATTTCGACTCGAAGGAGCTAGTACACGAAGTAATTTATTTTTTCCATCTAAATATTTTATAAGACAATAAAAATCTCCGTCGCCTGTAACGATTAATGCTTGATCATAATCTTTTAAATCAATCATCACCTGAAGTACTAATTCTGCATCGCAATTTCCTTTTATGAAACCGTGATCACTGCTCACAATTGGTTTAAAAATAAGTATAAAACCAACTGTTTGTAAAAAATTATAAAGTTCCTGGTTTTCCGGAAGAAAACCCATAAACATATAGGCTTTTTTGATTTTATATTTCTCCTTTAAATAAACTCTAAAACGTTTGTAATCTAATTTCCATCCAAGAAACTGGATAGCAAGATATAGATTCTGTCCATCAATAAAAGCGTAATTGTTTGGGGTTTTAGACATATCATTACCCTTCTTTTTCTAAATAGGTCAAATAACATTCTCGACAGAATATCCTGCGCCTCGGATATTTTTTATTATGTGCAACCACCAGGTGTTTAGTAACCGTTCACTTTTGGGGGCCTGGATTCCAAGTTTTGGGAGGTGAAAGATCGAGAATTTTTGGCCAAGGAAGGTTTGGACTAATGG
>PFWS01000039.1 GCA_002791255.1 Candidatus Uhrbacteria bacterium CG_4_9_14_3_um_filter_36_7
GTATGGAAAAAATCGTTAAAGAAATTATGGCTGAGCCTTTAAAAGCGTCTGAACTTCTTGTTCGCCAGTATGGAAAATGGCTCGAATATGAACAAACCTCTTAGAAAAACAAAGGCTATTCTTATTGATATTATTCATCCGCGAATAACCAAACAACAAAGTCTTGATCGTCTAGAAGAATTAGAAGATCTTGTAGAAACCTATGGAGGTATTGTGGTAGTAAAAACACATCAACGACGTTTTCGACCACATACAAAAACATTTATTGGTCCTGGGAAGGTTCAAGATATTTTAAGGGAAGGTCAGGAACTTGGAGTTACTTTGGTTATTGTAAATAATATTTTAAAATCCAGACAAATTTACGAACTTCAAGAAATTTTGCGTGGAGCAAAAATTGACGTTTGGGATCGTGTTGATTTAATTTTGAAAATTTTTGCTAAACACGCAAGAACAACAGAAGCTCGTCTTGAAATTGAACTTGCAAGCATTCGTCATATGGGGCCGCGTATTTTTGGTATGGGTATGGAGCTTTCTCGACAAGCCGGAGGAATTGGAACTGTTGGAATTGGGGAGCAAAATACGCAGATTATGAAACGACATTTACAAACTCAAGAATTGAAAATAAAAGAGAAATTAACTCGATATACAAATGTCCGTGCTAATCATCGTCTACACCGTAAGCGTCAACAATTTAAAACAGTCTCGCTTGTTGGTTATACAAATGCTGGAAAGACGAGTCTTTTAAATGCACTGACTGGTAGTCAAGAATATGTGGCTAATAAATTGTTTGCCACTCTTGATACACGAGTTAGTCAGCTTTTTCTTGCAAATACTCAAAAGAAAGTATTACTTTCTGATACTATTGGATTTATTCAAAATCTGCCACCAGAACTTATTCATGCTTTTGAGTCGACCCTATCTGAAGCTATGGATAGCGATCTTTTATTACATGTGATTGATAGCCAAGATACAAAATGGATTCCAAAAATAGAAGTAGTTGAAAAAATTTTAGAGCAGCTTGGGCTTGATCTTAAACCAAGAATTCTTGTATTTAATAAAATCGATGGTCTTGGCAAAAAAGATCTCAAAAATTTTCAAAAAGTATCCATAAAAAAAGATGACCATGATTGGCCAAAGGTTTTTGTTTCTGCGACCCATGGAAATGGTCTTGAGGCACTAAAAGAGATGATTGAACAAACCCTCTTTCCTCAATAGTTATGAAATATCCAAATCATCTACTGGTTTATCGCTTTTCATGGTTTATTTGGATTTTTTTTGTTCTAGCTAGTTTTCTTTTTTTTACCTTTATTTTTGATCTTTCTTATTATCTTACAATTGAAGATAGTTTGATGATCATAAATCTTTTTATAGCTCTTAATATTGCCTCATTTCTTTTATTTGGGTTTGATAAAATTCAGTCAATTTCTTCTGATTGGCGTGTGCCTGAGAATATTTTATATTTTGTTACTTTTTTAGGAGGATCGATCGGATCCATTCTTGGTATGTTTATTTTTCGTCACAAAACACGCAAAACTCGTTTTCAATTGGTTATTGCTTTGCTTGTTTTTATCCATCTATTTTCTTTAAAATTTCTACCAGAGTTTTTGACTTCGTTCTTTTAATTTTTGTTCATTCGTTTGGCTGGCTTGATTTTCTTCAATTTTTTGATGAACTGCATTTTTTAGAATACCACCAGATCCTCCTAAAATTCCACCAATCGCTTCAGGTAACCAACCTTGTGTTCCAGCATCTTGAGCTGCAGAGCCAATATTATGAAAAAGATCATTAAGAAATTCAAAAGGAATCATATATATTTATTTTTTTAAAGATTCTTCAAAGGCAAATGAATTAATAGCCCTAAGTTTAATAATAAGAGCATGTGTTTTTTGATAATCAAATTTTTTCTCCTTAAGAGTTTTAAAAAAATCCTGACGATCTTTTTTTAAGAGAGCCTGTTCTTCTGGATGTTTTGTAAGAAAGGTACGTAGATTTTTAATATCAATATATAAGATGACAGCAAATGCAAAAATAAAAATCCAGGGAGTAAGCATTCCTCCACCAAGAGAAAGAAGTGTTTCTCTTCCATCAACATAATATAAATTAGATAAAAGATGTTCAGTGGTGACCCACATAAAAGCAAAGATTGGAACAATCCACCAAAATGTTTTTTTCTGTGCTTTAAGCCACAACCCAAGACCAACCCCCATTCCAACAAGCCCTGTTGCAGCAGCATGGCCAATATAGCCAAATGGTTCACTGTTTACATAAATACCAAGAGCGTCTGAGAAAAAATAAATATTTCCAAGATGTGGTCCATAAGTGAAAGGGAAAGAAACTCCTTGCCAAAATGTTTTTTCAAATAAACTAAAACCTGCTGCACACATAACCGAAAGGAAGAGAAAATCAGACAGATTGAATCGAATTTTTTCGCGTTTATAAAACAAAAAAGCAGCTAAAGCCACGGGAGCGAATTTAATTAATTCCTCAAAAATAACGACAATCATTTCTCCACTGACGCTATCTTGTAGACCGATAAAAGTGATCAGGCGATAGAAGAGAAGAGTAAGCATAGCGCTTATTAAAACCCCTTGAGAAAACAGACTAAATCCAGAGCGAATACTGATAGTGCGCGTTAAAAGGGTCAAAATGAATATTTCGATCATGAACCAAGTATCAATCCAAACATACGAAGGATTTTTTAATAGAAAACTCAGATAAAGAATAGTAACCCCAATAAGTAAAAAAAACGTTTGTGTCTTTATACCAGTAGTAATAGTTTTTGGTGGTGTTGATTCCATAGTGTTTTAAATAGTTTAAAATATTTTATGACAAATCTATTAAATATGCCAATATACGACTTTTTTGTTTTAAACAATAATGGCAATATGTTAGAATAAAAAATCTTTTTTTATGCAGCTTTTTTATACTCATCACCATTTTCAATTACACCGCAAAGTTCATTCTGATTTTTGGTTCTTTGAGTTTTCTATTTGGTTGCATGTTTTTTCTCGTTCTTTAGTAGCTATTTTTATTCCTATTTTTTTATTGCAGATAGGATATTCTCTTCCAGAAGTAATTTTTTACTATTTTCTTTTTAATCTTATAGATGTTCCACTGAATTTCCCTGCTCGTTTTTTTGTGAAGAAAATAGGAGCCCGTTTGACCATGATGATTGGCTTACTTTTTTCAGTTGGGTTTTTTATCTATCTCTCCCATCTTCAATCAGCTTCGCTTGTGAGTCAAAACAGCTTGATTATCTTAAGCGGACTTGCGGCTTCTTATGATGCTTTTTACTGGGTTTCCTATTATTATTTATTTATTAAAAGTACGAGTCAAAAAAAGAATGTTTCAAAGCAAACTAGCGGAGTCTATATAGTCAGTCAACTGGCCAGTATGCTTGCTCCAGCATTTGGGGCGGTTATTCTCCTATTTTTTCATGAGCAAGTATTAATCGCCATAAGTCTTCTGATTCTTATGGCCTCGCTTATTCCTTTATTTAAGATGAAACATTTACTTGATAAACCTAATAAATCATCTGAATCGATTCAAACATTTTTTAAAACAGCTGATAAACGAAGGGATTATATTTCCATTGGATTTTTAGGAATTCATAATGCAGCCGAAAGTATTATTTGGCCGGTATTTATTTATTTGCTTTTTAGCTCGATTAGTTCGATTGCTTTTTTACCAATCATTATTTCACTTACCACAATTCTTTTTACTTTTTATGCAGGCAAAATAAAAAAACAGCAGCGCAATAAGGTAATTTTTTTGGGAAGTTTTTTACTTTTGCTTGTCTGGGTTTTAAGAATTTTTATAAGTCAACCAATTTTTTACTATTTAAGTGTTGTACTTGTTGGGTTGTTTACTATTTTAATTAGTATTCCTTTGGAAAGTTCCATTTGTGAAAAAGGGGAAGTTGGTGACACTCTTTCTGCTTCCATGTATCGCAATTTAATTTCCATGTTTTTTCAAATGCTTTTATTTGGCATTTTATTATTTTTTATTCATATTTTTGAGACAAGTTTTTTAGTGGCCGCACTTAGCATGTTTTTGCTTATGGCTCTTCATCCTATTTTACGTGAATTTAAAAGGAAAAAAGGAAGTACATTATCCCAAGCAAGCTCACTTTCTCAAGAATAATTTAAGTTATAATATATTGACAAATTCTTATTTTTTGGGTATAAAGACTAGAGTTTCTTTATTGAAAACGGAATTGAAAACGGAGGTAAAATGAAAGTAGTAAGGGGCAATGTGGCGTTATACTTTACTTTTGTGGTAGAAGAGGGCGGTGGGTTAAAAGTAAAAAATTGGATCAGTTTTAATGATGAGGAGGGAGTTGAAGTGAGACTGTCCACCCCTTTGGAGGGACAGAAAATTTTTGGTGATGATCAACAAAGCCCTCTTTGTATTGTTGCAAGCGGGGGGAATATAGTTTTTATGAAAATAGGAGTGATGGGGTATCGGATAGAATTTGGTTTTGAAGAGTCATACGAAATCAAAAGTGGTAAGATGTTGGAAAATGAATTTGTAGATGATGACGATGACAGAGTGCAAGTGATTTCGCGGATAAGTGATGAGAATGGGGTTACGTGGTTCGTCTGTGAAGGGGGGGGCAGAGTTTTTATGATAGAAGACGACTACGGATTTATGTTCAAGCCCCTTCCTGACGAATAATACGAGACCTGGGGAGTGCAGACGGCACAACCCGGGTCTTTTTTTTAGGAACTGTTTAATAGATAAAAAAGGCATAAGGTACATAAACGGGCTTTGGGAGTGGATCAACAGTCTTGCGGCTGCTTCTTCCCGCTCCAGTTTTTCTAGGGTACAGGGGAGGATATAGGGCTTGATAGTGAGATCTGTCGGATCGCACGGCATTATCTCTTTAACAGATTTGTATTCATCTTTCATTTTCAAAAATCTTTCTTTTAGAGTGATATACAGAGAACTAAACTAAAAATAATATTACATTATTTTTATTTAAAATCAAATTAATATAAAATAATTTAGCTAAATTTGGTAACAAAAAGA
>PFWS01000031.1 GCA_002791255.1 Candidatus Uhrbacteria bacterium CG_4_9_14_3_um_filter_36_7
CAAAACTTGGTTCAGTAAAACGAAAATGGTGTGGTCGATAACGAATCTGACGATCAGCACCAAAATATTCATGAACAAAATATTCAATCACTCCTTTAAGATTGGCAAGTGTTACTCCTTCATCAACCATAAGAATTTCAAATTGATGATGAATAGGTAAATGAGACGGATCATTTTGACGCCGATATGCCCGACCAATATAAAGAGCTCGTAGTGGCGCTCCCCAAGCTTCCATAATGCGCACTTGCATATTAGAAATGTGTGGCACAGCAACTATCTTTCCTTTTTCTCCAGTTGGAAGATCAACAAAAAAAGTTTCCCAATTATCTCGCGCCGGATGATCTTTGGGCATATTAAGAGCTTCAAAGGTATAATAATCCCAATCAATTTCTGGAACTTGAACACGAATAAATCCTATTCTAGAAAAAATATCCGTAATTTCATTCATAGCTTGGGTAACAGGGTGTAAATGCCCTTCCAAGGGAAATTTGCCTGGAGCTGTAATATCAATCCATTCATTTTTAAGACGCTCTTGTTTAAGGCTAATTTCAAGTTCTTGTTGCTTTTTTAAAAAAGCATATTCCATGGTTTCTTTTATTTCATTAGCTATTTTTCCAAGCTCACGGCGTTCTTCTTCTGCCACATCCTTGAGCTGTTTCATAAGATTTGATAATTCTCCTTTTCGACCTAAAAATTTTGTCCGTATATCTTCTAAAACAAAAAAATCTTTGAGCGAGTGAAGATTTTCCTCAAATTCTTTTTTTATTTTTTCAAATTGTTGACGCATAGAGTTAGAAAAAGTTTTTAGGAAACAAACAACTTAACAATATCCCTATATGTAACTAACACCACAAGCAGCATTAGTAACAAAAATCCAAGATTATGAATAGCTCCTTCAACTTTTTCACTCACTGCTCGCCCTCGAAACTTTTCAATCAAAAGGAAAAGAACCCTTCCTCCATCAAGAGCTGGAAATGGCAGAATATTTAAAATAGCAAGATTTAATGAAAGTAAAGCGGCAAATTGAATTAAATAATTAAGTCCAAGAGCAGCCACTTCTCCAGTCATAACCGCAATACCAACTGGCCCTGAAACATCCATGGAAACTTCTTGATGGATAATAATATTACCAAGCAAATTACCAAATGCTTTCAAAATTTCCCAAGTAAGCACTGCTGTTGAAGTGATTCCTTCTCCAATGGCTAAATACCAAGGATAAGAAATTAGAGCAGTTTGTACAAGCCCAATACCAAGAGCGGATTTACCAACTTCTGGTAAAAACTCAGCTTTTACAAAAACTTGTTTTTGCTCGTCTGCACGAGAAAAAACCATTGATAATTCTTGCCCTTGTGCTTCTTCAATAAATAATCTTGCACCGTCTGCATCTTCAAATGTCTGTCCATCAATGGAGATGAGCTTATCTCCCATCTGCATACCAGATTGATCCGCTGGGCTTTGTGGCAAAACAGAAATAATTCGTATTGCTTTATCATTAATATCTACGGAAGCTGGGAGATCTTTATGAACAACCGAAGGAATACCTATCCAAAAACCAATAGAAAGTAATACAACTGTAAGAATAAGGTTCATAACAACACCTGCCACTAAAACAATAAATCGTTTCCAAACAGGCTTGCTTGCAAAGCTATCTTGTTCCTCTTTAAATTCTCCTGATTCACCTTTTACTTTGACAAACCCACCAAGCGGAATCCAATTGATCGAATAAATGGTTTCTCCTCGTTTTATTCCAAATAAACGTGGAGGAAATCCAAAACCAAACTCTTCCACTTTCATACCCATTTTTTTGGCCGTAATAAAATGACCAAATTCATGAACAAAAACAAGTATGGATAAAAGTAAAAGAAAAATAATAATCGTAAAAAACATATAAAAATAATAAACTATATTTTAACTGGTTTTGCCTACCTGTTCAATAAACCCTATCATTTCATCCCGTCTTTTTTCCATAATTTTATGATTTTTTGCTTCTAAATTTAAACGTAAAATAGGCTCTGTATTTGAGGCGCGAACATTCAACCAAAAATCAGGATATTCAATACTTACCCCATCAATATTTGTTATAATTCCGTCACGATAATATTTAACTATTGCTTCTATTACTTCTTGTTTGTTTTCAATAGTAAAATTTATTTCTCCTGAATGTGCATAGATTCTTTTTGGTTGAATAAGTTCACTAAGCGTTTTTCCGGTTCGGGTTAATTCAGCTAAAATCGATACAATAGCAGTTACTGGCCCTTCATAAAAACCCTGAGGGAATGCATAGTAATAGTGCCCAGATGATTCACCAGCAAAAATAGCACCTTGCTCTTTCATCTTGGTTTTAATAAATGCATGACCAACTGGTGTTCTTAAAATTTTTCCACCCAAAAGCAATACTGTATCATCAGCAATCCGACCAGGACGCACATCAAAACAAACCTTACCGCCTGGAAATTTTCGTAGCATCACTTCTGCTAGAATTGATCGCACAATAGCTGGTTCCACAACTTCTCCTTTTTCTGTAACAAAAAAAACTCGATCTCCATCTCCATCCGTAGCAATACCAATATCTGCTTTTTCCTCAAGTACACGTTTTTTTAAATGAGCAAGGTTTTCTTCTTTTAAGGGATCTGCTTCATGATTTGGGAAACTTCCATCAAATTCCCAATAGAGACGTATGAGATCTGCTTCAATTTTTGAAAAAAGAAGATCAAGATATTGCGCTCCCATTCCATTGGCTGTGTCTGCAACAATACGAAAAGGTCTAATCGATTCAGGTTTAATAAAATCAATTTCTGCCAATGTAGCTAACTTTGGAATTGAGTCATAGACTTCTTCATAAATACCAGATAAATCTCTTGATAAATTTGTCTCTTGTAACATACCCTGTTTAAGTATTTCCATACCGCTTCCTTGTCCAATAGGCACAGCTTTTGAACGAGTCATTTTAAATCCATTGTATTTAGCAGGATTATGAGATGCAGAAACCATAATACCCCCATCTGCATTTAAATGACCCACAGCAAAATAAAAAGCAGGGGTGGATACAAGACCAATATCAAGCACATGCACCCCTGAATCAATCAAGCCTTTCATAAGTGCTTGTTGCAATGACTCTGAAGAAGTACGCATATCCTTGCCAATCACTATTTGAAGATCCTTTTTTTGACATTCTTGTTGTAGTAACTGAGCAAATACTTGACCAAGTTTATAGGCAAATTCTTCGTGGATTTGCTCGCCTACGATTCCACGAATATCATAAGCCCGAAATACTTCTTTTGAAATGTTCATATCTTTTAACATTTTTGACATTTTATAAGCAATCTCGTAAGATCTAAGTATATAAAAATCTTGTTCAATCGTCACTCTATATTTTATGGAATCTCTTCTTTTTTGGATTATTCTCATTGTTCTTGTGCTTGGTATCATTTGGTTTATTGCTCTATACAATACCTTAGTAAAATTTCGTCATCGAGTAAAAGAAGCATGGTCTGATATTGAAGTTCAGTTAAAACGACGCTATGATCTGATTCCAAATTTAGTCGAATCAGTGAAAGGATACGCCACACACGAACAAAATGTTTTTCAAAAGGTGACAGAGGCTCGATCACAGGCCATGCAGGCTCAGACAGCCAAAGAACATGCTAAGGCTGAAAACATGCTTACAGAAACATTAAAATCCTTGTTTGCGGTTTCAGAAAATTATCCATCTCTTCAAGCTTCACAAAATTTTCTTGATTTACAACAAAATCTCACTGATGCAGAAGATAAAATTCAAGCAGCCAGACGTTTTTATAATGCTAATGTGCGTGATTTCAATATTGCCATTGAATCTTTTCCATCCAATATCGTGGCACAATTATTTGGGTTTGCTAAAGAAGAATTCTATGATGCTCCACCAGAAACAGAAGCTACTCCCCAAGTTAAATTTTAAATGACATGTATTCTCAAATTGAATCAAACAAAAGAAAAACAGTATTTCTTATTTTTATTTTTACCTTGATCATTCTTATTCTTGGAGCTTTGCTTGGATATTTCTATGAAAATATTTATGGGGGAGTTCTTGTAGCAATCATGATAAGCCTTTTTATAAGTTTCTTTGGATTTTTCCAAGCTGATCGTGTGGCTCTTGCAAGTTCAGGAGCAAAGCGTATTGAATCAAAAGACCATCCAGAACTTTATCGTCTAGTAGAAAATCTTGCGATAAGTGCTGGTCTTCCTACTCCAGCGATTTATATTATAACAGATCCATCCCCTAATGCATTTGCAACTGGTCGAGATCCAAACCATGCCTCTGTTGCTGTTACCACAGGGTTGTTGTCTATCATGGAAAAAATAGAACTTGAAGGAGTAATTGCACATGAGTTATCGCATATTAAAAATTACGATATTCGAGTCATGACTATTATTGTGGTTCTATTTGGACTTATTGTTTTGCTTTCTGATTTTCTTATGCGTAGCTTCTTTTTTTCAAGGCGTGAGGGACGAGAAGGACAAGCAACGGTAATTCTCATGATAATAGGTATTATTTTGGCTATTCTATCACCCTTCATTGCGGAAATAATAAAACTTGCGATTAGTCGAAACCGTGAATATTTAGCAGATGCTTCCGGAGCTCTAATGACACGCTATCCAGAAGGACTTGCTCGGGCTCTTGAAAAAATCGCGGCTCATGATCGCCCACTTAAACGCGCTAATCATGCCACTGCCCATTTATTTCTTGCCAATCCCTTTGATCCACATGTAAGCAAAAAATTTGAATCTTGGTTTTCAACACACCCTCCTATTGAAGAACGGATTAAAAAATTACGACTCATGATGTCATAACCTTATGCCTTCACAAGAACTTATTAATAGTTTTACTACTCATTTAAAAGAAGCCCTCACCCGTGCTCTTTGTTTTGTTGTTGAAAATCATGAATCCGAAGTTTGTCCCAAACATTTGCTTTGGGCTATTAGCACACAAAAGGGCTGTGTTGGTAGTGAACTTCTTA
>PFWS01000051.1 GCA_002791255.1 Candidatus Uhrbacteria bacterium CG_4_9_14_3_um_filter_36_7
TTGCAATCAGAAAAATATAAAGCACGTGTTGAGCAAGACATGAGTGAGGGAGCTTCTGCTGGGGTAAGCGGAACACCAGGTTCATTTTTGGTGGATAAAAACGGTAATGTTCAGGAGATAAAAGGAGCACTTCCTTATGATTCTATAAAAGCAACCTTAGATAGTGTTTTACAATAGATTTTCGATTTCGTTTCTGTTAAAAAAATTCCACCTTTTTGGTGGAATTTTTTGTCGGTTTCAGGTAATTATGTTCAAGATGAGATGTGTGTCGTTTTAGAGTTTAAGATGTTGATTGGGAGAGATTAGAAAAAATTTAATGTTTCATTATATTTTATGTTTTGCATGATCTAGTGGAAGTAAATACTAGTGGTGTAATGAGGAATGAGCGAGTAAGATGAGTTTTTTACTTGTTGTCTATATATTCTGATTTATATTCATAATGCAGAAAAGGGGTGTTCAATAAGAAAAACTATTTTATATAAACAAAAATTCCACCTTTTTGGTGGAACTCTTGATGGTGGGGGTTCCTACGCAAGAATTGAACCGTTAACCAAAAGGTCAGAGCTCGAACCGCCGACCAAATGGTCTAACTTAGCTGAGAATACACCCTTTTCGGAGATTCTGGAAGACGAGTCTGCAATATGGTATCGGGTGAATTGGCGGCTTTTAGAGGAGGATTTTTTGGGGTGGTATATCTGGCTGAAAGATAATTTGGGGATGATGGAGGGGTTTGTGGAGGAGGTGAAAACCACTACAGGAGAGTCAATCTCAGATTAAGATGTTCTTTTTCCCAAAGCTTGATATAATTCAAACGTTACTGTTTGAAAAAATATCATGCCATACCTTCAATTTATTTCCGATAAGGAGTTACTAACGGCTATTAAAAAAGTAATTCAAAAAATTGAAAGCGCTGAAAAAAGCGTTGATTTGAAATTATATAAGAATGTACTTGATCCATTCTCCGCTTTATTTGATGGAATTACACATTGTGTTCCATATAACGACTGGATTAAGTCAGAAAAGGTGAGACAAATTCAAAAAACAATGCAAAACGCGATAGGTGATTTTCATCAAGACATTTTAGGTAACATTACTGGCTGTGAGAATATGGGGGCTGGTGGCGGATTAGACATTTGTAATAGAAAAAAGAAAATCATTGCTGAAATCAAAAACAAGTTCAATACCACGAAGGGAAATCATAAAGTTGAAATATATGATGCAATTAAAGGAAAACTGAAAAACCCTGAGTTTGAAGGATTTGTCGGGTATTATGTTGAAATAATTCCACCAAACAAAAAAGTTTACGATAAACCCTTCGTGCCTTCAGACAATAAAACCAATAGAAGACGCCCTTCCAATCAAAAGATTAGAATCATTGATGGAAAAAGTTTTTATAAACTTATGACTGGTAACGCTTCTGCTTTACAAGAGTTATTTGAAGTTTTACCTCATATTATTACCGATAATTTCCCATATAAATTTGATAAAAAGGAGGCAAGAAAATACCTTGCCCTATTTGCCAAGGCGTTTGATGTTTCATAACCCTTGCATAGGTAATGGTTACTGATATAATAGTGGTAAATTAATGATCACTATTTTTTTATGAGTACAATTTCACAATATTTTACTGCGGGTGAAGCTGCGACAAAAATTGGTATATCGATTGATACTATTCGTAGATGGGATAAAAAGGGATTGATTATGGCAAAAAGAGACACTCGAAATGCCAGAATTTTTAGCATTGATGAATTGAATCGTATTCAAAGTCGTCTAGGGAATAATAACAGCGAAAATCGTTATAAAATTTTAAAAAATAAAAATAAATCAAAATATAGCGTGATTGAGTTATTTGCTGGTGCTGGTGGTACAGCCCTTGGAATGGAAAATGCAGGCATTAAGCATGTGCTACTGAATGAGTGGGATAAGCACGCATGTTCCACACTTAGAACGAATAGACCAGACTGGAATGTGATCGAGTGTGATGTTCGTGAGCTTAAATTTTTTGCAGGACAAGCAGATATTGTTCAGGGAGGTTTTCCTTGCCAGGCTTTTTCTTCTGCTGGAAATAAAATGGGATTTGAGGATATTCGCGGGACAATGTTCTTTGAATTTGCTAGGTGTGTGAAAGAAGTAAGACCTAAAATTGCAATTGGGGAAAATGTTAGAGGATTGCTTACGCATGATAATGGAAGAACATTAAAAACGATGGTTTTGGTATTAGAAGATTTAGGCTACAAAGTAAAGTATAAGGTTTTGAAATCCCATTATTTTGATGTTCCACAAAAAAGGGAGCGTCTTATAATTATCGGGGTAAGAAATGATCTTAAAATTCCAATCGTTTTTCCAAAAGAACGCGATTATGTTCTAAGTCTCAAAGAGGCTCTGTATAATTGCCCGAAATCGGAGGGGCAAGAATACCCAAAAAATAAAAAGAAAATTATGGAGTTAATTCCAGCAGGTGGTTACTGGAGAGATTTACCTGAAAAATTGCAAAAGGAATACATGGGAGCAAGTTTTTATATGGGGGGTGGGAAAACTGGTATGGCACGACGTCTTTCTTGGGATGAACCGTCACTCACATTAACCTGCAGTCCCGCTCAAAAACAAACTGAAAGATGCCACCCTGTAGAAACGCGACCATTATCAGTAAGGGAATATGCTCGCATTCAAACTTTTCCAGATAATTGGAAGTTTTCTGGATCAGTTGCACAGCAATATAAACAAATTGGAAACGCAGTCCCAGTTAACCTATCCTATCATATTGGCAATCTGTTAATAAAAATGCTGAGCGGGGAGATAAAAGAGGTGGAGGAAGAAGAAACAATCCAACCAGCTCTATTTGCTCTAGCCAATTAACCTGTTAAAAAGTGCCACAACCTGCTCAAAGTTCGAACCACAAACCAAAAGGTCTTTATCATCTAATCTAAGCCATAAAATTTCTAAAATCACCTCAAATCGACCAAATGGTCTCCCCAAAGTTTGAACCGCATACACATCATCAAAATCGCTAACATATACCGTAAACAAGCTCCTTTCGCCCAAAACAAAAATTCCACCTTTTTGGTGGAACTCTTGATGGTGGGCGATAGTGGGCTCGAACCACTGACCTCCACAATGTCAATGTGGCGCTCTAACCAACTGAGCTAATCGCCCTTTATTTTCGTGTGCTTATCATAACATGTTTTTTCTTTGGGTCAACTCTGTGATTTAAGCCACCTAAGAACTTGCCCACGGGTTTTAAAGGTTCCTTGTAGTTGTTTTTCACGCACTATAAGCAAGCATTTTCCTATTTGATGTTTTGGAAGATCAGGAAGATATTGAAGTATATCTAAGGCGGTTATAAGAGGCGCAATCAAGCTTCCTTTAGGAGTATTTGTTATTCGATAGAGTTCATTAATGCGCTTTTGTATTTGGTAAACAGTTGGATCTATTTGTTTGGGATTTGACTCTTTTTCTGCCTGAAGCAGCAAAAGCAGCAAAGCCGATGGTGGTGCAAGAAAACATTTTTCAAACTCAACATTTGATAGATCCGTAATTTTAGTTGTTTTAAGAGAATAAGTAGCAGCAAGAAGCCAATTAATTTCTTTTTGATTTATATAAAGGGGGCAATTAGTTGGAAATCCTGAAAAACGTAACTCGCGAATAATAATAGTTTGCTCTTGGGACGGCAAATCAAATATTAAACCAACAAGAAGCAAGCTAAGGGGTGCTTTTTTTTGTTGGAGTATTTTTAATCTTTTGATCGTCTTTTTTTGAAAAGAGAAGGGAATCGAAAAAACATATTTTAAAAGATCGAACCGTTCAAATAAACAAATGCTTTGTATAGGATCTGAGAAAAAACTTTTTATAAATTCTCGAGCTTTTATTTCCTTTGAAACCTGAAAATTTTTTTCATCTATTTGAACACTAAAATTTTTTATGGTTTGCACCATTGATCGAGAGAGAGAGAATTGAAGTTCGCAGGCGAAACGAATTGCGCGTAAAACACGCGAATGATCTTCTTTGAAACGTTGCTTTGCATCACCAACCGATCTAATTAGGTGTTTTTGAAGGTCTTGTTTTCCTTTAAAAGGATCAATGAGGTTTTTTAAACGCAAATTATAGGCCATTGCATTGATCGTAAAATCTCGTCTAGATAAATCTTTTTCAATTGGAAGATCCTTTTGGCTTTTGATCGAAAATTCACGATATCCACCCCTACTTGTTGAAAGAGATTCTTCTGTGCGTGGAAGAGCTATATCAAAAATTAAGTCTGGATTATTTTTAAAAATAAATTTATAAGTACCAAATTTTTTTTCTACAAAGTATAGATTCCCATACTTTTGTAGAAATAATTCAAGTTTATTTTTTGGAACATGTTGGATTACTAAATCAATATCATTTGTTTTTCGATTTAAAAAAAGGTCTCGCACAGCTCCACCTACCAGGTAGATATTTCCATAAGGAAATGTTTTGAAAAAAATAGAAAGAAAAGAAATCTTTTTTTCAATATTTTTAAAATTTGTCTGTGCTAGTCTAGACATATCTAGAAAACAATCTGATTGAAATTTTAAATTAAAACTTTTAAATATTAATTTATTTTTATTTTTTTTAATTTTATTTTTTTTACTTACATCTTGTTTAAATTTTTATCAATGAAAAAAATAAAACACACGAACAGATTTAAGAACAACAAATTTTATTTCTATCCACAATAAAACGTCGTACGTATTTTTTCTCTATGATACAATAAAGGAAATTTTTTTTCTAAATTATACGTTCTTAAAATTTTTTAAGATTTATGAAAAAGTTCGCCGTCTTACTGATAGGCCTTTGGGCCTTTGGCATGGTCACTACGGCTTATGCTGCTCAGGCAGCAACCATGTCTTTATCCCCGACTGAAAAAAGTGTTCAAACCGGGGAAGTGTTTAGTGTCAGTATTCTTGTTAATCCAAATGGGGAAGAAATCGATACAGCTCGCG
>PFWS01000027.1 GCA_002791255.1 Candidatus Uhrbacteria bacterium CG_4_9_14_3_um_filter_36_7
AAGCGTCTTATTATCAGCAGCCATGGGACGTTCCCCTTGAAGCACATGAATTTCTACAGTATTTTGCTGATCGGCTGCTGTTGAAAAGACCTGATTTCGACTAGCTGGGATGGTTGTGTTGCGCTCAATAAGTGCAGTCATAACCCCACCTAAGGTTTCAATTCCAAGCGAAAGAGGGGTTACATCTAAAAGAAGCACATCTTTGACATCACCAGAAAGTACCCCTGCCTGAACAGCGGCACCTAGGGCAACCACCTCATCTGGATTTACACCAATATGTGGCTTTTTTCCAAAAAATTCTTCCACTCTCTTTTGCACAAGTGGCATGCGTGTCATTCCACCGACCATCACAATCTCCTGAATCGATTCTTTATTTAATTTTGCATCTTCTAAAGCGGCTTTAACAGGACCAAGTGTTTTCTCAACTAATTCTTGAACTAGTTCTTCAAGTTTAGCACGAGTAAATGAAAGAACTAAATGTTTTGGGCCGTTTGCGTCACTGGTAATAAATGGTTGATTAACCTCGGTCTGTTGAGAAGTCGAAAGTTCAATTTTCGCCCGTTCAGCTGCATCTTTAATTCGCTGTAGAGCTAAAGGATCTTTTGAAAGATCAATTCCTTCTTGTTTTTTAAATTCATCAATAATCCAATCAATAATAATCCGATCAAAATCATCTCCACCTAAATGAGTATCCCCATTGGTTGATTTCACTTCAACAGTATCTTCAGAAACATCAAGGACAGAAACATCAAATGTTCCACCACCCAAATCATATACAAGAATTTGCTGACCAGCTTTTTTATCAAAACCATAAGCCAAAGCCGCAGCTGTAGGCTCATTAATAATACGGCGAACATTAAGACCAGCAATTTCACCAGCGACTTTTGTAGCTTGACGCTGGGCATCATCAAAATAAGCTGGCACTGTAATAACAGCTTCTGTAATTTTTTCTCCTAGTTTTTCTTCAGCATCTGCTTTTAATTTTTGCAAAATCATAGCAGAAATTTCTTCTGGTGTATAAGCTTTATCTCCCATCACCAACTCGACCCCTTCACCACGTTTATTAATTTTATAAGACATGATTTTTAAATCACGTTCAACTTCTGGATCTTCAAAACGTCTTCCAATAAGACGTTTAATAGAAAATAAAGTATTTTCCGGATTAGTAACACTTTGACGCTTGGCAGGCATACCAACAAGACGCTCTTGGGTTTTTGTAACCGCTATCATTGAAGGGGTTGTTCGAGCTCCTTCTTTATTTTCAAGCACCTTAGGCTGTCCTCCTTCCATGATGGCCATGCAGGAATTAGTGGTACCAAGATCAATACCAAGAATTTTCGACATACAACAGAATAAATTTAACTAATTAGGTTTAACTGTAATTTTAACTGGTTTTTTTGTTTCTTTTCCTTGTTTAGGTAAATTAATTTTAAGCATTCCATTTTCTGAAACAGCTCGAATTTCATCTTCACGAACTGAAGTTGGTAAAGGAATAGATCGAGAAAAAGATCCATGACGAATCTCTCTTCGCAAATACTCTTGATCTTCTACCTCTGTTTTTTGTGAAGAAGTTCCCTGAATACGAAGCATGCCATCTTCAATAAAAATTTCTACTTTTTCAGGATCAATTCCCGCAAGAGGTATTTCTACAGTAATAGCATCTTGTGTTTGATACATATCAACCGCTGGAAGAAAATGGGAACCATGTGTAAATAATTCATCAAAATCTTCAAATGGATCAGAAGGAAAAAATGGAGACCAACGCATAAGAGACGACATAAAAAATAAATTAAGAATAAGGAATTGAAAAGTAAGAAAGCAATGGATTAGGGAGTTATGGTTTAGGAATCGGAATCAGAAATTTTATTGATAATAACTTTAGCAGGACGTAAAACTTTTTCTTCCCGCTTCCAACCAACCTGTTGAACCTCAAGAATAACACCTTCTTCTTTTAAAGGATCTGATCGAGAAGCAATGGCCTCGTGTTGATGTGCATCAAATAAATCACCTTCTTGACCAAATGATTTAACCCCAAGCTCTTTTAATAATTCACGCAGCTGCGACTCAACACAAAGAATTCCCTGAAACCAATTTTCAATCTCTTTAGAAACATCATTTGGTTTATATTGAATAGCTTTGGCAAAATGATCAACAATAGGAAAAAGACGTTCAAGATAATCTATAAGAATAAACTCCTGTAAACTTTTCTTTTCTCGGACGATCTCTTTTTTTAAATTATCATAATCCGCAAGCGCTCGTTTCCACCCCAAAAGATATTCTTCACATTTTTGTTCAAGTTCTTTTTGTTTTTCTTGAGTATTATCTAAAAAATCTTCTGGATCATTTTCATCTTTATAAGATAATTTATTATCATTGCCCATCATAGAAAAATAAATTGATTAATATAATTCATGAATAAGGGATTGTGCATGTTCAACAAGCGCCATATTGGTCGCGTAATTCATACGGATTGGGCCTAAAAGCCCTAAAATACCTTCATGAATATTTCCGTATGTGTAACGTGTGATAATGGTTGCCATATCCTTGCCAAACGGATTCTTTTTTCCAAGAAAAATTTGAGGCTCGTTTGGAATGGAATCAAAAATACGGGTTATAACTCCATCACATTGATCTAAAAGATCAGAAAGAGAATGCAAAATAGAAAGATCAGCAAAATCAGGTTTACGAAATAATTGAGAAACACCTGTGTAATAACTCCAGTGTGGATCAAAAGCGACAATAACCATTTCTCCAGAAAGATCTGCTAAAACTTTTGCAAGTTCCTTTATTTTTTGCTCTTCACCCTTAACTTGTTGCAAACGTTCTACCCAATCAGATTTACACTTTGGTTGAGATTTGGTTGATAAAAAATGTTCTAAATAATATTCATATCCTTTTTCTGTTGGAATACGTCCAGAAGATGGGTGTGGAGCAAATAAATAACCATGAGCTTCAAGCTGCCCCATTTCGTGCCTAATAGTGGCGGGAGAAATAGTAAGCTCATATTTGGAAACTAAAAATTTTGAACCAACTGGTTCTGCTAACAAAATATATTCCTCAATGAGGATCCGTAAAATAAACGATTTTCTTTCATCTAAAGATTCCATACAAAATTGGCACTCATAAGTATAGAGTGCCAATTTTTGTTTGTCAAGTAAATGTATTATTACAGCATTATTTCAAGTGTCTCTCCTCTACGCTTCGCTTCTTCAAGATCTTGTTCGATTTCTCTTAATTGATTTTTTAAATCAAGGCTTTTTTGAAGATATAGAACGGTTTCTCCTTGTATGTTATTAAATTCATCATTTGAAACCATTTCCATCTGTGGGGCACGTTCTTCATCTTGGTGAAATTTTAGTGAAATTAAAGCCCATTGTTCCTGTTCCTTATCATAAAAACTTATTTTTCTTCGTTTTCCTTTATAGACAATAATATTTCCCTCTTCAAAATGATCAAATGAAGGATCTTCTAAAACAAATAACTCAAGCTCTTCCCTTAAAAAACGTCTTCTATCTTTTTTATCTGAATTTGATAGTACATACTGATCTGTTTCTCTATCAAAAGATTCGATCTGATACTGCTCTTTTACTCCTTCTGTGCTTTCAATAAAAACCTCTTTACCGTTCTTCATCCCTGGTGGCAAATGCATTGCTTGTACTTCATGCCATTTTATCCAATATTCTTTTTCAAAAATCAATTTTTCAATTATATCCATTTGTTCTTGATCACCCCGTTTTTCAGCTAATGAATAATCTATTTGAAGTTTTAATAAATCCTGTTTAATTTTTACCAATCCTTCAGGTGTTTTAGGATTATTAGCTAGTTCTTGTTTTATCCTATCACTTTTTTCATGAGCCTTAATATTCGCTAATCTTGTTTCTAAATCTATGAGCTGATCTTGCTTACTTGCTCTTTCTCGATCACGAGTACGAATTGATTTTCGCAGTTCATACATTTCTTGGATTTGTAATCGAATGAGTGATTCTATAACTTCTGGTGGTTTTTCTTGAATATCTTCTGGATTAGCCACAGATTCTAATCTGACTGTTTGTGGTTGGATAATGGTTATTTGATATTCTTGACCATCAAGACTAAGCCTATCTCCTTTTCTTATAAGTGAAGATGTTTGCTCAAGCTCAAGCGCTTCCCTTCTAACTTCTTGAGCAGGTAGAGCAATTTGACCAATCGAAGTTAGAACATAATTTTCATGTCTTCCTTTACCCCCACGCGTCAACAAAATTTTCCAAAAACTTTTCTCTCCACCTACATTAAATTCAACCATTTGATCTCTATCAAAACGTCTTGGGATACGCTCACAAGCTGCTAAATATTTTTGATCATCTTCTAATAATTCCCTTTCATATTCTTTAAAATATTTTCTTTTTTCTTCTAACTGATATTCAAGATCTTGTCTTGTTTCAAGACTTGGTTTTTTTGAAAACCGTGATTCATTTGCAAAAAAAGATTTACCTTCTGGATCATGGGCACGAGAATGGTCACTCATATTAAAAATAAAAAATTATTCATAACGTAAAGCTTCAATTGGATCCAATCTAGAAGCACGACGAGCTGGGTAAAAACCAAAAACTAAACCAACCATGGTTGAAACAACGGCTGCAAGGCCAATAGCTGAAAAAGGAATAATAAAATCCCACGTTCCTACAAATTGACGAATTAAATAAGCTGCAATAGCCGAAAGCAAAACACCAAATATAATACCAATAATTCCTCCTAAAGAAGTAAGCAGAACCGCTTCCACTAAAAATTGTCGAGAAATTTCTTCAGCAGTTGCTCCCACTGCTTTACGAAGCCCAATTTCACGAGTGCGTTCAGTTACAGATACAAGCATAATATTCATGATTCCGATTCCACCCACAACTAA
>PFWS01000014.1 GCA_002791255.1 Candidatus Uhrbacteria bacterium CG_4_9_14_3_um_filter_36_7
AACAAAAAAGACTCATCATATAGATGAGTCCCTTTTGGTGACCCCACCGGGAATCGAACCCGGATTGCCGGGATGAAAACCCGACGTCCTAACCATTAGACGATGGGGCCATGGACAATTCCCCAGGATTATAAATGAATTTAATCAAATTGGTCAAGATAAAATTGGTGTGTTATTGTAAATTCTTTTTATGGATCAATGTAAAAAAACGACTTATTTAATTATCGGCGCTGGAATTGCTGGCACAACTGCCGCAGAAAGTATCCGAAGTTATGATCCAGATAAACATATAACCCTTGTTACAGCCGAGCCTTATCGAGCATATTCAAGAGTCCTGCTTTCTAAGCCTGGATTTTTTTTAGAAAAAATTCCTTTTGATCGTGTCTGGCTTAAATCATCTAAATGGTATAGCGAACAAAAAATTGAATATCTAACAAATAAAAAAGCTATTTCTCTTGATTGTAAAAAACATCTTGTTACCTTTGAAGATCAAACGCTTATTGAGTACGAAAAACTTCTTCTTGCTACAGGCGGCTTACCTAAAAAATTAGAAATTCCATGGTCAGACAAAAAAAATATTTACTATCTTCAAACACTTGATCAGGCTAAAGAGATTATTGCTGCAACAAAAACAGCTAAAAAGGCAGTTGTTGTTGGAGGTGGATTTATTGCTTTTGAAATGTGTTCATTATTTTGTGAAGCAGGAATGCATGTAGATCTAATCACACGTCGATCTCATTTTTGGAATAGCACCCTTGAAACAGAGGGCTCACTTATTATCGAGCAGGCCATGAAAAATCATGGGGTGACTATTTATCATGAAACAGAAATTGAAAGTATTATTGGTAATAAGCAGGTTGAAAAAATTATTTTAACTAATAAGAAAGAAATTCCCTGCGATCTTTTACTTGTTGGTATTGGAATGGAATTTTCACTTGATTGGATTTCTAAAGCAGGAATTAACACTCACGGTGGTATTATTGCAAATGAATTTCTTCAAACAAATGAACCAAATATCTGGACAGCTGGGGATATAGCTGAATTTAGTGATACCCTTACAGGAGAATCTTTACAATATGGCAATTGGGTTAATGCAATGAGACAAGGGTGTTATGCAGGAGCTTGTATGGCAGGGCAACCCATGCCTGCTTTTTCATTTATTTCTTCCTATACATCTTCTGGATTTGGATTGACTCTGGGATTTGCTGGGTGTGTAAAAAATGGTTCTAACCGGATTATTAAATGTCAAAATCAAAAAAATCAAAAATGGTCCCAATTTTTTTATAAAAACAATCGGTTAGTAGGAGCGCTTTTTATCAATCAACCAGAAGAATTAGGAAAATTAATTAAGAAAATGAAACTTTAGTAAAATAAAATCTCCTGTACAGGAGATTTTATTTATTTATGCAGCCCTTTTCCCTTTTTTTTGTTGAGTTTGTTGATTATTTTGCTGTTCTCTTTGATGAGAATCTCTTAAACGAGTAAGTAAATTTAGTGTTTTAAGTTGTTTGCTGCGTTCAAATACTCTGTACCAAGGAATAGCGTCTATTTCCGCTTGAGTCTCATTAATACGTTCTTGATAACTTTCAACTGGATCTTGAGAATAAGTGCGTGGAATGCGCCTTGCTACTTGTAAGCGTTTTTTACTTGTCTTATTCTGTACCTCCTGTCGATTTACTTCTTTTTCTATTTCTTGTGTTCTATGAGAATCTCGTAACCGTATCAGTAAATTGAGGGTTTTTTCAAGTTGACTACGCTTAAAAGTTTTATCTACTCTGTACCAAGGAATAGCGTCTATTTCCGCTTGAGTCTCATTAATACGTTCTTGATAACTTTCAACTGGATTTTTAGAATGCGCAAGCGGAACACCTTTTCCAAAAGCTGAACGAATTTCTTGATCTGACATACGAAAAGATTGTGCAAATCTTTGTTGATCATCATCATTGGTTTGAAATTGTCTAAGCTTTGCTTCAAGCCTATTAATTTCTGGTTCCTCAAGATATTGAGACTGAAAATCCGATGGTTCAGAAGTATTTACTAAAGGTAATTTTTCTTCATCCAATAAACTAATATCTTTATCTGTTAATTCTTCTTCTTGTTCATCGTCCTCATCCTCAATTGTTAACTCAGACTTATTTGGATCAGCTGTAAGAAAATCATGATCTGGAAGATGGTGTTCTGTCTCTTCTTCGTCTTCAATTTCAAGACTCCCTTCTTCAAAATTGGCTGTTGTAAATGGTTGAACTGATCTTTGCTCTTCTTCTCGCCTCATTATAGGTTGTGTTGGTAAAATCGACTCTTTTTCATGGTCAATTAAAACAGTTCTATCGTCTGGTGCGGATTCATAAGATCTACCAACTTCGTCTAAAGGAATAACAACGGTTGATTCTCTTCTACCATAAGAAAGGTCTTCTCTAAGACTCTCAAGATTATCAATAGTAATCCTCGAAAAAGTTTCCTTCACTGTTCCATCCTTTAAGAATTGTTTTTTACCAATCTTTAATTTAACTTTTGTCACAGGAACAAATCCAAGCATTAGGTCAAATTTCCACGTCATCATTTTATTTTCTCGAGCATCTTCTAAAGAATCTCTGTGTGGTAAAAAAACCAAACCAAGATCCTTTAAAGTAAGAGGGGGGTCTACTATACCTTCTTCAGCATCCCAAAGAAAAATACTTGTTTCATAATCAACATCATCTACATCATGTTCTAATGGATTATTAAATTCAATTAAATCTTTAAAAACTCTCCCAAGATTATTTAATTGCATACGTACTTCTGGATTCCTTGGTAATGGAGTTGCGCCTTGTTGATCAACATGGCTTAAAATTTTTCGCGCTGTATCAATAAAATAATGATCAGTTACTAAAGTAACTATTTCCATAATTTTAAGTTCACCAACAATTTCTGAAAGTTCTGGGGCCAAAACTCGAAAACGTTCCTTTTTTTCCTGAGCCGATAATTTTTTTGCTAAAAAGGATGCACTATCTTTATTTAAAAGCTCTATTTCTTTTAAAATACTTATAAATCTTGGAAAATCTTCTTCTCGTACAGTTTCAGCCCAATAAAGCAAGGTTTTATATTCATAAGAATTTTGCAAAAACCGTTCAAAATGCTCATGTGCTTCGCGATATACCTCTAAATCAATATCATCTTCTTCTTTTGGTTCTTCTCTCTCACCTTCTTCGATAACTACTTCATCATCGTCCTCCTCGGGATATACCTCTAAATCAATATCATCTTCTTCTACTACTAATTCTTTTGATTCATATGTAGTGGGCACAACAAAAGCTTCTTCGCTTTCTACGACATTTACATGATTCAGATTTTGTATCTCTAGTTTAAACAAATCTCTCTTATGCCAAGTTGGCAAATGAAGTGCTGCTAAATCTTTAATATATAAATTTTGAATTCGACCTTCGTGTAAATCATTTAAGGCCAGCCGAATAGCAAATACAGTTTCATCATTAACAGATGTGTTACTACCAAAAGCCGCATCTTGCAAAATAGATATTTTTTCTCCTATAAATCTGGAGTTAGCAAGACAATTAGAAATTTTCTGATATTCAAGTGATCCCCTTACTCCTTCCTCTGTATACTTTTGTACACCCCCAGCCATTTCTCTAAGTTTTTTTTCTATACCCCATATTTTTTTATAAACTTCATCTTCTGTTTTTGCTTCTGATGATCCTAAACCAAGCCTTACTTGCATAATAAGATCAGCAAGATTAGAAGCGGTCTCCCGAAATTCTACAGCCATTGACTGAAGTTTTTCATTTGAAATACCGATAAAAGACGGGCCAAGACTATCTATGAGATATACAGCTACTCCAGCTTCTGCGTTTTGTTCCTTGCGACATTTTGATAAAAGAATTGAACTAATTTGTCGAGCTGTTTCTTGATCAGTTAAAACACGCCTTGAAAGAACATCTAAAGCAAGTACTAAACTTGGAATAGCTTCCCTGCTTTTTCCTTGTGCTTTTTGAAATAAATTACTAAGAGCTTGATCTTTGTCTTCTTCTGTTTCATATTTTTGCCGTAACATCCAATATTTTTCCGAATGTCGATAACGCTTAAGAGGATGATCTGGCAATGCAGATTCTATAGATACTTCTGGTGTAACAATATTTCCTTCTTGGCTTGTACTAGCTCTTGGTTCAATAGTTGAAACTCCTATTTCTGTATGAATAATCGC
>PFWS01000049.1 GCA_002791255.1 Candidatus Uhrbacteria bacterium CG_4_9_14_3_um_filter_36_7
TCCTGGTCGCCATCGCGGTACCAGATCGCCGCGTCAATGGCACCAACATCAGTTGTCCCGTCGCAGTCGTGATCCACCCCATCGCAGTACTCAACCGCATCGGGATAAACACTCGCATCCTGGTCATCACAGTCAGTCGAAAAAAGGGTGTAACCCTCAGGTTGGATACATGATTGCACGGACGCAGAATGTCCACCAAAACCATCCCCATCGGCATCCTTATACCACCTCTGCGCTTCGTCAGGTTCATCTACCACCCCGTCACAATCGTTATCGACCCCATCGCACAGCTCCATAGCGCCGGGATGTACCAATCGGTCTTGGTCATCACAGTCACCGGACTGGCCAACATATCCATCGACAGCACGACCACACGACCAGGCGACAATTTCTCCATTGCCATATCCGTCCTTATCGAAATCCTGATAAAACGGGACAACAAAAGTCGTGTCCTCGTCGATCTCCCCATCGCAATTGTTATCGATCGTATCGCAGTACTCGCCCGCGCCTGGATAGACCGACTTGTCTTGATCATCGCAGTCTGTGCTATCCGCGACATAACCGACCGGCTGGAAACAGGCTGTCACGGAAACTGCCTGATCGCCGTAACTATCGCCGTCTGCGTCGACGTACCAGATCGACGTATCTACCGCGTCCACATCCACAACACCGTCGCAGTCGTTGTCGATTTCGTCACAGACTTCGTCCATGCCGGGGTTGATTTCGGGATCCGAGTCGTCGCAGTCGCCTGTAACACTCGAGTAACCAGTCTCGATCGAAATACACTCGACCCGGGGATCTGAGCTATAAACCCCGTACCCATCGCCATCTGCGTCAATATACCAAGCTACAAAATCAATATCTTCGTCAATCATTTCGTTGCAGTTGTTATCCACGCCATCACAAAGCTCAGATGCCGCTGGGTTGATCAAAGCATTCGAGTCATCACAATCACCGCCGTCGATTACATAACCCTCGGGCGCGACTGTACAGACCTGGATCGCATCATCGAAGTCTCCATACTGGTCACCGTCACCGTCAAAGTAGTATGTCAAATCTGAAGACACATTTCCGACATCTTCGTCATCGACTAATCCGTCGCAGTCGTTGTCAATTCCGTCACACACCTCCAATGCGCCCGGATACACGGAGCCGTCAGAATCATTGCAGTCTTCCGACGCGACCGAGGGGTCGCCGTCGGTGTTGAGCAGCACATCACACCCGAACAGCCCCAGCACTGCCAGAAGGCAGAACCAGGACAATTTCGCACACAGACTCTTCATGGCCTTTCCTTTCTCTTTCTGCTGTTAATAAACCACTGAAAAACACCAGGCCAGGTGTCTTTCAGAACCTTACCAAAACCACAAACAGACGGATTAAAAACCCGTCTCTACAACACCCTTCAATTTTATTGAACACTTTCAGGCCTCCTCCACGGCCTGATCTTGATCCTCTCGCCAAAATCAGGTCATGAAAATTAAGCTAAAATAACCTGCTTCTTTATCAAAAAAACTCAAAAAAGTCAATAATCTTTTAAAAAAATAAGGCCTTCCCCCCAAAGGCCTAAAAGAATATTTAAACATTTATTTATCGCCAATTTCGGCAACAAATAGAGAAGATTTTCCTTTTACAGTTGGAGTAATAAACAAAAAACGTCTTCCGTCTATACTCCAACGCACACATCTTGGACTTCCAAATCGTAATCCAAAATCCAAGACTCTCCTTTGAGTTATCGTCGACCAGAGCTCAATACTCCCACACCCTTTTTTCTCCCTTGCTATCAAAAAACCAGAAGATCCTCTAGCTATATTAACAACACTTGCTCTATTATCATTATCTACATCTAGTTTAATCCAAATATTCTCTTCGAAATTAAATTGTTCTACATTACGATCGACCACTGCTAAAAGACTCTTTTGATCAAAAGAAAATCTTAAATAAGAAAACTTCTTTTCTTTTGGAAAAAATAATACTTTCTTTTGGCCGTATCTTTTTCCTTCAAGTATATAAATCCCTTGTCCAAATTTTTCCAGAAAAAAAACAACAATAAATCCATCTATAGAAATATCCTGGATCGATAGGATGTCTCCACTTAAATCATTAAATTTGATAAACGATGATAACGGTTGTCTAATATCAAAACAAAATAATGATTGATTTGAAAGAAAGAAAACATTATCTCTCAAAAAACATCCTAAACTATCTTCCTTCTCTGGATTACAATTTACATATCTTACTTGTTCTGGAGTAAGAAGAAAAACATTTGGTTTACCTCCGAAACTTCCCTCAAAGACAATCTCTCCTGAAGGAAGTGGGAGAAAATTAAATACTGTTAATCCTGTGGCTGTGGTCAAAACTTGACGACGGCCGAAGGACTGACCGTTATATTCAATTTTCCACAGTTGTGGTCTGCCCCCCTCACTGCAAACAACAAGAATATTTCCATCTCTATCGAAATTTGCTGATGAAAGTCCCTTTAAAGTAAGAATATCCGTACGCATCATCACTTTCTCCTAAAATTGAAAAGGACGATCAAAAAAGATCCTCCTCCTTAGTTTTTTTCTTTTTATATTCCTTTTTACATTTAACCTATAAAAATCAAGCTGGTCAATTATTTATAAAAAATAAAAATCACCTTTGTGGGTGATTTCTCATTTTTTTATTTTTGTTTATTCACTTTTTTTCAAAGGATATTGTTCGGATCCGTCCCAAGCAAGTTGAAATAATGCCCGCAAAGTATCTGCAAGTTCCTTACAAGTAATTACAAGCCCAAGTAGGGTCGATTTATAGGAATACATAAATACAGTATTTCCACGCACTGAAATTTCTCCATGAATAGGAAATTTATCTTGAGGAATAGCTCGAATTTCTGATTTTGGAAGATCAGGAAAACGATCAAAATTCATTTCTTTCATCACTGCCAACGCACGACACACAGTCCCTTGTTTTTTTAATTTATCTAAATGATTTTCACGCTCACTAATAAGCTCGTGAATACGTTCAACTTCTTCAACTGGAACAATTTGAATAATATCCCCTTCAAGACTTTCAAAAATTTCTAAAATTGTTTTAATACCTTGTGGACCTTCCATGTAACGAACGTGAGGCTTTTCTCCTTCAACATTAAATAAAGCCAAAAGTTTAGGAATAGTTGATTCAACTTCACGCTCTTTTTCTTCAAGTTCTCGACGTTGCAAGCGAACAATCGAAAGCAAACGATCTGGAGATTCTGCTGTAAAAAAACGTTTCTTGCCTTTAACATATGTACTCATAAGCCCACGCGCAGCCAATGATTCAATACAGACATAGGTGGTAGCTCGATTCACATTTGCTTTTTTGGCAACATCTTGAACAACAGCAGGGCCAAGCTCAAGAGAAGCTAAATAAACAGCTGCTTCCTTTTCAGAAAGGCCAATATGAATGAGTTCGCGTATAAGTTCTTCCATAGATTTAAACAAAGGCCAAAAAGGCTTTTGGAGACTAAATTTAATTTGTCATTACTTTATATCATTTAAATAAAAATGTCAAATATATATAACACTCAAAATAAATCAAGGAAAACACGAGCTGTAATCTCAGCGGTTTTTTGCCATGAATAACCTTGAACTACTTTAAGACCTTTTTGTATTAAATCTTGTTGTAGTGCTTGATTTTCAATAATCTCTCGCATCGCTTTTGTCCAAAGTTCTGGTTTGTGAGGAGAAACAAATAAAGCAGCATCCTGAACTACTTCCCGATGCGGAGCAATATCAGAAGTTAAAAGAGGAGTTCCACAAGCTAAAGCTTCAAGATTTGGTAAACCAAATCCTTCATACCAACTTGGAAATAGATAAGCAGCAGCTCCATTAATAAGTCCTGGAAGATCATCTTGAGGAATCCAACCAAGAAATTGAATATCGTCTTTGTGGGGTGATAGATCAACTACTTGTTTTATTTCATTAAAACCTTCCCCTTTAGAACCAGCAAAAATGAGCTTAAACGGATCTCCAAATCCACGATCACGCTTAAATTGTTCAAAAGCCTGTATGAGCATCAAACTATTTTTCTTTTTCTCAATACGTCCAATAGTTAAAAAATAATTCTTTTTTCCTAAACGATATTGATCAAGAATGTGGCGTATTTGATCTTGTTCTAAAATACAAAATTTGCTTGTATCAACCGCAAGAGGTGTAACAACCAAGCGCTCTTCTTTTACCTTATATACATCTATAAGTTCTTTCTTAGTAAAAATAGATGGAACAAGAATACGTGTGGCTTTTTGAAGAGCAATGTTAGTCGCCTGCTCCAGACGACGACAATCAGAAGGAGAAAAAAGATCAGGATAGCGTTTAAAACTAATATCATGAATCATCGTAACTGTCGCTTGTTTTTTCTCAATAATATGTGGCACAACATGTGGCAAACGTTGTCCGGGTACAAATAAAATATTAGGCGGATGTTGCCACATTTCCATACTTAAACGCCCCTGCAACCATCCGCGTTTGAATGGCCAACGAAGAATTTTTGATTCCCAACCTTCTGGTAATTTATGTAAATCTTCCAAGAGTAAAGATGAACTATAAAGAACCACTTGATGATTTTGAAGTGGCTGATTTTTTAAAAATTGAATTATATAATAAGCGTACCACTCAACGCCTGTACGCTCTTTCTTATTTGCAGTCTGAGCATCAATACCTATAAGCATATTTTAAACTTCTTTAGTTCATAAATATACTCCTTTTGTATGCATCTAAATTTTCAAGGGCAATGCCAGTTCCTTTTACCACACACGATTGTGGATCTTCTGCTACATAGGTAGGAACACCGGTTGCTTCAGCAATAAGCTGATCTAGATTACGTAATTGAGATGAACCGCCAGAAAGGACAATGCCTTTATCCATAACATCAGCGGAAAGTTCAGGTGGTGTTTTTTGAAGAACCTCTTTTACAGTTCGAATAATACATTCAAGCTCGCTCTGAATCGCTTCAGTAACATCATCAGAAGTTACTTGAATAATTTTTGGTAATCCTGCAACAAGATCTCTTCCTTTAACTTCAAGAAAAAGTTTTTCAGGAAGGTACATAGCTGACCCAATTTCAATTTTAATACGCTCAGCTGTACGCTCACCAATGGCGAGCCCATATTTACGTCGAACAAATTCTATTATCGCGCGATCTAATTTTACTCCACCAATACGAATCGATTCAGAAGTAACAATTCCACCAAGTGAAATCACGGCCATTTCCGAGGTTCCACCTCCAATATCAATAATCATATGACCGGAAGCAGATCCAATAGGAATATTAGCCCCAATTGCTGCAACAATCGGTTCTTTAATAATGTGTGCGTATTTTGCCCCAGCTGTAAGAGCAGCATCAATAACCGCCCGACGCTCTGTTGAGGTAATCCCCCCAGGAACCGCAATCATCACTTCTGGACGAAACAGCCGAATTCCACCAAGTGCCTTATTTATAAAATAACGCAACATAGCCTCTGTAGTACGATAATCAGCAATTACTCCATCTTTAAGTGGTCGATGAGCAATAATCGTATCAGGTGTACGTCCAATCATATCTTTTGCTTCTTTTCCAACAGCTAATACCTTACGATCAAATTTTGAAATAGCAACAACTGAAGGTTCGTTTATAATCACTCCACGTTTAGGAACATACACAAGTACATATGTTGTCCCTAAATCAATTCCAATTTTGGCATGAAACATACACAAATAAAGCATTTGATTAGAATCCAATCTGAATTGACTTATCTTGATCTAAAATAGTGTTCAAAACATACTGATCATCTCCCCAATTAATTTGCTCCTCAGGAGGGCTTGCGCGTCTCACATCTTTATCAAAGTCTAAGTCAAGCGTCAACGGATAATTATTAGTTCCTATTTGTTTAAACACTGATAAATTATACGTTCCATTTAAAAGAGATTGTGTAATTCTTTCTGGAAGCTCATAACTTAATACTACTTCATTACTTTTTCCTGGCTCAATTGAAACAAAAGTTCCAAAAACCATAAATCCAAGTTCTCTCCACTCTTCGACTGGGCTTAAATGAGATGAAGAATTTTCTATAAAAATACTCCCTTTAGGAACATAAAACCTCACATAAGTTCGGTATCGTGTGGTTTTCCAATCAAATGATCCTGTGTGATTATAATGCATGCGTACAGTTGCTATTGGTTTATTATTTTTCATCTCTACTTTATAAGTGAGTGTACGTTCAACTACTGGATCTGTTTTCAAACTTGCTAAATTAGCATCAACAACAGCAAGATAATCAAAATCATTTGGAATCATTCTTCCAGCTAAACCAAGCTGTGTTAATCGATCTTGAAACATTTGATTTTCGTGATATAAAATAAGCTGTTTTTCTTGCAAAGCTTTTTCAATAGCTATACCAACTTCCTTCCATTTGGAAAATGGTAGAGCCATTAATTTATCACGTACCTGCTCAACCGCTCTACCAAGAATTTCTTTTCTTTGCAAAGGATGAATTCCTTTTTCTTCATAAGCTTTTTCCACTTGATACTCCATGGCTTCGGCAATATTTTCAGCAGTAAAAATTTGACCATCCACTTCCAAAGAACCTGTCAATGATAATATATCAGATACAAATGTTGGAGTAAGCCCAATAACCCCTGCAAATGTTCTTGGTTGACTTAATACCTCGTGAGTTGTTTGCAAAGCAGCTTGTTCTTTATAAAAAAGCCTAAGAACTTCTTGGGAAGAAATAGCAAAATCTGGTGACCAATTTGCATCACGAACAAACCAAGTGTGTGTGGCATTATATTCTTGAAGTGGTTTGGGTGGTTCCTCAGAAAAATTATGAGAAACAAGATTATCCAAAGTATAACTATCTAAAGTATATAATTCTTTTATCTCTCCGTTTTCAATCGTCACAATGCCATATGATCCAATAAAACCACCGCCTGGACGTAATTCTTGATTATTTAAAAAAAGTAATAAAAAATTTTGTGGGTTTTCAATACCAGCAAAATGAGGAACAAATTGAGCAAAGAGAGCCACTGGAACAAGTTCTGTGCGCAAACGAACCAATTGTGTTCGAAGCGATGACCATAATGGATAAAAAAGACTTGTTTTATTCTTTTGAATATGCAAAGAACTAGTTTGCAAAAGCAAATCTATTTGAGCTAGTGTGGCTTGTAAATCTCCTGAGGCAGCAGAAAAACGCTTCAAAATTAACTGTTTTTTTTCTTGTGGAAGTGAACCGATTGTTTGGGATGGAGAAAGATTTTGAAAAAGAGATTGCAAACTATTATCTTCATCTTGTAAGAATCTTCCAAGATCAACCATTAAATTTAGGGGCTGTTGTAATGCCTTTATGGCTGTTTGAGTGACAAGAAGAAAATCATATCCATTTTTATAAAGATCTTCTAATCCTGGAATCCAAGAAAAAAATGAAAGTTTTTCAAAGGATGATGTTGCGACTTGAAATGAATAAGCTGCCTCCTTGATATGTTCTTTTCCAAGATCTATTTGCATGAAAGCAAGAGAATCATATGCTTTAGCAGCGGCTTGTTTTCCTTCAAGAGCAAAGTAAATAGTTTTAAAACCAAAAAAAAGTGTCCAAAAAAATATCAGTAAGAATCCACTTCCAAAAAGCAATATTACCCATTTTAATGAAAATCTTTTTTTAGGTTGTCGATGTGATGAAAGAAAATTTATAACAGGGTGCATATCTATTTAAATTTACTTAGCACGTAATCGTAGAACCCAAGAAAATCGAAAAAAACACAAGTGTAAAAAAGACCAAAATGAAAGATGTTTAAAAAGAAGTTTCCAAGAACCAACAGGGGCAGATGATGTTTGTTCTTTACGAAATCTCCCACAATAATAATACGCCTTTGCCAAAGCTACGTAAAAACATGACCAGCCTTTTTTTTCAAATCGCCAACAAAGATCAATTCCTAAAACCCCATAAGATAAAAGGGGGTCAAAATAATTTTCTTTTTCTTTAATTTCAGCAATCGATTGTAAACGACATAAAAGAAGTGATTCTTCAAATCCAAAAACAGTTTCATTTTGGTCATATAACCCCTCATCCATTTTATTTTTTCCACGTAGCCTCCAAGCACCCCTTTGATCTTTTATAAATCCAGCTGACTCAAGATAATCTGAACAAACCATATTTCGTAAAACTTCATCTCCCTCATTTTCCCCATAAGCTCTTAGTATTTTTCCCCCGAATGCGCCAATTGTTTTATCTTTACGCGCAACATTTATAATTTCTTCTAAAAATGTTGGGGTTAAAATAATTTGAGGTGAAAGAAACAACACAAATGTATCTTGCCACTCATCTTGAGATGTTTTTTCTAAAATATAACGAATTCCCCGATTATGTGCTACTGCAAACCCCAAATTGCGCGGATGACGAAAAAAAGTTATTTGAGGATAGTGAGCTCGTAGAAATGGTTCTATTCCATCTGAAGATCCATTATCAATAATACGAACTGAAAAATGAGTATAGCTCTGACAAAAAATAGCCTGAAGCACATCTGGCAAACGATCCATGTTATTTTGTGTCACCATGTGAATCGAAACGAACGGAGACGAAAAAGAATACATGTTGTTAATCTTTTAAAAAATTATCGTACTTTTTTTGTAACATTAAAACCTAAATATTTTCCTAGCATTAAACGTGTTTGTGCATCAATTGCTGGAAAGGCTCCAAAAAGAATAAAAGTAATTGGTAGTAAAAGCCACTGAAGAAACATAATGAACCAGGTACTTGCCCGAATACTTTTTGGTCGCGCAGGGAGAAGAGTAAAAGAGAGAATTCCAGAGATAAAAACCCCAAGCATAGCAAGACGCATAAGCCACTCAAGCGTAAATGGTGCGCTGTGTACAAGAGCTAAATCTTGTCCTTTTGCAACCCATAAAGGAAGCCAACCCAAAAGAAAAATCAAAATTGGAGCTGTTGCCCACGTATACATACCTTCAATATGATTAAAAATATAACGTATTTTTTTGCGTAAAGGCATTTGTTTATCTTGACGAAAGGCTTCAATCATTACAGGTAAATGCTCCACCCCCCAAGCCCAACGACGTTGTTGTTTATAAAGCGCTACAAGCGACTGAAAATAATTTCCTCCAGCCACAGCATCCATAGAAACAGGAAGAAACATAGGAATCACTCTATAATTTCCATGATAATGTAAAAGCCCTTGCAGAAAAATACGCGAATCCTCTGAAACAATATCTTTTTGCCAAAACCCCACATCTAGAAGCATTTTCCAGCTCATTGAATGAGAAGAAAATGTCCAAAGACGTTCAGGTCTAGCCAGTTCTGTAAGAAGCCAAAAAGTGGTTCCAAAAGCAGCAATACGAACAGGAGCAGGAGATGACCAAATATTATTTGAAAAAAGAGCGACTGGTTGATAAGAGGCATGGCTGTGTGGAGTAGATGTAAGATAAAGATAAGTAAGATAGGCAAAATATGATGGGTGTACCACTGTATCAACATCAAAACTAGAAACCAAAATTTGTTCAGGTAATAACGAAGGATACTTCTCATTTAAAATCTTTGAAACTGTTTCTGCCATATAATGCAAATTTGATCCTTTTCCTGGAATTTCACCTGGAAGATCTTTTGGATGTTCTGTGATAATTAATTGTTTAAAAACCTTTCCAAATTCTTTTTTAATTATCTGTGCATTTTTTTGAAAATGTTCGTGATCTTTTTGTTCTCCCCCAAGCACAATAATTATTTGATCATGTGGATATTCTACACGAGAAAGGACCTGCAGTGTTGATCTAATAATATCAACCCGCTCTTTATAGGTTGGTAAAAAAATAAGATGAGTAATCTGCTTCCAATCTGGTAATTCTTTAAGGCGTTCAAACCAATTTGTTCGTAAACAACGTCTATATTCACGCCAGGAAATAAATAAATAAATAACAAAATAAGTTACGCGAAATAACCAGTAAAGATCAAAAATAATAATAAAAATAATCACTGCGATCGGAAAAAGAAATGAACACACAATCGCAAAGAAAAATGTGCTCCAAAGAAGTATTCCTGGAAGCATTTCCCAATGACGATATTGCCCGTATGATGATAAACTCACATGAAATGTTTAGCTATAGTAATATTTGGATCTGATCCGTAATCAGGCCAAACATGTTCGGTTGCATTTTTTTTAATATAGTCTAAAGAAAACTGAGTATCTTCAATTAAGGCCTCAATAGATCGATTATTTTCATTATAAATTCCCATAACAGGGATTTGTTTAAGAAATTGAATACTCTGTACAAAAAGAAGCACGGTACGTAAGGTTGTAAATGATCCAGGTCCAATCACGACAACTATTGCCTGTAAATCATTTTGAGAAAAATTAGTGAAGAACGCCTGAGTAACAAAACAAAAAAAATCTTCTGGTGGTGTATGAATTGTTTTCAACATCTGAAGATCTCCTTCATTATTTAAAATAGCTCCTTGTGCTTCTTTAAAATCTTGAAATCGTAAAAAGAGAATCATACTTCCTCCACCAGTAACTATAAAATATTTTCAAATCGATTGATAATAACAACAGGATCTCCCTCATCAATAATAGAGCAAAGAAAGCGATCAGAAATCTGACGACGATATAAAAATTCATCTCGAGGCATTAAGGTATAATTAATTTCATGTCCAAGTTCAGCTTCAAAAGCAATAACAACTTTTTGCAAAGTCTTCTGATTAATATCACCGACAATCATAAGATCAGTTGGTACATTTGTATAATCAATAAACCGTCCTGTAAAAGCAAGATAATCAATATGACCTGTTTCTTCAATTTCTTGAACAAGATTTTGCTTCAAGAGAATATGAACTTTTTTAAAAAGACTTTTTAAATCATGGTATAAAAGAGATTTTTCATTTGCCATATAATACTTCTTTTTTTCTGACAAAAGTGGTTTTGAATTTTTCTCTTTCATTTGATTTGGTTCATGTTCTTTTTCTAAAATAAGTTCAATATCAATCAAATTTTTCAACTCTCTTCGAACTGAATTAAGTTGAGCCCCAATTTTTCGTGTAAGTTCACGAACATAAAAAGATTCACCAGAATGGTTAAGAAAAATACTCAAAAGACGTGCCCGTGTTTTTGAACCAAATAACTGCTCAAGGTGAAAATTTTTACCTGACATAAATAAACCTAAATATTGCACGAGAAAATTGCTTAGGTATAATGTACCCAATACATCTTTAGATGGCAAGTTATGGATATTTCTCCTTTTTCTCTTAAAGCAGCAAAAATTGCTCAATCTGGAAAAAAAGACCCTTACGGACTTCAGCTTATTTTACAACCATTTGAACAAAGTGATGGGTTTTTATTTGCTTGTTTTGTCTGTAACAAATATCTTAAAAAACCCAATCCACTTTTTCTGCTTCTTATGGAAGAACTTGAGAGACTCGCAAACAGTGTTGGAGAAAAAGGATCTGTACAATATCATTTTGAACAACTTGTAAAATCATTAAATGAAAAAATTGCAATTGTCGCAGAAGAGGAAGAATGGAAATTCACAGCCCAAGATATAGAAATAGGTCTTGGAATGGTTTCCCAGGAACAACTATTTTTAACAGGTCGTGGAGATTTGACAGCTTTATTTTTAAGTAAAACAGAAAAAAAACGTTATCAAGTTTATAATCTTTTTCACAGCATTCAAAACGAACCTCCTGGACAAACATGGGGCAAACTATTTGGTGTTATCCTTGATGGAGATCTACACCCAGGTGATACATTTTGTATAAGTAATCAACCTCTTCAACAATCTCTACCAAATGAAGAGCTTAACCTGATCTTAACCACCCTTCCCCCTTCTGGAAGCGTTGAGAAAATTCGACAATATTTTTCTTTTGACACTTGTGTTGGTATATGTGTAATCAAAGCCGAAACTCAAGAAAAAATTGTTACAGCCCTTAAAGCAACAAACACAACTGCTTATGCTCATCAAACTGAAGAAGAAACCGAATTCTTTTTAGGAGATCAACAACCTCGGTTTATTAAGTTTCGTCAAAAAATAAAAAGTTTTTTTCCTCTGATAAAAAACTGGTATAAACATGGATCTTTTTTTATCTCTCGACGAATATTATTCTTTTTTCAATCAATGATCCAATTTATCAAAAAACAAAAAATACCATCTAAATCAAGAAAATTTTTCTCGTCTGAGCGTCTTTCAAAAAAAAGTCGATATCTTTTACTTGGATCTTTTCTAACTCTTGTGTTTTTATTTGTTTCTATTTGGATGATTTATCAAGCACGCGAAAAACAAACATACGAAAAAACCTTTCGTGAACAAATTCAATCCATTGAAAGCCTTCAAGATCAATCGGAACAAGCCTTTATTTATAAAGACGAAAACCAAGCAAGATATTTTCTCGATAAAAGTCTTGAAATCCTTCAAAATACGTCTGAAAACACACCTGAGCAACAAGAAGAAAAACAACATCTGATAAAGCGAGCACAAAATATACAAAATAAACTTCAACATCGTATATCTTCTTCTGTAAATATAGTAACTCAAATACCTCAAACTCCTGAAACATTAACCGGGTCAACTCTTATCTCTCTTGAAGAGAGTACTTATTTTTTCGCCCAAAATACATCTGGTATTCAAAAAATTTTTGAAATCAAACCAAATGGAGTATCACAAATTATTTCGCTCCATAATCAAGAAAACTTAAATAAAATAATCAAAACATCAAGTGCAGAAGAAGCAAATCTTTTTATAATGCACGAAGATGCAATTTCCATGATTGATATTGCTTCAACATCTTGGAAAACACTTTCCCTCTCTCCTTCATCTTCAAAGGAACAGTGGCGTGATCTTGTTATTTATGGATCACGTCTGTATCTTCTTTCAAATAATGGTACGGAAACCCAGATTTTACGATTCCAAGGGCAAGGCGTAAATTTCATTAATCCACGCCATTGGATTAGCAAACAAACAACCGATCTTATGGATGCAAACCATATAGCTATTGATGGAACTATTTTTATTAGCAAATCAAATGGAAATATTTTACGTTTTATAAGTGGTGATGAAAGCACATGGAAAATAGATGTAGTTGATCCAGCACTTGAACAGATAACAGATCTATGGACTAACGCAGATAGCCAATTCCTTTATGTACTTGATTCTAAACAAGAACGTATAGTTGTTTTTGAAAAAGAAACAGGAAAATTTTTGGTTCAATATCAAAATGAACTTCTAAAAGAAGCTAAATCTTTTATTATAAATGAAGAGGATTCACACATATGGTTTTTAACAGAGTCTTCTATTTATAACATTACAATAAGTCACCTCCCTTAAAAATAATCATATTCTTAAAGAAAAACGGCCAAACGGCCGTTTTTCTATTTCTAAATACTAAAACTTTTAATTATTTTAATGTAACAGTTGCACCTGCTTCTGTTAATTGTTTTTTCATATCTTCAGCTTCTGCTTTAGTAACTCCTTCTTTTATCACCTTAGGAGCAGCATCAACAATATCTTTGGCTTCCTTAAGACCAAGACCAGTTAAAGTACGAGCAACTTTAATAACAGCAATTTTATTTTCCCCAGAAGAAGTAAGCTCTACATCAAAACTGGTTTTTTCTTCAGCAGCAGGAGCACCTGCGCCAGCAACACCTGGCATAGCCATCATCATTGCAGGAGCGGCTGCACTTACTCCAAACTTTTCTTCAAGGACTTTTACCAGCTCAGAAAGATCAAGCACAGACATGGTTTCAATTTCTTCAATCATTTTTTTAAATTTTTCTGGCACTTCAATGGTTTTTGTTGTTTCTTCAGACATAATAGATAAATAAATTAAGATTTTTGTTCTTTAACCGCATGTAAAACCCTTACAAGACCTTGTATATTCCCAGCAAGCACTTGAACGACTCCACGAATAGGAGACTCTAAACTCCCTACCAATTTTGTCAAAAGCTCTTGTTTGGAAGGAAGATCAGAAAGGCGTTTAACACCGTCTGCATCAATAAAAACCTGTTCAAGAATTCCACCAAGAACCTGAATGGTTTCCTTCTTTTTTGCAAGTTCACAAAGACATTTCGCTGCACTTACTTCATCGCGCAGTCCAAATGCCCATAAGTGACTTCCAGTAAGAGATAGTGGATCAACACCTGTAATACCAGCATCTTCAATAGCTTTTTTCATGAGCGTTTTTTTTGCAACTACAAATTTCACTCCTGCTTCCTTTCCTTTTTTACGTAGTTCATCAGCATCTTCCATGGTATATCCATAAACTGAAACAATAGCTGCTGCTTTCATCTGCTCAATCGTTTTTACATAACCTTCAATCATTTGCTCTTTTTGCGCACGTGTTTTTGGCATACAACTTTCTCTTTGATTAAATAAAATCGACCTTTATTAAAAAAACGGCTTAAATGCCGTGAAAAGAATAAAGAAAAAAATAAAAATTTTTTCCTAAACCTCAATGGGATTTATGCTATTTAGCAACCCATTTTCTACGGCGTCTAATAAATTTATACTACCCAGCTTTAAAAAGTCTGTCAATCAGATTATAAAATCTTAACGATTTAAAAGCCTACGAATGAATAAATGTTCCTGTGAATGATTTTTTTAAAAGAAAGCCCTCGAGATTTTTTATCTTTTTTCCATTCATGATTATAACCTCAATTCCTTGTTTATGAGCAAGACGCGATGCAACCGGATCAAAAGGAGTGTTCATACCTGGATCCCAATCATTGCCAACCATTTTTTGAAAATCTTTCCAAGAAATATCGAAAATCGGCTGAGCTCCTTTATATTTTCTTGGGTCTTTATCATAAAGATAATCAATATTAGAAAGATTAACTACACACTTTGATCCAAGCTCTTTAGCAGCGCGTACAGCAACATAATCCGTAGACCAACCAGGTTTCCATCCAGCAAGCACAAGAAGTGAACCTCTCCATTTTTTTGGAAGCCGTGTTGGATCTTTACACATAACTGGATGTGCCACACTGCGAAAAATCGTCCGAAGCAAGTGACCATTAAGGCGAGTGGAGTGAATTCCAAGCCAATCTAAATCTTCTGGATCAAGAGGACTAATTTTTCTTGCAGCAGCTTGATAATTTCTACAAGTGCTTCCACCACCAACCACCATGACAAATTGTTGGTGCTCTTTTAAAATAGCCGTTAAAATTAATTGTCGAAATGCATGAAGAAAATTTGTATCAATACCTTCTTTTGGAACCACCAGTGATCCACCAAGTGAAAAGACAAAAAGACATTTGGGTGAAGGCATAAAATAATTTTAAGATGTTGCTTGTTTAATAATACGATTCGTAAACAAACTTACGATCCATAAAATAATGGCTGCAATAAAAGCTGGAACAAATCCTTCAATAACAATTCCTTTTACTATTGTACTCATAAGCCAGATCATCAGAGCATTGACCACAAAAATAAATAGACCAAGAGTCACAATGGTTATTGGCAGGGTTAAGATAAAAAGCAGTGGCCGAATCAAGGCATTGATAAGTCCTAAAATAAGAGCGGCTATTAAAGCTGTATAAAATGATTCCACATGGAATCCCGGAATAATAAAAGGCAATCCAAGTAAAGCAAGAGCATTAATAATCCAACGAAAAATCCATTTCATAAAAAAGATGATGGTTGTTGAAATTTTAAGGTTATTTCATGAACCTTATTTTCAACTTCAGTTAATTTCTTTTGACAAAATGAAGCTAATTCGAGTCCGCGTTCAAATTTTTTAAGTCCTTCATCAAGATCAATTTCTTCTTGCTCAAACCAGGCGGTAATGGCTTCAAGTTCTTCAAATGCTTTTGCAAATAAAACAGGGTTCTTTTTAGCAGTCGACATAAATATTATTTTTTGTGAATATTAGTAACCTCTGCATTAAGTGATCCTTTTGCTAATTCTACCTGAATAGATGATCCCATGTCCACGGATGAAGCTTCTTTTAAGATACGCCCATTTACTCTCACAAGACTATACCCTAATCGCAATAAACGTTTTGGATCTGTTTGTTGCAATAGGCGTTGCATAGTTTTTACACGGGTCTGCAAAGACGATATCCAGAGCGGCACACGTTTTAAAAAAAGCTTAGTGCAAAATTCAAGTCGTTCTTTTTGTTGGGATAATCTAAAATTACTTATCTTTACAAAATGGCTAATGATTATATTTTTTTTGCTTATTAAATCTAAAAAACGTTCTTGTAAACGATCTTGCATGGACTTGAGTTCAAAAAAAATTTCACGACGATCTGGTACAAGCCTCTCAGCCGCATTTGAAGGTGTTGATGCGCGTATATCAGCAACAAAATCACACAACGATTCATCACGCTCGTGTCCAACCGCACAAATAACCGGAACCTTTGATTGAAAAATAGCTCGCGCCACACGCTCATCATTAAAAGCATGAAGGTCTTCAAGACCTCCTCCCCCGCGCGTTAAAACAAGAACATCTGGACGCATATTTGATGCCAAATGATTAAAATAAGCAAATGCTTCTAGTGTTTGTGAAACAGCAAGATTTCCTTGAACCGCGACTTGTGTATGAAAAATCTCAACACCTTGATATCGATTATTTAGTACGCGTAAAAAATCACCATAAGCCGCTGCATCACAAGAAGTAATAAGCCCCACTCTAGCTGGAAAACGTGGAATCAATCGTTTTCTCGAAAGATCAAATAACCCCTCTTCCTCTAGTTTTTGCTTAAGCAAAATATAAGCACGATAAAGTGTCCCTTCCCCAATAAGTTCAACTTCTTCAACATTTAATTTAAATGTTCCATACCGTTCATAAATCTTTGGATAACCAATAACCTGCACTCGCATCCCATCTTCAAGCGGTGTTCGAAGCTGCCAAATAGTCATGAAACATTTAAGTAAAGCTTCTTGTTTTTCATCTTTTAAATCAAAACTAATCCATTTCTGTTGACTGATACGAAAATCAGAAATTTCACCTCGAATAAAAAAGCCTGGTGATAGGGTATTTCGAAGTGAATCATTTAACAAAGAAAGATATTCTCCAACCGAAATAATAGATTTAGGTAACGAAGAAGACGGGTTCATAATATTGAATCGCAAGCCAAAGAAAAAAACCAATTAAGAAAAAAGAAAGAAGGAGTTCAAGCCAAACCCGACGCCCTTCTTTTCTACCAAACAAACCTCCACCCATAAGTGGAAAAAGCGCTCCTCCAATAAATATCCAAAATATCATGCTATAAACTATTAGTGAAAAAAAGGAAAAAGATGTTGTTGTAAAGGTACGAAAATATCGCTCAAAAAAAGGATAAAACAAACCAAAAAGAAAACCTAAGAGTATATGAAAGAGCAAGCTAATAGAAAAAACTGTATATTTTGAGATCTGTTTACCCCAAAGAATTTTAAGATCAACAATAAGTGGAATATTTTTTACTTTACCTTGTTCAATAATCTCCAAAAGAAGCGCAGGAATAGAAAAAATAAAAGCTAAAAGTCCACCTAAAGCTCCAGAAAGAAAATAGGACATAAATAAATACATTTAAGAAGGAGTAAGAATAAAAACCACCTTTTTTCCAGTTTCAATAGGATCAGCATAATCATGAATTGCATTTAACAAAACATCAAATGAATAAATATAATTATGACCATGTTGTGTACCTGGATCATTAGTAATGAACCCTTCTTCTGTATATCCTTTAATAACGAGCATATGATAAATAGGTCCAGGCGATTGAAAATGTGGATTTCCAAGCAAACGTCCGGCAGCTGGCACAATAATCGGATATCCAGATATGAGCCATTTTTTTAAATCATCTTTAGTCGGGTTTTCAATAAAACTGGCTTTATAGCCATAGAGTTCACTTGCTAAATGTGCGGTTTGTTGAACAGTGGTACTTTCATAAAAACCAAACAAAGTTTCTTGTTTCTCAACCATTTGAAGAATAATTGTATCTGCTTGTGATGGATCAATCTGCTTGATTGTATTTCCTTCATAAAATGAATGAACCATCATTAATGATGCTTCTTCGCAAGCTTCTTGATAAGGTAACTCCCAGTTTGTATGTGGCGCTTGGGAAGTAAAAGGAACTGCAAGATTAAACTGTAAAGGAAGCGGATCTTCTGTATCTATCACAGAAGGATTTTCTGTATTAGTATTCGTAGGAATATCAGCAGATTCTTCTTTTTTATCTTCTTCTTGTATGTCTTCAAACAAAACAGGTTCTGGAATATTTACAGGTAGTGGCTTTGTATAATTTTTTTGAATTAACCAAACAGCCACTGGTATAAAAATAAAAGCCGTAAGAATAAGCCATTTATTTCTCATATGTCTTATGTATGTTTTGATAGCCATTGCTTAAGATGAAAAGTGGCTCTAACATCTTCTTCATTATAAGCGAGAATTTCTTCAAGATATTTTTTTTTATGTGTCTCAAGATAGTTTTCAAAATAAAAAATCGAGTTAGATCCAGCAACCTCTAGGTGTTGCCACTTAAATCCAAGATAAGTCGCAATGTCTTTGAGTGAATAAAAAGAAAGAGGGAAAATAACTGCTG
>PFWS01000054.1 GCA_002791255.1 Candidatus Uhrbacteria bacterium CG_4_9_14_3_um_filter_36_7
AATTTTGGTGATCAAAAAAGAGACCTGTTTTTCCTTCAATAACAGTTTCAAGAGCTCCTCCTTTTCTGTAAGCAATTACAGGTCTACCACTTGCCATGGCTTCGACTACAGTAATACCAAAATCTTCTTCTTGAGGATGCAGATAGGCTCGGCACTCTGCGTAGAGCTTGGCTCTATCTTTATCTGAAACACGCCCTAAAAATTCAATCGTTGGTCCTGCAAGTCGTTCAAGATCTTTTTGCATAGGACCAGTTCCAAAAATTTTAAGAGGAAGCCTTAGCCGGGTACAAGCTTCTACAATAATATCAAAACGTTTATAGGCAACCAAGCGTCCACCAGCAAGAAAATAGTTTTTGGGATGGTTAGTAATAGAGAATTTTTCTACTTCAACCGGAGGGTGAATAACAAAACTTGGACGACGATAGTATTTTTCAATTCGGTCTCTGACTGTTTTTGAATTTGCAATAAATTGATCTACACGATCAGCTGCTTGTTTATCCCACAGACGTAAATAAGAAAGAAGAGGAGGAAGGAGCCATTTTACAAATCGTGATTGTTTGAGTTCTTCTACGTAACTCGTTGTATCAGACCATAAGTAACGAGTAGGTGTATGACAATAGCAAACATGCATGCTGCGATGACCAGTAATAACACCCTTACTAAATGCGCTTGAACCTGAAATGATAATATCATACGAAGAAAGATCGTAAGATTCTGTTGCAGTTGGCATGAGGGGTAAATACCATTGATATTTTTGTAAAGCAAATGGAAATTTTTGTAAAAAAGAGGTCTGTATATTTTTTTCTTTAAAAAAAGGAAGCTCTTTTTGATTATAAAGAAGAGTAAATGTTGGGGCATTTGGCCATAAATTTTGTAGAATTTCTAAAACCCTCTCAGCTCCTCCATGCTGGATAAGATGATCATGAACAAGTGCTATGCGTGGTTCTGAAGGTATTTTTATCATAGTTAATAAGCCCCTTTTCGAAAGAGAACAACAAATGGAGTTTTTAATAAGATATAAAGATCAAGCCAAGGTGTCCAGTGTTCAATATAAAAGATATCAAGTCGAACCTCATCTTCAAATTGAAGGTCAGCCCGTCCAGAAATTTGAGCCAGGCCAGTAATACCTGGTTTGACGTTTAGAACGCGGCGGTGATGATCTTGGTACTGTGCAACTTCTTCTGGTAAATGAGGCCGTGGACCAACGAGCGACATACGACCAAGAAAGACTAAATAAAATTCAGGAAGTTCATCAAGACTAAATTTTCGAATATATTTTCCAACTTTGGTAATACGTGGATCTTTTTTTAATTTAAATAAAGGGCTGCCATCGCGCTCGTTTCCAAAAGTTTTTATAAATTTTTTATCCGAACGATATTTATGAGCATCTTTAATCATTGAGCGAAATTTAAAATAATGAAAAGGGATTCTATATTGACCAATACGCATAGTTTTTTCTCCATTTGGTAAACGAGAAAAAAGAACACGGCCTGGTTGTTCGATAAACAAAAGGATCGTTATAATAAGCTGAAGAGGCAGGGTTAAAATAATTAGAAAAAAAGAAATAATTATATCAAAAAGTCGTTTATAAATAGCTCCCCATCCATCGAGTGGAGTTTTTTTAATTTCAAATAATGGAATACCAGCATAAGTTGAAATATCTGTTTTTCCCGTTGTCATAGCAAGCAAACTTGCCGCATAATGACAGGTAAAATGTTCGCTATCACAAAATAGCAAAAGTTCCATCATTTGTTCTTCTGTAGCTTTTGGATCAGCAAGAAGTATTTCCTCGACTTGTTTAGTTTGTTTTAATTCAAGTATTTTCTTTTTGGTAGATCCGTCGAATTGATCAAACATTTCAACCACCCTAAACCCTAAACGTCCTTTGTGTTCAAATTCTTCTTTAAGGGCTTGGGCAGTTAGGTTTTTTCCAATCATTACAAGAAAATGGGTTCCAATTCCGTAACTAAGTAACGATCGTTGTAAACCTCGCAGGAGCAGACGTTCGATAGAAATAAAAACAATCGAACAGACCCAAGCTGCAAGTACAATAAAACGTGATTCAAAAACTGATCGCGAAAAAAAGAGAATAGTAAAAACAAGCGTCATGCTGGCCGTACATGCAATAAAAATATGCATGAGTTCTGTGGTTAAACGCGGACGCTTTGTTGAATAAAGATGGGTGAGACTAAAAATTACCATCCAAAGTAAAATAAGGGGAAAAAGAATACGAAGATAAATTTCTGTAGGTAAATAAAAAAGAACAGGACGTATTTCTGTAAAAAATGGGTTAAACCGTAATTGATAAGCCGCGATTCCTGCCAAAAACAGAGTTATAAAATCAAGAGGAACAAGAGCGGCGGTAAAAGCAAGTTCTGAACGTTTCATAATCTGTACGAATAATGCCTTATTGTAACATTTAAGAATACATTGACAATATCGTTTTTTTGATTTAGTCTTTTCCTTTGAATGAGGGTATCAGATGATCGCCTCATCTAAAAAGTGGGGAGGAAAGTCCGAACACCCCATCATTTGTAAAAATGATGGAAGCAGGGAGTCGCTAACCGCGACCGGGGAATAAACGTTAAGAGAAACATTTCTACTAACGGGAAGCCTAGGGAAAGTGCCACAGAGACAATACTCGTTTTGCTAAGCAAAACAAAAGGTGAAAAGAAAAGTGGTGTTTGTTTTACAAGCTACATTTTTCGCTCCATGGTGACGTGGAAGCGTGGTAAACCCTCTCTGGTGCAAGAGCAAATTTGGTCGCTCGCTTGAGACATTTGGTAACAAATATCCTAGAGAAATGATCATCGCTATTTATTTGAGTGTTTCGTTTGAATAAATAGAACAGAATTCGGCTTATCGATAGCCTCGTCAAAATCAAAAATCATCCAGATAATCCGGATGATTTTTGATTTATAAATATTTAAATTTGTTTAAGTTATTTTATAACTTCTTAAAGTGTAACTCCTATTTTTTTTCGGATTTGTTTCATTTTTTTTTCTGCGATATCTTGAGCACGCAAGGATCCTTCATGAAGAATTCGTTTAAGCTCATCTTCATTTTTAAGATAAAGATGAATTTTTTCTTGCAAAGGATGTAGAAAAATAATTAGAGCTTGAGCCAGTTGCTTTTTAAAATCCCCATAGCCTTTTCCTTCAAATTCTTCTTGAATTTGTTCAAACGTTTTTTGAGTGATTAAGCTATAAATCGTCATTAAATTAGCAAGTCCAGGACTATTTTGATCATAAATAATTTCTTTTCCTGAATCAGTTACTGCACTCATTATTTTTTGTTGAATAGCTGATTCATCATCAAGAAGAGAAATATAATTTTTAGGATTCTCGGCTGATTTGGACATTTTCTTTTCTGGATGATCAAGCCCCATAATACGAGCTCCGTGTGTGCGAATTTCTGGTTTAGGAAGAGTAAATGTGGTTCCGAAACGTTGATTAAAACGTTGAGCTATATTTCTTGTTAGTTCCACGTGTTGTTTTTGATCTTCGCCCACAGGAACAATGTTTGTATCATAGAGTAGAATATCAGCAGCCATAAGTACAGGATAATCAAATAAACCAACAGACACCTGTTCTCCTTTATTTCGTGATTTATCTTTGAATTGAGTCATACGTTCAAGCTCGCCCATAGAAGCCACGCAGTTAAGAATCCATCCAAGTTCAGTGTGTTGGGGAATAGCTGATTGTTGAAAGATGGTCGTCTTTTGAGGATCTATTCCACTAGCAAGATAAACCGCAAGAGCAAAAAGAATTTGTTCACGTAATTTTTTTGGATCCTGAGGGACGGTGATTGCATGATAATCAACGATAAAAATAAAATTTTCATGTTGTTCTTGTAAAATAAGCACTGGTTCAATCATTCCCAAATAGTTTCCTATATGAAGGAATCCACTTGGTTGTAAGGCACTTAAGACTCTTCCCATACCGCAGATGAAATAATTAAAATTATACTTCTAAAATAACCGGTAAAATCATTGGTCGTCGTTCAGTCTTTTTGAATAAAAATGCTCCCATTTCATTACGAATTGTATTTTTAATATAATCTGTATCCGCTTCTGATTTTGAGTCTTTATTCGCGATCAGTGCTTTTATATGTTTGCGTGTGGCTTCAATCAACTCTCTATTTTCTTTCATAAATATAAACCCACGACTAATAATATCAGGTGAAGCAACCAGAGCACCGGTTTTACGATCGATTTGGACAATAATAACAACCATTCCATCTTCTGCCAGGACTTTACGATCTCGTAAAACAACTTGTGACACATCACCAACTCCAAGTCCATCAACAAAAACATAATCTGTAGGAAGCTTTTCTTTGGTTGCGGTTATTTTATCATTTTGGCATTCAACTACCTGACCATTATCAAGAATAAGAACTTGATCTTCTTTCCAACCCATAGAATAGGCAATTTCTGCATTTTCTCGCAAAAGAAAATGATTTCCCTCAATAGGAATATAGTATTTTGGTTGAATCAACGCGAGCAGAAGCTTGATATCTTCTTTGTATGCATGTCCAGAAGCATGCACATCCATCATTTGATAATGGATCACTTTTGCGCCTTTACGATAAAGAGTATCTTTTAATTTTTGAACAGAGGCTTCATTACCAGGAACTATTGAGCTTGAAAAGATAACTGTATCTCCTTTTTGAACACGCACAAAACGATGTTCATTGGTTGCAATGCGGTGAAGAGCAGCGTTACGCTCTCCCTGGGCTCCTGTGCAAAGAAACACTACTTTATTATCAGGATATTGATGAATGTGTTCAGGAAGAATAAAAGCGTTCGATTTTGCTTTAATATACCCAAGTGCTTTGGCAATTTCAACATTTGTTTTCATTGAATATCCGTCCATAGCTATTTTTTTTCCAAGAGATTCGGAAATTTCAATCACTTGTTTTACGCGAGATAAAAGAGAGGCAAATGTTCCAACAATAATACGCCCGGGAGCTTGCTTAATAATTTGTTCCAAATTTTTTCCAATATCATCCTCGGACGGGGTATGTCCTGGTTTGCTTGCATTGGTTGAATCACCTAATAAAACCAAAACTCCTTTTCTTCCTATTTCCGCAATGCGTTGAAAATCCGCACGCTCAGTTCCTACTGGGTGGAAATCAAATTTCCAATCTCCTGTATGACAAATAGTTCCTATAGGTGTCTCGATGACTACCCCAACGGAATCAGGAATATTGTGATTAATGTGGAAAAAGAGAATACGAAATTTTCCAAGCTGTAATGTTTCATTGAGTTTGACCACATTCATGTTTATTGGTTTGGTTTCAAAATCAGTTTGACGTTTTTTAATAATGGCAGCTGTAAGAGGAAGGCCAAATAACGGAGGATTACCAATTTGAGGAATAGTGTGTGGAATTCCTCCAATATGATCGTAGTGAGCATGAGTGATAATAACACCGCGAATATTCTTTTCTTTTCCTTTAAGATAGGACATGTTAGGAATAATATAATCAATTCCCGGCATCTCTTCGCCTGGAAATTCAAGCCCCATATCAATAATGATAATATCATCATCATATTCAAGAAGCGTACAATTTCTTCCAACTTCCTCACAACCACCTAGGACAGCAATGCGAAGAGAACCTTGTTTTTTAGAAGATATTTTTTCTGATCGGCGAAAAACACGTCCACGAAATGGACGCTCGCGGTTTGTGTGTGAAGTACGTGAAGTAGTAGGAAGAGAAGAAAGTTTCATCTCTATTTTGGGAACCGAAGGAGAAGAAGGAACAGCAGTACGCGCATGTTGTCGCGGTCTATAAATACGTTGCACCATAAAATGGTAAGTAATCAAATAATAAGAATAAAGAGAATAAATATTTAAGTAATGGTGGGCGGAGAGGGACTTGAACCCTCAAGAGTTTACACCCACTAGCTCCTGAAGCTAGCGTGTCTACCAATTTCACCATCCGCCCATTTAAAACAAATTAATTTTTTTTTGGGTATTCATATACCAAGTTTCTATTCTGGAAAATCGATCAGAAGGAATATGAATCTGAGGCAAGAAAACATTTTTAATACGTTTAGTTATTGTGTAAGGATAAGTAAAGCGTACAAGAAAGATGGCTGGAACTTCTTCTTCGAGAATGGTTTCCATGCTTTGAGCTAAAGAAGTTTGTTGTGTTTTATCTTGTGTTTCTTCCCATTGCTGTAAAAGCGGGTCTATATCTTCATTTTTCCATTGGGAAAAATTAAGTCCAGGGTAGGCTATTTGTGAACTGTGCCAGAATATAAACGGAGCACCATCTTTTCCCATCTCAATATTTACAAGTAGAAGATCATATGTTCGCGTACGTAAAATATCATCTTCAAAAGAAGCTGGTGGTGCAAATTGAATAGTTAATGAAATTCCCAAATTTCCCCATTGTTGTTTTAATGTTTCTGCCATAAAACGAAATTCAGGTTCATCTACTGTTACAAGAGTTAATGCAAGAGGAGATTGTATTTTAGCTGCTTCAAGAAGGGTTGCAAGATTTTGATCTTCTGAGTTAGATACAATAGAAGATATTTCAATTTTTTCGGTAATTTCTGGAAAAAACGGATAAAATATAGGCATCATTATAGGTGATTGATCAGGTGGTATGAGACTTTGTGACTTAATAGACCGAGCTAACCATTTTCTAATTTCTTTATTCTGTAAGGCAGGATGTTTTTGTGTATTAAAGAAAAGTGTTGTAAATCGAGATGTTTGAGGATAATAAAATTTCATTCCTTCTTTTTCAAAAAGTGAGACAAATTCAGGAGAAACAAATCCAAGTCCTTGAATATGTTTATTTTTAACTGCTTCTTCGGCTGTTTTTTCATTTGGATAAAATTTAAAATGGATTTGTTTAATAAGAGGAGAACCTCGATGAAATTCTTGATAAGCACTAAGTTCATAAGATCGAACAACGCCACGTTTATCCATTTCAAGCTTTTCAAATTTAAACGGACCGTTTCCAATCGGCTCACGGTTAAGAGAAGTTAAGACGGCGTTTTGTGCTGGAATCGATTGCCATAAATCAGCAGGTAATAAGCCAATCGTCAAAAGGGATAAAAAATTATTTGATGGTTTTTCAAGAGTAAAGACAATTTGATAAGGATTTATTTCTTCTACTTTTATTCCTTGATAACGTGAGAAGAATGGGCTTTGATAAGCTGGATCTTGGAGAAGTTTAAAAGTAAGAATAATGTCTTTTGCTTGAACCTGAGAACCATGATGCCAAAAGACATCTGAACGCAGATCAATATAATAGTTTTTTTTATCTTCAGAAACTGTATACGATAAGGCAATATCTGGAATAATTCCATTTTCTGGATCCCATCGAAATAATCCTGTGTAGATGAGTTTTGAAAGATCTTGATCAACATCAGAAATAGCATAAAGAGGATTAATGAGTTGTGGAGCTCCAATAAGTCCCTCGGTGTAAGTTCCTCCAAAAACAGGTGAAGGTGATCCATGAGTAAAAAGATAACCACCTACTAAAATAAAAAGACTTATAAACGCAAGAATAAACGCGGTTTGAAGAATGCGTTGTTCGGTTTTTGATAATAATGATGGAAGTTGTTTCCACTGTTTCCAGCGGGGAAAAGAAACATTTTTCGTTTCATGAAAAACTTGTTGTTTCATGAATTCTTTGACCTGCGTTGTTTTTGAAAATAAACTAATACGCAAGAAGAAAAATTTCCTTATTCGTGAAAGAAAAGGGTGTAACACACAAAATAATAAAGAAGTATTATTCTAAATTAAGATTAAAAAAATATTTATGTTGAGGATATAAAAAGAAGAGAAGCAAGGGAAACACCAAAAAAGAGAATAGTAAGAATAATAGTTGTTTGGAAGAGACGTTTTTCAATACCACGTTTGGTTCGATAGACATTTCCCTCTCCACCAAAAGCACTTCCAAGCCCACTTCCACGTGCCTGAAGAAGGATCGAAGCAATCAAAAGAGTGGCTATAATAAGTTGTGCAATCGAGAAAATAATTTCGATCATAAAGAAATTTGTTTAAACCTTATCAAATTTCGTTTCATTCGTCAATGAGGAGTGACGTTTTATGGTATACTATTCTTCATAAATTAAGCGTTTATGGCGGAGGATAAAAAACAGCCACATAAAAGAAATTATCGGGTTATTTTTTTCATTTTTTTGTTTATATTTGTGGCTGCCATAAGTTCTTTTTTTCTTTGGCGTGTTTGGTACTTTTCTCGCCTTATTCAGACTGGTTCACTTATATCTCTACCTTCTTTTTCAAAAGAGATGAGCACTTCTTTTAAACAAGATTCTCTTTCAAAAACAAGTTCTTCAGCACAAATGAATGTTTTTTCAGAAATAGCTCCTTTTATGGGTGATCGTAATGCTCCTTTAACTATTATTGAATTTGCAGATTTTGCTTGTTCTTATTCTCAACAGGTAAGTTTTCTTATAAGAAGTCTTGCTTTTGAATATCCTGATAAGATTCAATTTGTTTATCGAAATTTTGTCCAAGAAGATTTTTATGAAAATAGTGAAGAAGCCGCAGAGGCCGCTTCTTGTGCCCATGATCAAGGAAAATTCTGGGAATTTCATGATAAAATTTACAGTCAGCCGTCTGATTTGTCGCGTGAACGATTTATACAGTACGCACTTTCATTAAATTTAAATATAAAACAATTTATTGCTTGTTTTGATAATCATGTTCATCTTCAAGAGATTCGGGAAGATTATCAAGCTGGGCTTGCAGCTGGTGTTTATGGAACCCCCACCTTTTTCTTTAATGGAATAGCCATACCAGGAGCTATACCAGCAGATGTATTTCGAGATTTAATTGAATATTTTCTTTCGAATTCGACTCCTTGATATAACTATTTTATGAATCACCACAGATATTTTTTTCTTTTTTTTACACTTGTTTATGGCTGTGGTTTATTTGGAATCGTTGGACATACTGCAAATACATCCACCGTATCCACTCTTGATAATTTACGTTGTTGGACACAAAAAAGCTGTGAACAGGTGGTGGGTGGTAAACAACAAGGTGTGTGGGACAATCTATCATCAGACGCAAAAAATGAATGTCCTGGATACGGATATTGTTTTCCAGTAAAAGAGAAAATTTCAGTTGCGATTGCTATTCCTGGAACAGGGGGGGCTGTGGTAAAAGTGGATGATGTTGGAAATTACATTCAAGTTTTTTATAATTTTCTTTTGGGTCTTGGTATTGTGATAACTGTTATTATGGGTATGGTTGGTGGAATTCAATATATTTTAGCTTCTGGATCCCCACAAAAAACATCTGCTGCGGTTGAACGTATTGAAAAATCTATTATTGGGCTTGTTTTGTTATTTTGTGCGGTTATTATTTTATTCACGGTAAATCCAGAACTTATTAGTCTAAATCTTCCAAAAATGCCAAAAGTACGTCAGATTATTTTTGTTTCAGATGAAACGCCTTGTGAAGATCTTTTAGATAAGAATACTAAAGAAGGAACAAAATATGTTCTTGATCCAGCCTCGGGTTCTTGTGGTTCACCTCGTTCAAAAGTTATTCAAGATGCAAATGGGGATCCTATTACTGATACTCAATGTCGATGGACTGATTGTTCAAAGTCTGCAAAAGATTCCGCTGGATTTACAAAAATTTGTTCTGAGGTGAAGGGAAAAGATCAATGTATCGCCTGTACTGATATTGTAGCCCGCAATAATTTTGAAATTACTCCATCTTCAGGTATTTGTTCCTCACTTACTCCAAGGGCTAAGCAGGGAGTACGAAGTGATCAATATGTTTCATGTGAATTTTCGCGGGATACAGGATTTAGTCAATGGGCTTCTACTTTAGGTTCAACCACATTTTCTGGTCAATGTGCGCTTGTATCGATTAATTGTAATCAAATTACTTCTTGTGAAGCTTATGATAATGTACAAGTTGTTAATAAAGATGGAAGCGAAGACCTTGATAGTTTTGAAGGTCCCTCAGCTCTTGGAGATGATTTTAGTCCGATTTTAAAAATTTGTGATCAGAATATTTGCTCCAATTATGTAGAGGGAAAAGTAAAAAATGCTCCATGTAAACTTTATGAAGGAAGTACAGTAGTTGAATGTGTTTCTGCTTCAGACAGCTGTTTGAATTCATTAACAGGATGTTGAGTTTAATTGGTAAATAAGACTTTACAGTTTGAAAAAAACGTGTTAGGTTTTAACCTTTTATTTTTTGCCTTTTCCATGTCAAAATCATCTTTTCTCTCTATTAGGGGAGCTCGCGTGCATAATTTAAAAAATATTGATATTGATCTTCCAAAGAATGCGCTTGTAGTTATTACAGGACTTTCAGGTTCTGGTAAATCAAGTCTTGCATTTGATACGATCTATCAAGAGGGTCAACGTCGATATATGGAATCTCTCTCGAGTCATACTCGATCTTTTTTGGAACTTAAAGAAAAACCAGATGTTGATGAAATTTCTGGACTTTCTCCAACAATTGCAATTGATCAAAAATCTGCTTCATACAATCCAAGATCAACTGTTGGAACTACAACCGAAATTTATGATTATCTTCGATTGCTTTTTGCTCGCGCAGGACAACCCCATTGTCCTAAATGTGGACAAGTAGTGATTGAGCAAAATTTTGAACAAATTTTACTTACTGTTTCACGTTGGGTTCAAAAAGGAACTGTTGAACTTTTTGCTCCCATTATTCAAAATCAAAAAGGAGAACATAGACATGTTTTACTAACAGCTAAACAAACAGGATTTAGTTTTATACGTTTTGATACAACAGTCATGGAAATTGATGAAGCACTGGCTTTGCGTAAGGATAAACAAAAACCTCATACTATTGAACTACTTATTGCATCATTAATTCAAGAGGAGAATACCACTTCAAAAACTCAATGGCGAGAAATATTAAAAAAAGGTTTAGATTATGGAAATGGGTTACTTATACTTGTTTTAAAAGAAACGGGTGAAGAGTGTTTGCTTTCCCAATATTTTCATTGCCCTCATTGTCAAATAAATTTACCACCTCTTGAACCACGATATTTTTCTTTTAATACCCCAGAGGGCGCTTGTACTGAGTGTACGGGGCTTGGTGTTAAACTGGTGTTTGATCCTAATTTACTTATTCCAAATAAACGTTTAACTATTGCCGAAGGGGCTATACGCCCCTGGTCGCGTGTTACTGGAAATCAAACTAGTTTTTTTCGATTGATTGATACGGTTGGAAGGTTTTATAAATTTTCTATTCACACACCGCTTGAGAAATATTCAAAACAAGCGATGCATGTCCTTATGTTTGGAACAGGAGCGCAACTTTATGAAGTTGATAAAAAAGAAGTGGAATTTTCAGGTATTTTAAGGCAGCTTGAGCAAAAATATAAAGAGACTGATTCTGAATATATCCGCCATGAATTTGAGACATATATGTATGAACAAGTTTGTCCGATTTGTGAAGGAAAACGTCTACGCCCTGAATTTCTTGCGGTAACTTTTGCTCAAAAATCTTTGGCTGATATGGTTTCTATGTCTTTAGAAAATTTTCTAGATTTTTTTAAAAGACTTCAAAAACATCCAGATCAAATTACTGATTCTATTACACCACCCTCTTTTTGTCAGACTCGTGGACATGATAAGGAAATGCAACAAATGAAACAAATGGTTTTTGAACGTGTAAGCAAAGAAGTTGTAACTCGACTTGAGCATCTTTGTGAAATTGGACTCGGATATCTTACACTTGATCGAACCACAATGACTCTTTCCGGAGGAGAAGCACAGCGGGTTAGACTAGCAAATCAACTCGGTCGTTCGCTTTCTGGAGTAATTTATGTACTTGATGAACCATCGATTGGTTTACATTCGCGCGATACAGAGGCTCTTATCAAAACCTTGCGGGCATTGCGAGATTTAGGTAACACAGTTTTGGTAGTTGAACACGATCGACAAATTATTGAGGCTGCTGATGCGATTGTTGATGTTGGGCCTGGAGCAGGAATTTATGGTGGAGAAATTGTGGCACAAGGGACACTTGTCTCAATCAAACACCACAAGGAATCATTAACAGGACAGTATCTTTCAGGAAAAAAGACCATACCTCTTCCGAAAAAATATCGTAAAGGAAATGGTCATATTTTGACTATTGTTGATGCTGAGTCTTTTAATTTAAAAAAGATAACAGTCTCATTTCCACTCGGCACCCTTACCTGTGTAACAGGTGTATCTGGGTCTGGAAAATCAACCTTAGTTCTTGATATTTTAGGGAATGCTTTATTACAAAAATTTTACCGAACAAAAACTCCTCCTGGAAAACATAAAGAAATAAAAGGAATGGAACATTTGGATAAAGTGGTGGTTGTAGACCAGAGTCCGATTGGTCGCACCCCAAGATCAAATCCAGCTACTTATACCGGGGTATTTACTGCTATTCGTGATCTTTTTGCTTCTGTACCTGAGGCAAAAATGCGTGGATATAATGCTGGAAAGTTTAGTTTTAATGTTAAGGGTGGAGGAAGATGTGAGGTTTGTTCAGGAGATGGAGTTCGACATATTGAAATGCAATTCATGCCCGATGTTTATGTTACCTGTGAAGAATGTCATGGCACCCGTTATCATTCAGAAACTTTGGAAATTCATTATCGAGGTAAAAGTATTGCTGATGTGCTTGCTATGACTATTGAAGAGGCCCGACTATTTTTTTGTGATCAAGCAACAATTTATGAAAAACTTCATGTTCTTTTTGAAGTTGGTCTCGGTTATTTACAGCTTGGACAATCAGCAACAACCCTTTCAGGGGGGGAAGCTCAACGAGTAAAACTTTCAACCGAGCTTTCAAGGCGCACAACTGGCAAAACGCTTTATATTTTAGATGAGCCAACAACAGGTCTTCATTTTGAAGACACCAAACGTTTGCTACTTATCTTAGAACGATTGGTAGATAAGGGGAACACAGTTATTATTATTGAGCATAATATGGATGTGATTAAGGTGGCTGATTGGATTATTGATATGGGACCGGAGGGTGGGGAAAAAGGTGGTCAGGTGATAGCACAAGCGACCCCAAAGGATTTACTTGAGTTTCCTAAAAATGAAACAGCAAAATTTTTGAAAGTATGTTTTGAAAAAAATAAAAATTTGGCAAAGAATGTTGACAAAAAATAAAAAAATTGATAGATTGAGTTGTTATATCTATACATCTTTATTATGTCAAAAAAACAACCAGTATTTTTATTTTTAGGAGGAACATTCTTTTTGTTTGCTTTTTTTATGAGTTTGCCTTCTTTTTGGTCTTTTTCTGTACAGGCCAACACCAATGATTGGCAACCAATTAAATCACAATCAGCCTGGACTTATGATGGCTATAAGGTTGAGCGTTTGAGTAATGAGTTGCGTAATTTTCATTTGTATCAATTGGGTGAACAGAGTATTTTTGCAAGCGAACAGAGTTTGTGTGGAAAAGAACCATGCGAAGCTGTTGACTGGTTTTTTGTAAAGAACGGGCTTTATAAAAAAATAAACGATGTTCCAGCACGCTTGCTTAGTTTAGGACATTTTGAAAAAAGTAATCAACGTTTTGTTTCTATTGAACCCGCGCAAGAAGAAATCAACCGTTATGTGGTTTACGAATACAATAAAGAAACAGGTGAAAAAGAGCGCTTACTTGAGGACACTTTATTTTTTCAAGCGGTTTCTGATTTAGATGTCTTTATTGATGAGCAAGATAATATTTTCTTTAATCAAGAATTTGAATATCAACAAGATACTAACTATAAACAATCAGTTGTTTATGTTTGGGATTCATCTAGGCATGAAGCAGATGTTGTTCTTCCTGAACGTATGCGTCGCAGAGAGGAGATTCAAGATGTTCAAAATGGTTTAGTTCTTGTAAAAATGGTCTTTGATAAAGGGCAACAACAACTTTGGCTTTATGATGCCAAATATTCCCGAGCTCATGCAATTGCTGACACATGGACAGAAGAGCCAGGGAGTATTGAAGGAGCCCATTTTCGTTCAGATGGATCTATTGAATTTTTTCAATACTTCAAACATTATTTGTATGATCCTCTTATAGATACTGCCCCACGTCTTCAAGAAAATCAATATTTAAGCTGGTATCGACCAGTACGAGATGCTGTACAAATTAAAAATGATCGTATGGTTTGGCTTGATTTGGAGGACACTCTCTATTTAAGTGATGAAAATGGGGTGGTTAAAATAGGTACAGCCATAGATGGCGAGTTTTCCTTACAAGAGAATAGTTTATATTATCGAACCATCTCTGGCAGCACAGGGTATGAATTTGCCACAGGTGAAACAAAGGAAATTCCTTTCATGGTTACAGATAAATTTTCAGATCGACTTGTTGGTATAAATGAGCAGGGTCGTATTTATTATTTAAATTTAAGTTCTCAAAAACTGATTGAAATGGGATACGGAGAAGAACCATACTTAGCAGATGAAAATCATTTATATTGGAAAGGTCAAGATGGATTTTGGTATGAAGGAACGATTCTTCTTTCTTCAAAGAACCAAATTGCTTCCGCACGAATTTTAGAAGATAGACAAACAGGTCAAATGAATTTACTTATCAATGAAACCACTTGGTATACATTACCAGATGAAGATCCACGTATTCTTAAAAGTTGGTTTGGTTTGGAGTATATGCCAGCCGATCTTGTGCATGCTTCTTCTTTACAAGAATATTCGTACGGTGGGTTAGCTCCATTTGCTCCAGGTACTCGGTTAAAATTAGTTGGAGATAAAAAAGTTTACTTAGTTGGTTCAGATGGATGGCTTTATTGGATGACATCTGAATCTGTAGCTCGAGCTATTTTAGCAGATGAGTGGAATCAGGATATTATTGAAATAACTCAGGAAGATCTTACTAAACTTCAATTCGGCTCGCCTCTTATTTCAGAAGCTGATGCCCAGAACATTTAAGTAAAAAAGAAAACACCGTCCATAAAAGGGCGGTGTTTTCAAAACTAATATTTATGACTTGATAAATGTTTCCCTTAACTTGCGTTTAAATGGTTTTTTTAGATTTTGCAAAAAAGACAATTTGGCTCGACGAATCTTTGCTGTTTTAACCACTTCTATTTTTGTTAAGGATGGAGTTTTAAGAGGATAAATTTTTTCAACCCCAAATCCTTTATGAACACGACGAATAGTCATGGTTTTTGAAATACCACTTCCACGCATTCCAATAATCATTCCTTCAAAAATTTGGATACGTTCACGTTCTTCTCCCTTTGAAGAAACGTCTTTGATTCGCTCATGAATACGAATCGTCATTCCAGGATGTAAATCTTGGGATAATACTTGTTCTTGATTTATAGTTTCACTTTCTGACATATATACATGTTTAGTAAACATCGTGAACCAATCTTAGTGAAAAAGAGAAAAACGGTCAAGGTTTTATCTGGGTATCGTAAGTTCTTTTTGAATGATTTTTTCTATTTGTTTTGCTGTTTTTTCTGGATATCCTTCTATATTTTGAATTTGATAGGTGGCAAAGGAGGCGAGTTTTCGGTCGGATTTTGCTTTTTTTAGGCGCGTTTGAAGAGTCGTTTGTTTATCCGTAGATCTTTTACAGAGATGTTTAAAAAGCAATTCGTCTGATTCTGTATCAAGAAAAAAAGAAATTGCTTTATTTTGTTCCATCAGTGTTTTCATTCCCTGTGGATCAATAACCAGAAGAATATTTTTTCCTTGTTTTTTAATTAATTCAATATCATTTTCTTTTTGCCCATAATAATTCCCATAAACACGCGCCCATTCAAGAAACGCCCCTTTTTTAACGAATTCCTTAAATGTTTTGCGATCAATAAAATGATAATGAATGCCGTTTATTTCTCCTTTACGGGGTAAACGAGTTGTATAGGTTGTTACGCGCTCAAGAGTTGGGTTGTATTTGAGTAGAAGATGAGCAATGGTTGTTTTTCCAGACCCAGATGGTCCTGTAAGGAGGAATAATTTCCCCTTTTTGGGCATAATTTATTTTTGATGTAGGAAAAAGGGTTAAGTGATAATTTTAAGCAAAATTTAATTTAAGGGCAATGCTTGTAAAATATTTTGTAATTCTTCTGGAAGTTTGCTTGTAAAACTTTTTGTTTCTCCACTGGGCAGGGTGAGTGTTAATGAGCATGCGTGTAGAAAAACTCGGTCTGTGGCAATTGGTTTTATATGTTTCATTACACGTTTTTTGTAAAGTGGATCTCCTACTAAAGGGTGATCAATAGAAAAAAAATGAACTCGAATTTGGTTAGTTCTTCCTGTTTTTGGAAATACATTTATAAGTGTGCTGGTTTTAAATCGTTGCTCTACCGTAAAGTAAGTTAATGCATTTTTTCCACGTTCTTGACTGCGCGGCACAGCTACCATCATTCCTTTTGTTTTTGAGCGTTCAATCGAAAAATCTATTGTTCCTTCATCCATAGGAAGGATGCCATAAACAAGCGCTTGATACATTTTTTCAATACATTGATTACTAAATGCGTGTTTTAGATATTCAAACATCAATTGATTTTTAGCAACCAAAAGAACTCCAGAAACAGCTTTATCAAGCCGATGAACAATACCAGGGCGTTTTGGATCACCTACTTTTTTAATAGTTGAATTATGAGCGAGAATTGCATCAACAAGGGTTGTTCCTTCATCATCTGGATGAGCTGGATGAACAAGAACACCAGATTGTTTATCAATTACCAACAGATCTTTATCTTCAAAAAGAATGGAAAGAGGAGGAATAATTTTTGGAGCAGAAGACGCAAGAGGTATTTCGATTTGAATAGTTTGTCCTGCTTTTATTAAAACGTGGGATTTAGCTATTTTTCTATCCAACAATACGTGTTTATTCTTTATCCATTTTTGAATGATAGATCGACTTTTTTGTAGATATTCAGACAAAAAAACATCTAAACGTTCACCTGCTTTGATTGATGGAATATAAATGGTTTGCATAATATTTTTGATTTGTTCTTTTCTTTTCAGTCATTTTTGATTAGGATACAAATATTCCCAAGAATTTGAAAGGGCCTGTAGCGCAATGGTAGAGCTCCGAGCTTATACCTCGGCGGTTGATGGTTCGAATCCATCCAGGCCCACCATACGACTCAGATTTTATTATGATATTTATTAGCTTAGCTCTTTTAATGATCTCAAGTGGTTTAATTTTGATGGTTTACGCAAGAAAACAACAAAAAGCAGAAATGGTCACAGGGGCTATTGGATTGTGGGGGGCAGGAATTCTTTTGCTGATCGCATTTGTTGTTTTTCTTTTCCTTGATTTTAACGTATGAATATTGATCAAGATATTTTTTTTCCATTTTTTGCCTTAATTATTTTTCTTTTTTATTGGATTTTTGGAGGAGTTTTTTTTGCGATTCTTGCTTTGTTGCGACTACGACGTATTTATAAGGTGCGATTTAGTTGTTTGTTTACATTTACTTCTATTGGATGTGCTTTAGCAGCCACATGGACAGGAAAATATTGGATTCAAAATCCTGAATCTGTTTGTGTCCAACGAGCTGTTTCGCTAATTAATCCATTTGTTTCTTTTTTTACTTGTAGCTTTTTTACCTTTATTGTCGCTGTCCTTGTGTGGGCGATTGTTTTGGTTGTGATTGGATCCTTGTTTCTTCTTGTTTCTCGTACAGACGAAGAAACATGGCTTGGACACATTCTTCATCTCATTAAAAAATCTTCTTCGAGTGAAGATGAAGAAATATAAATAAAATAGGTAAATAGTTGTTTTTATAAATTTTTGGTGCTATAATTTGCTCTTGTTTATTTATTTTTTTCTATGTCTGAAGACTTATCAAAATCCCCCCAATCCTTTAATGAGATATTTGATTCTATTCCCTCAAAAATGTCTTTTATTCTTGGCATGATTACTTGTTTCTTACTTTTAGGAACAATTGGTTTTTTTGTGATTGGTGGCCTATTGATTAAAGGAAATCTTGTCTTTGAATCAGATAAACAAAATCAGGAGCTTGTGATTGATGAAATACCTGGAGATATTATTGAAGGAAATGATATAGCAAATAATGGAGGTAATAAAATTATTCAGGTAGCAAAAGTGGATCAAGATGATCATATTCAAGGAGATCAACAAGCTGAACTTATTTTTATTGAATATTCAGATTTTGAGTGTCCTTTTTGTTCCCGTTTTCATACAACCATGCAACAAGTGATGGAAGATTATAAAGGAAAGGTTCAATGGGTTTATCGCCATTTTCCATTAACTTCTTTACATTCTCAAGCTAAATCAGCTGCTATGGCTTCTGAGTGCGCAGCTGAACAAGGAAAATTTTGGGAATATTCAGATGAATTATTTAAAAATTCAGACAAGCTTGGACAAGAATTATATTTACAAATTGCCACATCACTTAATTTGAATAAAACAAATTTTCAAAATTGTTTGCAATCA
>PFWS01000024.1 GCA_002791255.1 Candidatus Uhrbacteria bacterium CG_4_9_14_3_um_filter_36_7
GTCAGATACTACTTTGAGTCTTTCCACGTTTGATATACAAGACACAGCTATAACATCTCAATATCAACCAGTGGCAACTGAATCGGGGGTAAAATTTCAAAGTCGAAATTTTCTTGTATTAAAAACCTCAATAAGTCCGAGCACAACCGCAGGAACTTATAATCAACAGCTTACGTTTATGGTAGCAAGTAATTTCTGATTATGAAGAAAATATTTTTTGCCTTCATTTTATTTTTAGGAATAGGTTTTATTGGCTGGCCAGTTGCGAATGTTTTAGCTGTGGGTGTTGCCCCTGCACTTTTAGATATAGAACTTTATCCTGGCAAAGAAAAACAAGAAAAAATACAACTTGTTAACACAAATTTATCTGATGAAACATATTATTTAGATACGATGGCTTTTGAACCAAAGAATAATGAAGGAATCCCTGTATTTTTGATGGATAAAAAAGACACTCTTTCTGAGTGGATGATTTTTTCGGAAAATCCTGTGATGGTTCCTGCTGGAAGTTCAAAAGAAATAAGTTTTTCAGTTGTTGTTCCAAACGAGGTTGATTCAGGCACTTATTATACCGCAATTACTATTTCAAAAGCTCCTGCAGAAATTGTTTCAACAAGCGGGGTAAGTATGGAAGCAAAAACAGCAGTTCTTTTATTTGTAACTGTTCTTGGTCAGACCAATCGTTCTTTTGAACTTATCCAATTTGCTCCGTCCCAAGGGAAACATTTCTTTTCAAGTTTACCACCTGGATTTTTGATGAGTATAAAAAACACAGGAAATGTTTTATCTATTCCAAGTGGAGCAATTGAAATAAAAAACATGTTTGGTCAAACTATTGAGACACTTGATATAAATCCGTCTCAAGGAAGAATTTTACCATTCCATTCACGTACCTATTTTATTACTTGGGGTGATGATGTAGCCGATACGTTTAAAGATCAGTGGATGTATGAATGGAATAATTTACATTTTGGTTATTATCAAGCTCGTCTTACACTACAGACCGAATCAGGAATAAATTCAGAATATGTAAATTGGAACTTTTGGATCATTCCTTGGCGTGTTTTTCTTTCCTCTGGAATGCTTTTTTTGATTATAGTTGGTTTCGGATTTAGATTTCTAAAGGTATTTAGACCAGTGAAAAAGAAACTCGTATAAAGAATCATGTGTGTACATTTTTTTTGAAAATAATGAGCTCGACATTCATCATCATGACTTCAATGATTGGAGTCATGATGTTGGCTGCTGTGCCAGCGTATGCATCAACTATCACAGATGTTGTCTATGAAGCCTCATCTTTTGAAGTAGGATCAGCCAGTAACCAAACCTTGGTCTTTACAACTTTATCTGGTGTTTTGGAAGGACAAACCATGATATTTACCTTTAGCGATTCATTTACTTTGAGCCAACTTACAGAAGATGATATTGATCTATCTCATGATGGAGCAGATCTTACCACTGCTTCTAACTGTACAGGAGTAGAACAAGCCTCTGTTAGTATTGTAGGACAAATACTTACTGTTGAATTATGTTCTGGTGATCAAGGAACTATAAGTGCGGGAAGTACAGTTCGTTTGGAAATAGGGACAAACGCTACCTCTTCTGGGACAGGTATTCATACAATCATCAACCCATTTTCAACTGGTACTTTTTTTCTCAGTGTTTCAGGTACTTTTGGTGATAGCGGATCAATAGTTATTCCTATTACACCCGGAACGCAAAAAACCGTGACAGCCACAGTTCCAAGCCAAGATGTAGGTGGTGGTGGATCTCAAATACCCCCAGAAAGTGGCGGGGGAAGCCCTTCTGATAGCTTAGCCCCAAATATTTGTTGTGTGGTAGTAAGTGAAGTAACAGAAAATACAGCTACCATTAGTTGGCAGACAGATGAAAGTGCTAATAGTTATGTTGATTATGGAAAGACAACGGATTATGAGCTTGTGGGTCTATCGCAAACGGAAATTTTTCAGATGACACACACATTGTCTTTGACAAACCTTGAACCAGGTACGACTTATCATATCCGTGTTCGTTCGCAGGATGATTCAGGAAACGAAGCAGCATCTTCGGATTATACATTTGTAACACAAGATATAACTTCACCAGTTATTTCTTCTTTGCAAGTCCAAGACATTTCTGAAACATCTGCGCGTATTGTTTGGACAACTGATGAACCAACAAAGAGTCAAATTTTTTATGGGACGACTTCTGCTTACGGTTCTTCCGTGTATTTGGATATATTTGAAGAAGTTCACTCACTGCTTCTTACAAATCTTTCGCCAGGAACTCTCTATTATTTTGCAGTACAAGCAACTGATGTTTTTCTGAATAAAAGTCTTTCAAGTGATCAAACATTTACAACGCTTGTAAATGAACCACCAACCAACATTTTTGAATTGGCTGTAATAGAAGGAGACACAATTCTTTCATATTCATGGAAGAATCCACAAGATGCAGATATTTTAGGTATCCAAATGCGCTGTCGAACTGATAAATATCCAACCAGTCCAACTGATGGAACATTGGTGTTTGATGAACTCACAGAATCATTTGTTTGGTCTGGTAGAGAAAATGGAACCAGTTATTATTGTACTTTTTATGCATATGATCAGGCACTTCAGTTTTCTTCTGGCGCCATTATTATAGGGACTCCACATGAAACACAACAAGCATCACCAGTATCAGATGAATCGGAAATAAACGAGCCAGTAACAGACGATCAAGATATTCCATTAGAAGATGAATCAAAATCTGATCAAGCAGAAGAGAATTCTGATAGTGGACAAGAAACCAAAGACGAGCCCCTGTCTACGGATACTGGGAGTCAAACCACTTCAGATCAGGAATCATCAACTTCACAAGAAGAAGATCATGATTCCCAAGAGGAAGGATCTGAAGGAAATGGGAGTTCTCAATTGATCCAGCAGGAAACATCTGATTCCCAAGAGGAAAAATTACAAGAAAATGTAAGCTCTTCTGTAAAACAAAGTTCATCATCTTTTAATTTTGATTCCGCACAAACACGTTTTTTTGTAGCCAATCGAATGATCGAACTTATTCCAAAGAATGACGTGCTTCATGTACTTGGTACAAAATCTCTTCATGTAGAATTTGCTATTCAAGAATCAAATGATTATGTAATTGATTACATTCAATTTGTTTTTGGTTCAAACGCCTATTTACTTGAGGATTCAGAAAATGGTTTATACCAGGCAGATATTATAACTCCTTCAAAACCTGGAATATATCCAATGATTTTTACCATGTTTTTTCATCAAGCAGATGTTGAGTTTGTTGAAATAACTGCTCAAGTAGAAACAGATGGATTTATATTTATTGAAAATAAAGATACAACTCAAGCTGTAGCCGGACTTCCTGTTTTAATTTTAGATGTGCAAACAAATACGGTATGGGATGCATATGTTTTTGGCCAATCAAATCCACTTACAAGTTCAACTAGTGGTCAGATTGCTTGGTATATTCCAAATGGAATGTATGAGCTTCAAATTGTTGGGGAGAAATATCGTCTAATTGATACAAATTCTTTTTCTGTTACAGATGCACTTTTGCGTCCTGTAATTAAACTAGAAGAAATACCAGCCATCTTACCTCAACAAATAAACCAAAAAATCGATCAAGTAAAAGAAATAATAGTTACGCAAGCACAAGAAACAAAAACTGTTATTTTAAAACAAGCAAAAGTTGCACAAGAGACTCTTGAAACAGTTAGAGAAATTCCGGCTGTCCAAACATCTACAAAGGTTGCTATTCCTGTTGTTGTCACAACCGCAGCCGCTACCACCACTGTTTTGGCAAGCTCGTTTAGTTTATTCCCATTTTTACAGTATCTTTTCACAAGCCCACTCTTATTTTGGCACCGAAGAAAAAGAATGGGATATGGAACTGTTTATAATGCCACCACAAAAGCGCCGATTGATTTAGCTATTGTCCGTTTGTATCAATCAGAGAATCACAAATTACTTCAGAGTCGGGTTACTGATAAGGGCGGTCGATTCTTTTTTCTTGTTTCACCTGGCCGGTATCGTTTAGAGGTAAAAAAACCAGAATTTATTTTTCCAAGTGATTATCTACGTGGAGTCAAACAAGATGTCGTGTATACAGATCTGTATCATCAAGAAGAAATTATTGTTAAAGATAGTGGCGCTATGATTACCCCCAATATCCCTCTTGATCCAAAAGAACCAGAGAAATATCAAACACCAGCCGCGATTCGTCGCTTAAAGTATTTGCGTATTATTCAACGTATTGTAGCTTCAGTAGGTATGATGGTCTCGCTAATTATATTTATCTTGCTTCCCACTATTTTTACTGGTCTTATCTTCATTGGTCAGATATTGATTCACTTATTAGTACGAAGATTAGCCATTCCTCCTAAACCAAA
>PFWS01000059.1 GCA_002791255.1 Candidatus Uhrbacteria bacterium CG_4_9_14_3_um_filter_36_7
AATTAGAATTTTTAGATTCTTGATGGGTAAAACTTGATAGATACCATTCATCTTGGGTTGGTCGAAATATTAATGGATCACCTATTTTTAAAGATCCACTTTGAGCAAAAGGAGTTACTGGCAAATCTGTTGCTTCTATTTTTAAAAATAAAATAGGAAACACTGGATCAAAAATAACAGTTTTTACTGGATAGGCTTCTTGATTCCATAAAGCCATTAAATTTAATACATCTTCACTTTGTAGAGGCTCATCTTGAGGTACGGTAGTAACTATCCATCCATCAGAAGTAAGAATTACTCCGTGAGCAAAAAGAATTTCATCTTGAGGAAAAAATCCATTCTTGCTTACTGGCCCTTGATAAAGTGCGATTCCTCCGCGTGTGCTTTTTAAGAGTTCTTCTTGTTTTTCTTCTTCCTCTTGTTTTTGATTTGAAAAATTTGGTAACACTTGAATAAGCGATTGACTGCCAAGACGCTCAAAAAGTAGAGCAAGATACTCTTCTTGATCTTGTTTAATCCAAACAGAGGCAACTACTCCTGCAAGTGATCCAAATAGAAGCGCGAGTAGAATAGTATAAAAAAAATAAGGAGAAAAATATTTCATAGTATTATTTCTAAAACCACTGAGCACTTAGCACAATAATCAGAAACAAAAATCCAGATCCAAATGAAAGCCACTGCAAACGCCTTGAAGAAAGCTTGGTAAGCAAATGGGTGCGGGTGGTTTCAACAAAAAAATAAAAAAGAATAGTAAGTAAAGCCGCATTAGTAAAAAGACTCGTTGGTAATAGTAAAAGAGCAATAAAACTTTCTGTCAATAAAATCGTTCCAATAAAAATAAATGAAAAAAAATCTTTAAGAGATATCTTGCTCACCCAATAAATCGAGATTAGAAAAAAACTAATAAAGATAAGGCTTAAAAGCGCAAGCAATAAAAGAGGGGTTTGAAAAAATAAACGCATGGCATAGGCCATGGTCATCAGATAAAAAAAGGAAAGCAAATGTAAAAGAAGGGTGAGGTGTTCAATGGCATAAGGTCGATAAGTTGCTGGAATATGAAGATAATAAAATACATAATGCAAAAATAAAAAAAGCAAAAAAAACGCTACAAAAAATAGAACAAGTTCAATCAGAAAACTTTCAAGTAACAATACTAAAACAAAAGTAGCAAAAAGAAAACAAAGGGGTATAAAAAGAAAAAACCAAAATAATGATTCACGCACACGCCATTTTAAAAGATAGGCAAGCAAAATAGCGCAACCAATAAGTGTAAGGCTAATCACCCAAAAAACCATTGACGCAGGAAAATAAAATAATGAATAGGCTCCAAGCCCAAACCAAAGTAAAAATAAATAAGGGATGAGACGATAGATGAGAAACATGTTATTTACGAAAGAATGACTCAATTTGCAAAACAAGCTCACCACTTATAAGCAGTAATTTTTCTTGTGAATCGATTTTACTCAACTTCATAAATTGACCTAGTTTTTCATTTAAATCAAAAACAGCTGGATCAACATATTCCTTTTGCGCCATCTTTGAAACCCAACTTGGTGTATGCCATGATCCAATCCAAAAATCTGTAAGCTCAACCAATAATTTACCATCCTGCGTGGTTGAAAAATTTAACCATAAACGAATCGGGCTTTCATGACCACGATAAAATACTGGAAGAAACAGTTCGGCTTCATTTTCTTTGCGAATAGCCATCTGTGCTTTACTAGTATCAATCATATCCTGCCAATGATCAGAACGTATTTTCTCACGCAGTCCCATGGTGAGAAGTTCTTCTGGAAGAGAAAGAGAAAATGATCGATCTTGCAAAAGTCCCCTCCCTTTTTGTAAACGTCCGATGAGTGCATGGCTTAATTGTTCTGATAAATAAGTTGATAAAGAAATGGTTGAGGGATCAACCATTCGAATCGGAGCTGGATATTTAAAAGCATAATTTGAAACAAGAGGAATAGAAAAAAAACCTGTGGCTGAGAGCACCCACACAGCCCGTAAAATAATCGCAAATATAATAATCCCAATGCCAATAAATAAATGAATGCGCCGAAATTTCATAGCTAAGTGCCAAAGATTATTCTTGTTTTGTTTGTGAAAATAAATCGTGCAAGATCACTCCAATCATTGTTGCTACAGGAATGGCAAAAATTGCTCCAACTACTCCTCCAAGCTTCACTCCAATAAGAAGCGATACAATACTTACTACTGGGTTTAATCCTGTAGCGTGTTGCATGATTTTAGGAACCAGAATATTATTCTCAATTTGTTGAATAACAATATAAAGAATCAGAACCAACAGCCCCATAAATGGAGAAACAGAAAACCCAATAATAAGCGCGGGGATAGTGGCAAATAATGGACCAGCATAAGGAACAATTTCAAATATTCCAGAAAGAAGAGCAAGCACAAGCGCATAAGGAACTCCTAAAATACTAAGTCCAATATAGACAAGCACACCAACAATAAACCCAAGCAACAGTTGACCTAGAAGCCAAGCTCCCATTTTTCCCTGGATTTTCCCAAATAAGTTAACAATAAAAGGTTGATACTCAACAGGCGCTATTTGTTTAAAGAAACGTTTAGCACTATCTTCCTCTACTACTAGATAAAAAGTGAGAACCAGAATAATAATAAAAGAAACAATACCGCCAAAGAATCCAGAAATCGTGGAAAAAAGACCATACAAAGTGCTTCCAAGCTCTCTTTGTAAACTCTGAAGGCTTGAAGTAATATTTTGACCAAGCCCGTGTTCTGCGGAAAATGTTTGAAACCTTGCAAAATATTCTCCAATAACCCCATAAAAAGCAGAAAACTTTTCAGCTAGTTGCTGGGTCTGTTCAAGAAGTGGTGGAATTAGTAATAAAATTGATAAAGCCAATACTATTAAAATAATAAGATAAACCATTAAAACAGTAACTGATCTTGGAATTTTATATTTGGCTAAATAATTGGCAAATGGTTCGATAAGTGCGGCTAAAAGCAAAGAAACAAATATCATAACCACAATATCACGCAAAATCCACAAAAGAACCAAAAGAAAAACAATCAGGGCAATTTTTAAAATAGACCAAGTAGAAATAGCAATAAGTTGTTTTTGAGAATCATGTGACACATTCATAGAATGTTATTCTAACAAAATCTAAAAAAGAATGCACGTAAAAACACCAGATAAAACTGGTGTTTTTAGGTGGCGGGTCGGACGGGATTCGAACCCGCGATCTTCGCCGTGACAGGGCGACGTGTTAAACCACTTCACTACCGACCCTTTTTATTTCTCACTCTTATTTTTTTACAAATTCAACAATCTGATGAAATACCACTGGGTGTTTCACTGCAAGATTTGAAAGAATTTTGCGGTCAAGAGCAATTTTCTTTTCTTTAAGCAAGGCAATAAATCGACTGTAGCTTAATCCCTCTGGACGAACAGCAGCATTTATACGCACCTGCCAAAGTCGACGAAAATCACGCTTTTTTACACGACGATCACGATAAGCATAAACACCGGCTTTTAAAACCGCAATACGCGCGAGACGAAGTTTTGATTTACGTCCCCACATGTATCCTTTGGCTTTACGCAAAAGATTTTTTCTTCGTTTGGTGTGTTGCATTCCACGCTTCACTCGAGGCATAAAATTAATGTTGTATTTGTGTTTATGGTTAAATTAAAGAAACTATAAATCCAGTACTATACATACGGCAATAACTCTCGAATCGCCTTTTCATGAACGTCTGACCATTGATTATCTCGACGTTTACGACGTGTAACTTTTCCGGTTGCGCGAGCATTAAAATGATCTTGACCACTATGACGCTTAATGATCTTTTTATTTTTTGTAACCCGCACACGTTTACTAAGAGCTTTATATGTTTTGAGTTTCATACGTTTTTTTCATGCAAGGAGTATAGGAAAGTTTTAAAAAATCGTCAACTATTTATGTTTTTTTTAAGTTTTTGTTATAATAGCAGTAATTGAACTGCCTTGCCGTTTAATTTCTTGTTCTACTCGCAAAGAAAAAGTAGCACCCAATTGATTAACAAATCGTTGAACTGTTTCAATTGCAAGCTCTGGATAGGCTTTTTCCCGACCACGTAAAATAATTTCTGGTTTTACTTTATCTCCACGCTCTAAAAACTTTTTTGCTTGTTCAATTCGAATCTGCATATCATGCTCACTAATACGCACGGAAAGACGAATTCCTTTAATTTCAACTTCTTTTGATTGAGCTCGTTGTTTACGAATTTCTTTTTCTTTTTGATATTTAAATGCCCCGTATTCCAAAAGTCTGGCCACGGGCGGATTTGCCTTTGGAGAAACTTCAACCAAATCAAGACCGTGCTCTTCAGCTTTTT
>PFWS01000008.1 GCA_002791255.1 Candidatus Uhrbacteria bacterium CG_4_9_14_3_um_filter_36_7
AATAAAAAAACCGCATTTCTGCGCTTAGTATACAACCAAAATTCAATTTTTAGGCACCCGTTTATGTACCTTATGCCGAAAATAATAATTCCAGGGGGGCTGAAAGAGTGCCTCCAAGAGACTTACCAACGACTCGTTTTCCCACCCCTAAGAGAAGACCACGCTCATCGTTTTGAGATAAGAAACCCAAGAGCTCCTCTCAACCACAGATAAACCCGGGGGGCGCGTACCATCTCTAAAACTACAAGCCCGCTTGACGGATACCCTTCTCCGCAGCGGGCTTATTTTTTTAAAAAATTTATTCAAACATCTAGTGGTGGGCGCTGCAGGGTTCGAACCCGCGACCTTCTGCGTGTAAAGCAGACGCTCTAACCAACTGAGCTAAGCGCCCATATAGGGCTTGTACATGGAGAACGATTTTAAATCGTCCCCTACATCAAAATACCCTAGGCTTTAACAAAACCACCCACAATCTCGGTAAGACAACACGTCAACTTTTTAGCCGTAGGAATATCTAATGCTTCATTTGGACCATGAGCATTACTTTGTGGCCCAAGCGCCCCAGTTACCATAAACTGGGCGTTCGGATATTTTTCCGCAAACAGTTTCATAAATCCAATAGATCCACCCATTCCAAGATAACAAACTTCTCTACCAAAATATTTTTTTGAGGCTTCATTTACAGAGTCAGAAAATGATGAGGAAAAAGTAGGAGCATTCCATCCTTCTAAAGGTAATTCTAAATCAAATTGAACTCTTGCTCCATAAGGTGCATTCTGTTCAAGTATCTCTTTAAGAGCTACTCCAGCTTTAACTGGATCACAAGTTGGAGGAAGACGCAAAGAAAGCTTAAGACTTGTAAACGGACGAAGAACATTTCCCGCCTGTTCAAGAGGTGGAATACCTTCCACACCTGTAATTGAAAGAATGGGTTTCCAAGTTTCATTCAAAAGAAGAATGGATTCATCTTCACTCATTGGCCTTGCACCTTTTACCAAAGGAAAATGATCATAAACACCAACTCCCAAAATCTCAGCAGTCTGTTTAATTTGTTTTTGTCGATCTTCAGGAATTTCAACATGGCACTCCTTTAATAAAATCTCTCCAGTCTTTTCATCTTCAAGCCTACTGAGTAAGGAACGAATTATGCGAAAAGAAGAAGGAATAATTCCGCTGGCCTCACCTGAATGAACACCTTTTTCTAAAATATTTACTCGTAGTGTTCCGATCACTGCTCCGCGTAAAGAAGTGGTAAGCCACAGGCTTTCATAATTTCCACATCCAGAATCAAGACAAATCATAATATCAGGAGTACCAATTCGATCTTTTAATATCTCAAGATAATCTGGTAAATCATAACTTCCGCTCTCTTCACAACTTTCAATAAAGATTACACAACGGGGATGTGAAAGACCTTGATCTTGGAGAGCTTTAATGGAAGAAAGAGCACAAAAAAGTGCATAACCATCATCAACAGATCCTCGACCATATAATTTACTTCCCTTACGAACGGCCTTAAATGGATGAAGTCCCTCATCCCAACCTGTAGCTTGTGGTTGTTTATCTATATGACCATAGAAAAAAACAGACGTTTTTTCTGACGAATCAACTTCAATAAATAAAACAGGTGTCTTTCCGGGTAATTTTAAAATTTCACACGAAAGACCACGTATTCCTTGATTTTGAACCCACGTTTCTAATTGTTTCATTGCTTCATCTATAAATCCATTTCTTTCCCAATCTTTATCAAATTCAGGAGAAAGACATGGAATAGTAATATAATCCGAAAGAGCAGGAATAATATTTTCTTCCCAATCATGTTCAATAAAATTGATTGCCCGTTCTTTTTGTATGCTCATAAATCAAATGAGTCTGTCTTTCGAGCTTAGCTTAATAGATGGTGCGGACGGAGGGACTTGAACCCTCACAAGCAAATGCCCACTGGCCCCTCAAGCCAGCGTGTCTACCAATTCCACCACGTCCGCATATTTTAAAAAACTCTTTGTTTTCCCGTAATCACTCGCAAGGTCATTGGCTCAACCGTAATATCAAAACGTGTTCCCTGCATCTCTTTTCCATCCACAAAAACCGTTAATGGTTCTTGGCTTTTAATAAGCACAGATCGCAGTGGCAAATTTGTTACTTCCACTTTTCGGTGTCTGCGTAAAAGATGCCTTACATCATTTTGAACCTTTATAACAGTTTCAAGGAGTCCATCACATGGATTTGAACAAATAGCCTCTCCTTCTTCTAAAACTCCAGGAGCTAAATTACGAATCTCAATATTTCCTTCTTTCTTAGGACAAATACGATATTTCCCTTCACAAATTATCTCAACCATGCTTTGTGGAATTTTTACATTAGCAATAAACCTCCTCCCATTAAGCATTCCTGTATCAATAGTTTGAATCACCCGCGAAGAGAGAATATCGCAAGCAGCCATTCCTTGTGGAATTCCTAAAAGATTAGCTAAATCATTATAGGGTCCAAGAGGGATCATGCCAAAAACCAATTTTTCATCTGCAATTACATCAAGAATTTTATAAACAGTTTCATCATTTCCAACCACGACCACTGTAGTTACTCCTCGACGAATTTCATCACGAATAAATTCATCCGCGCGGCGAAACAAAGCTAATCGTGCAATATTTCCTGTTAATCCCAAATCAGCCAGTCGATTCTCAATTTTCAACAATTCTTTCTCATACCGACGATCCTGAACACATTCATCGTAAATATAATAATACATATCCTCCTCCTTTTCCATTTTCAAGCTTCCAAAAATTCCTCTTGTGGATCAACTGGTTCATCTTTTGAAGATTTCATCAAATTTTTCTTCATTATCACCTGTCCATTTAAAAGAGCTCCTAAGGCCACAGAAAAACGGTCTGTTTCAATATCTCCATGAATCTGAGAGGTATCAACAAGTTCAAGGGTCTCTTCTATACATAGATTTCCAAAAACCTTTCCAGCAATAACCGCATTTTTTGCTTTAATATTTGCATGAATTTCCGCGGTCTCTCCAACCCTTAAATTTTGTCTTGTCTCAATATTTCCAGTAACTTCCCCTTCAATAAGCATATCCCCTTCACTAACAAAATCTCCCTCAACCCTTACTCCATCTGCAATAACCGTTTCTTTTCCACCACCACGCGCAGAAGTTGATAACTTTTCATCTTGATGTTTAAACATAGATAATCAATATTTTGTGGCCAAATTTTTTCATGGAAAATAACTTCTGTCAATTACATTTCTTCAAGAGTTCTTATTCCAAGTAGTTTAAGCCCATTTTCAAGCACTTGAGCAGTCGCCTGAATAAGAGTTAATCGAGAAATACGTTTATTTTCATCAGATTCCTGCAAAATAGGAACGGTCTGATAGAAAGAGGAAAACTTCTTTGAAAGGTCAAATAAATATTGAGAAATACGAGAAAGATGAATATCTTGAGCAGTGGTAAATAAAATATCCGGATAAAAAGAAAGAAAGACAAGTAATTCGTGTTCAACAGCAGAGCTGAAAATAACATTTTTTTTCTTTTTTTCTAAAGAAGAGGCTTTACGCAAAATGGAAGAAATACGCGCGATAGTATAAAGCAGGTATGGGCCTGTGCATCCCTCAAATGACAAAGCCTCTTTCATATCAAAAGTAATCTTTCGACCAGGATCTTGATGCAAGATACTAAAACGCATAGCCGAAGAAGCAATCACTTTTGCGGTTTCTTCTATTTTTTTTGTTTTCCAATCAGGATGTCGACCCAGTGTTTGCTCGCGAGCTATTTGCTCCATTTGATCACGAAAATCTTGATAACGAATTACGTTTCCTTTTCTAGCAGACATGGCTCCGTCTTTTAATGTAATAAACTCATAGGAAATGTGTTCAAGTTTTTCCTCAAATCCCATGCGTTTAAGTGTGACAAATAATTGTTGAAGAGCGAGATTCTGTCTTGAATCAACCACATAAAGACTTCGATCTGGATGATAATCTCCTTGTTTTTTAAAAGCCAGTCCAAGGTCGCGTGCATTATAAAGAAGCGTTCCATCTGATTTTACTAAAAGATTTACACCTAATCCTTCCTCATATAAATCAATAATAATAGCTCCATCACTTTTTTTGGCAATACCTTTTTTCAAAAGATGAGCAATGGTTTTTTTTGAAATACTTGTTACCCCTGATTCAAAATACCAGGCGTCTATTGGAAGATTCAGCTCTTTAAAAATAGTTTTTATTTCTCTTAAAGACCACTCGCGAGTTTTTTTCCACCAGAAAAAATTATCTCCACGTTTAGCTTCAATATCTCGTGAAATGGCATCAATTTCTTCTTTGGCAAGAGGTTCGTGCTCCAGTGCTTGCACAGCTCTTACATAAACCTCTCCTAAAAATTTATTTTGATCTTTTTTTGGTGGCTCAATGTTTGCATAAAATTTTTTTAACCCCCAAAGACACCGAGAAACGTGTGTTCCTAAATCTCCAATATAGGTTGCGGCAATTACCTCATAACCCACCTTCTTAAAAAGATGAACAAGAAGTTGCCCTAAAAAAATCGTTCGTAAATGCCCAATGTGTGGATCTTTATGAGTATTTAATGAGGCATATTCAACCATTATTCTCTTTTCCTCCCCTATATCCGAACCCCCATAAGAATCGCCTTTTTCAAAAATATCATCAAATAATTTTTTTCCAAATGTTTTTTGATCGAAAAAAAAGTTTACATATGGACCTTTTGATTCAATCTTTCCAATAAGTCCTTTTGGAGCAATTTTTGCGGCTATTTCATCAGCAATTTCAACTGGATTTCGTTTAAGACCTTTAGCAAGAGAAAAACAAGGAAAAGCAAGGTCGCCCATTTTTGGATCAGGCGGCTGTTCAATTTCATCTATGGAAGGTGTATAACCTTTTCCAAATGCTTGTTTTAAAATCTTCCATGCGTCTTGTTTTGCTTCGTGTAAAACATGCATATAATTAAGGCATGATTCTTACAAAGAAACGCTTTCCTTTTTGAAGAATGGTTCCATTTTGAGCGGGTTCAATTACAGCTCCTATATCACTTACCACCACTCCATCAATTTGAACAGCTTGTTCTTTAATCAAACGTCGAGCATCAGATTTGGAAGAAGCAAATCCTGCTTGCTCTAAAAGTTCAATTACCAAGCCTCCACCAAAAAGTGTTTGGATATCCTGAGGAATTTCATGTTTCTGAAATATTTTATCAAACCGATCAGAAGCAGTTTGCGCCTCATGATTATCAAAAAAGAATGAAACCACATATCTTGCAAGTTCTGCTTTTACCTCTCTTGGATTTTTTCCATTTTCTAAATCCTGACGAATCACTTCAATTTCTTCAAGCGAAACAGAAGTAAGTAGTTCAAATCCTGGAAGAATCATTCCATCAGTCCAACCCATAATTTTTCCAAACATCTCATCTGCACTATCCTTAAAAGTAATCATATTTCCTTCACTCTTACCCATTTTTTTTCCGGTTGGATCAACTAACAGTTTCATGCCAATTACAAATTTTTCTTTTTGTTTGATTTCTTTGAGCAAAGTTCTTCCAGCAAGCATATTAAAAATCTGATCATTTCCACCAATTTCCCCATCAACATCCATGGCAACTGAATCATAACCCTGCATCAGAGGATAAAAAAATTCATGCAAATAAATAGGCCGTCCTTCTTGAAGGCGTTTATCAAACATATCTCGTTCAAGCATTTGCTGAACAGTAAAATGAGCCGCTAGTTCAACAAGCTCTTCAAATGTTAGTTTGGCTAACCAAGAACTGTTATAACGAAGCTCAGCTGGATTATCTCCATCAAATCGAATAATTTTTGCGGCTTGCTCTTTATAAAGTTTGGCGTTTTCAAAAACTTGATCTTTTGTTTGTCTTACACGAGTTGCTGATTTGTCCGTTGGGTCTCCTATAAGACCAGTAAAATCACCAATAAGCAAAATAATTTTATGACCCATGTCTTGAAAATGACGCATCTTACGTAAAATAATAGCATGTCCTAAATGAAGGGTTGGTCCAGTTGGATCAATACCTAAATACATTGTGAGTGGCTCCCCTTTTAAAAACCACGTTTTAACAATTTCTTTAGAAGGATAAACATGTTCAATGCCACGCGTTAAAAATGTTTCAATAAGTTGTGAATCGGTTTGTGCCATAAATCATGATAAAAAACTATTTTCTTTTTCTTTGAGAAGTTCAATTTTTTGTTTTGTTGTTTGTTTTTTTTCTTCAAGTTCATCGATAATTTTTTTTGGGGCCTTCATAATAAATTCAGTATTTGAAAGTTTTTGCTCAATGTTTTTTAAATAGGATTCAGTTTTTTGGAGCTCGCTTTTAATCCGATTTTTTTCTTTTTCCGTATCAATCATTCCTTCTTGTGAAATAAATCCCTGGATACCTCCAACTGCAAACGGGATATTGGATGAAAGAATTTGCTCAGATGAAATAAAAGAAATATCTTGAACACGAGCGAGGGTTTGAATGATCGATTTTTGCGAAGTCAAAAAAGTATCATGTTCACCTGTAACAAAATAAATAGTTGGTAATAATTGTTTAGGTGCTATCTTATGCTGCGCCCGAATATGACGAATCGCTCCAATAACTGATTGAAGCAAGATAAAATTATCTTCAATTTTTGAAACATCTTTAAGAAAATGACCTTCAGGAACAGGCCAAGTATGTACCATAAGCAAAGTATCACTTTCAAATGATTTCCAAATTTCTTCGGTTACAAATGGCATAAATGGATGCCACATGGTAAGCACGCGCTCAAGCACATAAAGAAGAATTTTTTGAGTATTTTCATCTTGTTGAATTTTAGCAATCTCCAAGTACCAATCAGCAAAATCAGACCAAGTAAAATCTCGTAAAATTTCTCCTGCTTGAGAAAATTCAAATTTTTCAAGATGGTTTGTAACTTGTTCAATAACTTTTTGTAAACGCCCTAAAATCCATTGATCTGCTAAGGTTTTTGGATAAACCTTCTCAACTATTTTCACTTGATCTGTTTGAAGAAAAATAAAACGGGTAATATTCCAAAGTTTATTGGTAAAATGGCGAAATCCAGCAATTTTTTCTTTACCTAAATTCAAATCATTGCCTGGAGTATTGCCTATCAAAAGTGACAATCTAACTGCATCAGTTCCGTATTCATTAATGATTTCGATCGGATCAATACCATTACCCTTGGATTTACTCATCTTCTGTCCTTTTTCATCTCGAATCAAACCAGTAAAATAAAGATTTTTGAATGGTGCTTTGTCAGTACGGTACAAACTTAAAATAATCATGCGAAAAGCCCAGAACGGCAATATGTCACGGCCCATGATCATAGTACTACTTGGATAAAATTCCTTAAAATCTTTGCCACCCGGAAAACCCAGTGTTGAATAGGCCCATTGTCCAGAAGAAAACCAAGTGTCAAAAGTGTCTTCATCTTGTTTCCAACTTTCGCCAGGTGATGCAATTTGCGAAACTATTTCATTACCCTTATACCAAACTGGAATTCTCGGACCCCACCAAATTTGGCGACTAATACACCAATCTCGAATATTATCAATCCAATCAAGCATTACTGATTTAAACCGTTCAGGATAAATTTTGATTTCATCATTCTCAACGGCTTTGCGAGCTATTTTCTTCAAAGAAAAATTTTTATGATCAACATCCACAAACCATTGCTTGGAAACAAGCGGTTCAATCGCAGTTTTACACCGTTCACAAACTGACAAATTATTGAGGTATTCTTCTTCTTTTACAAGCAAACCTCTTTTGCGAAGTTCTTCAACTACAGCTTCACGTGCCTCTGCAACGGACAAACTACTGAACTTACCAAAACCAAGTCGAATCATCGCCTGCTCATCGATCACTTTAACAATAGGTAGATTATTTTTTTGTGCCATTTCCCAATCTACTGCTGAATGTGCTGGCGTCACGCCTAGCGCTCCTGTACCAAAAGTAGAATCAACCCCAAAATCCGCAATCACCTTAATACACAAAGAAACACCGCAAAAATCCACAATAAATTCTTTTCCAATATGTTCCTTATACCGTTTATCACTAACATTCACCGCCACCGCTGTATCACCAAGTTTTGTTTCCGGTCGAGTGGTAGAAATAGAAAAAGGAAAATCACTACTGTATTTAAATGTATACAGTTTGGTCACTCGTTCCTCATGTTCAACCTCAACATCAGAAAGTGCGGTCGCACAACGTGGACACCAATTGATAATCCGCTCTCCTCGATAAATCATTCCATGACCATCGCTATCAACTTCATGATACATATTAATAAAAGTTTCCAAGACAATGTTCACCACATTTTCATCCATGGTAAATTTCTCTCGAGACCAATCCGCTGACAGACCAATCTTTTTCTCCTGTCCGCGCATGTACTTAGCGCGATCCAAACAAAAATTATAAATTTCTTTATAAAAAGCTTCCCGCCCCAAATGATGTCGCGTAATTCCACGTTCTTTCTTTATTTTCTTTTCATACACTACTTGTGATTGAATACCAGCATGATCTTTACCAGGCAAAAGCAGTGTTTTTTCACCTTTCATTCTGTGGTAACGCCCAAGTAAATCCATTACTACATAACCTGAAGCATGCCCAACGTGCATTTCACCATTGGCATTTGGCGGAGGTAAAATAATACTATAGGCTTGTGCATTTTGTGCAATATTTAAATTATCTGGATTAAAAAAACCGCTTGTTTCCCATAAAGCATAAATCTCATTCTCAATCTCTGCTGGCTCGTAGGTTTTTGCAATGTTTTTTTTCATAAGAATCTTCAGTTTAAGGCAAAAAAATGGTTTAGGCAACTATGCTTGACGTGTCTATCTACGAACGTTAAGATGCTGTTTCTTTTAAAAACACTCCTTATTTTGACAACATGGCCCTCAAACCGAGTCAACAATTTTTTGAGCTCATAAAACGAAGCCAGGCTCCTTTGCTTATTATTCCCACACGTACTCAAACAGATGGTTATGCTTCGGCTATTGCTTGTGGACAAATGCTCAATAAATTACAAAAACAACCAACTATAGTTGCGGTGGACGGGCCTGTTCCTGTTTATTTAAGTTTCTTAAAACAACACGAACAAGTGCAAACAACTCTTACTGAACTTCGCAAACTTCTGATTATTCTTCCAACCTCAAAAACCAAAATAGCCCACATTCAACAAGAGTCAAAGGATGGATTTGCATCTATCTCAATTGTTCCAGATCAAGGATTTTGGAAGGAGCATGAAATCCAAATCGTCCATTCAGGTTATCGGTTTGATCTTATTATCTGCTTTGGAGCCAGTGATCTTGAAGCTTGTAGCCACCTTTACCAAGATCACCCTGAATTCTTTTTTCAAACACCTATTGTTAATATTGATCACTGCCCAGCAAATGAATATTTTGGACAAATTAATCTAGTTGATTTAAATGCGTGTTCTACTTCAGAAATTTGTTTTCATTTGTTTGAAGAACATGCTGCTGATTTTATTGATGAGCCTATGGCAACCGCACTTCTAACTGGTATTATTGCTAAAACAAAAAGTTTTAAGACTACTAATGTCCGGCCGCACACCCTTCAAACTGCTAGTCGACTCATTCAAAAAGGAGCGCAACGAGAAATGATTATTCAGCATCTGTACCGAACACGATCGCTTTCAACCCTGCGTTTATGGGGTCGGGCTCTGGCAAGACTTAAACATTTACCTGAACAACAAATTGTTTGGACTCTTCTTTCCCGACAAGATTTTATTCATGCAGGAGCAGAAGAAACTGATTTACCTGACATTATTCATGAATTACTTTCAACTTCACCTGAAGCAAAAAAAATTCTTTTGCTTTATGAAGATCAAGATCAAAATATTTGTGCGATTTTGCATGTTGAACCACCACTTGATGCCATGGAACTTTCCTATCCATTTAGACCTGCTGGAACTCGCGAACAAGCTCGCATGTGTTTTATTGGCAAAAATCTTATTCAAGCAGAAAAAGAAATTTTCACTCATTTACAAAAGACATCCCAATAATCTGGGATGTCTTTTCAATTTTAGTCATCGAATAACCTATTCTTCGGAGTCTTCTGTTTCTTCTGTTACATCTTCATGATCAAGACTTGTTGCTGATTCTTCACCTTCTTCAACGGGCTTTGGAAGAGTGGTGGTTGATTGTCCTTTTTTAAGAGCCATAAGACGTTCTGCTACCATTTGGTTTTCTGGATTTAGATCAACAACAGATTGTACTTGTTCAATAGCGCCAGACATATTTCCTTCTATTTCATAAATGGAAGCCAAATACCAACGAGCATCCGAATATTTTGGTTGAAGTCCAATAATACGTTCGAACTCAGTTTTTGCTAGTGTATAATTTTGCTGACGAACATAAAGTATACCAAGTTGGAAACCAATACCTACATCAAGTGGTGCATAGTTACGTAGTGCCTTCATACGAGTGGTTGCTTCATCTAAACGACCTTGTCGCTCATAAACCGCAGCTAAATAATAGTGGGCTACGGCATAATCTGTCTTTAATACAATAGCTTGGTTTAATGCTTCTTCAGCTTTTGCAAGAGCTTGTTTTTCAAGCTCAACGGCTTTTTTAACAATTTCTTGATCTTTGTTTTGTTTAAGTGTTCGAGCCCTATCAGCAACTAGCAAATAAACACGCGCTTGGTTTGCTTTATGAAGAGGGTTATTTGGTTCAAGTTTAGATGCCTGTTCAAAAGAAGCAATAGCTACAGCATCCGCATTATTTACAAGCGACATAAACTCTTGAAAAAGAGAGCCACGAACCATCCAGTTAAGAACATTTGCTGGAGCAATGGCAATAGCTTGCTCAACAGATTGTATACTTGCTGTTGTAAGACCCTGAATTTGTTTTATTTGCTCAGGAGTACGATCTTTTCCCTCTTCAGGCTTTGTTTCAAGTAGCACACTGCGTACACGCAATAAAAGCGCTTGGCTTAAATTTCGATAATAAACATCACTTAATGAATTTGCTTGTGTTGCTACACGAAGTGGCTCAATAACTTCACTTGCAGAGGCACCTGCACGATCAAGACGAACCGCATGGGCAAAAGCAATTTCTGAACGATAGCGTTGTCCTGTGATAAAAAGAACTACAAGCACACCAAGTGTCACAACTACAAATCCAAAAGAAGATAAAAGCCCAAGCTTTGGAGATTTTGAAAAATCAGTTTCTTTGATCTTAGACATCGTGTGGCTTGCTAGTAAACCAGCAAATCCCCAAAATAAAAACTGGAGGGTTAAATTCGAAGAATACAAAATAAGTGAGAGTGAAAGCGCGGCCCAGGCGCAAAACACTACATAGGTTAATTTCCATTCTTCGTGTTCGCGTTCACGTAAAAGACGCCCAAGGGCCTTAATTGCCACAGCTACAACAAAAACCATCCAAAGTAAAATTCCAATAATTCCAAGCGTTGCTGTAGTTGTAAGAATATGTGTTTTTGCTCGATCAAAACGTACATTCCAAAAACGTGTTCCATTTATTGAACTTGGTCGATATTTCGCGTAATCATAAGAAAAGGTTCCAGGACCAGATCCTAATAAAAATGATTTTGGTCCTTCTTTTAATACTTGCCAAACAATCGATCGACTGACTTCATGACTTGGCGAAACAATAATTGGAAACCCAAGACGAAATGGTGAACGAATGAATAAGAATAAAACACTAACAAGCAAAAGAATTAGTGGTAGCAAGAAGCGTCGCGTGTCTGGAAATTCGGTTTGTTGTATAAATGCAAACACAATAAGAAGAACGAGTCCAAAAATATTCATGACCCACAAAATCCAAAAATCAACCGAAATAAGAACAAGAAGATTAACAACTACAACTACACCAATAAGTATTTTTTGTAAAAGCGCACGACGGCCTTCATGAAGTAGTTCTGGTTTTTGTCGACGTGAAACAAGCCAAAGACCAACACCAAGAAGCATTACAAAAGAAAGAAACGTGGCAAATGTATTAATCGTACCAACTGGATTAAATCCCTTACCAATAAATGGAGATAATGCACCAAAAACTGCAAGTAGTGTAGCAACACCTGAAATAGCAGCAGAAATAAGTAATGCAGAAAAAATACCACGTTGGACATCAGCCTGTGCACATGCATTCATGATCACATAAAAAAGCACAACAAACATGAGTGTGGTAAGAAAACTTGTATATTCCTGAGAAGCCTGACCAACCCATGATTGATATCCAGCTAAAGAAAAAATAGATGAAAACAAAACACCAACGATTAAAAGAAGAGGAATAATATTTAACCATCCATATCGTACAGTGAGACGTTTTTCCATCACCATGGATCCAAGCCACGCCATAAATGAAACAAGACTAAGCACAATTAAAATAGTCTGCTTATTTACTTCAAATGCATCCATGGTCCATGGGAGGAAAAAAATCGGAATGAGAAAAAATAAAAGATACAGTGACCCACGCATAATTTTTCCATAAAACGTTGAACGCGAAAGAGGGGTCTTTCGACGACGTGTGGAAGATATGGCAGACCCATTTATAGCGGAAGAATCCATACAATCAGTAAAAAATTAAATTAATAGTAAACTGTAAATAATTAAGATGTCCTGATTTTACCAAAAACAATACGATGTGTCAGGGGTAAGGCTGTGGAAGAAAGCCTATTTTTTATTCATTTTTATATTGTAAAATCGCTTGCAAAACCTTTGAATCAGATTTCATATCTTCAATAAAAAGAATATGTTGTGCAAGTATATCCATACTATCTAGTGGTCCATGTACTTCATTTCCAAGCTTAAGAATAGTAAAATCACTTTTTTCATTAAGATTTGCAGCTCCTTGTTGCACATAATAAACATCCGAAAGCCGATAAATATCTGATTTAGGCCCTGTGAGCTTACCAAAATAAACTTGCCCATTATCAAGAAAAACAGCTTGGTATTCAGACTGCCTTTGAAATGATCCTAAAGCGGTATTTTTTAAAATAAATAACAAACTAATAATCGCGGCAGCAAAAATAACAATTAAAACAACAAGAAAAAAAACTCGAGCAGTCTTTTTTTTACTCAGAGCTTTTTCTTCTTGTGCACCATACAATGGTGGTTTTCTCGAAAATGATGGATTCATTTTTGATTCAATGGGCATAAGTTAAGGAATGAAATTAAGAATCTATTTTACCTAAAAATAAGAAAACAAAAAAGCAGGGGGTTTATTCCCTGCTTTTTCTTTTAGTTCAGATTTTATTCTTGAGCTAATCCATCATCTGCCACGACTTCAGAAGAACTATCTACTGATGAATCTACAGCTGAATCAAATGATTCTTCAACTACAGGTTCTTGGTCAGCAACTGCTTCAACTACTTCTTCTTCAACTACATTTGCAATTGGTTCTGCTTCTACGACTGGCTCTTGAACATCAGTGGAGGAAGTATCATCTGATAATTCTTCTTGGCTGGTTGATTCATTAACTACTTCTTCTTCAACTACAGTTTCTTCTGTGGTGGTTGATTCTTCTTCAACTGGTTCAGATGGAGTTTCTTCTGGAAGAATTGGGGTTGTTGATTCTGCAATTACTCCATCTTTCACATATACCTCAATATCACTGGTTGTTCCATTAGAAATACTGATCTTTCCTGCATCAACTCCCATTGCAATCCAGTTGAATTCAACATCGTATAATAGAGTGCCATCTAAGCGGATAATAAAGCCTGTTGTGCTTTCTTCCTCAATCCACCAATCTTCTAAGCCCTGAGCTTCGTTTCCACGGATAGTAGCAGTAACAATTGGTTGATAAGTATATTCATCTGCAAAAGTCACTTCTACACGATCATCACCTGAAAGAATCTTGGCGCGTCCAGCAACATCTTGTCCAGCATAAACATGTTTGGCCACTTTCACAGATCCTTCAAAGCTTGCATCACCAGAAACTACTAAGGTATCAGCAGTTACTGTTCCGGTTGTTAAAAGAGTATCAGTACTACTTCCTTGTAAGCTGCTGGCTTGTGATGTTGGTGGTTGATACCAGGTATTAAGCACTTGGATCATAATGGTATCTTTTTCACCATTCCAGTTCTCCATGGCCATACCAATGACACGTCCAGCTTCTGTGGCTTTCATAGCAGCTCCAGCAGTAGAAGATGTGGTCAAGAAGTCGCCAATTGAAATTGTTCCATTTTCACTTACAACTTTAACTGGAACACGTCCAACGAGAGCAACTGGCATTGGGTTATCTTGTTCGGCAATGTTATTACCAGCTGAAGTAAAGTCTCCGTAGTTATTAGAAACAATTCCGTAGACTGGTCCTTGATAAGGTTCACTTGAAAGTACAGCTTGAGCAATTTGTTGAGTGCCATGACTATCATCATTTGTAGTAATCATTTTTGATCCTGGAACAACAATTTGTCCATAAGTAATGCCTTGTGCAACTGGATATTTTTCAGCATAGTCAGCTGTTACACCTCCATTACAATCTTTCAACACATCTGTTCCTGCACCATCAACATCATGACAGACAGCAAAAGTTGTACTTGCCGCTAATGGTAAAGTAACGGTTGTATTACCATTTACATCCACAACAAAGGCTCCAGAACCAACATTGATTGCATCATCCCATCCTGTTCCAATCTTAATGGCAGTCGAAGTAATATTTTCATCACCACTAACATTTTCTGTAAGATTGCCGATATTAAAGGCGTTTAGAATGTTCGTAAATGTTCCACCTGCATCAGCTGTTAAGGTTGCATTAAAATTATTAATGTTAATAACATTCCAGGTATCACCCGCTGTCGCATCATCATTATCATCTGTAAAAATAGGACTAATATTAATTGCACTTCCAGATGTGTTATCTCCTACATCGTAAGCAATAGCAAGGGCATCTACACCATCAGTTGCTGAACTTTGCCCATCATTCGTAATAGTTACCATATCTACACCGGGCGCAGCTGTAGCTGTAAAGTTAACTACTGAATCTGCATCAATCGAAAAAGATGTATCACCTGTTCCATTTGGAAGAATTGTTAAATCTGTATTAGATGCAGTTGTAATATCCGTTGTTGCTGCACTAAAGATAATACCGTAATCAACAGCTGTAATATCAATTCCTGTAATCAAATCTCCGCTTCCACCTCCTAAGACCATTCCTACACCTACACCGTCGTTTGCGTCATTATTAAGAACTCGTAGTAATACGTCCGCACCTTCTGTAGTATCTGTTCCATTGTCTGCCCCAATAATACTTAAACCATATTGCGCATTATCTCCGGAAACAGCTGTGTCATCATTACCAGTTACATTAATCGTTGCGGCTGTAAATGCGGTATCAGCGGCTTGTACAGAATCAGTCAAGGCAAGGATATCGTTTCCACTTGGATCTTCAAATGTAAGAGTGCCTGTATCAGCAATCCAAATATTTGAGGTTGTGTCATTTAAATATACTTGGCTATCCCAAGAATCTCCAATAACAATTGCAGCTTCTGTTATACCACCTTGTGCACTTGTAAGTGCAGCAATGCTAATGCCAGCTAAAGTATCAGCATCGCCTGTTGCTGCAGAAGTAGCATTAATTCCTAAACCAGCAACTTGATCTCCATCTTCATCATCACCTAAAGTAACTGTAATATTTGTCGCACCACCAGATTGTGTTTGTGTTGTTGTTTGATTAATACTACCAGCAAAATAAGCATCGTCTTCTAGATATAAACCATAATCCCAATTGGTACCTTGTTGGTAAATACCATAGAGGTTTCCACCGGTTCCAGCTGGGGTGAAATCATTGAGCATGATTCCGTAAAGGTTGTTAACGTTATCGTTGGTCAAGTTCGTAAGATCAATATCAAGGGCAGAAATAGCTCCTGTTTGTACTTCCGCAACATAATCAATATCAATCAATGCACCAGATACACCATGAAGGTCAATATCTAAAGCAGGTGTTGAGGAATCATCTGGTTGAACCATGCTAACAGCACCTGATCCAGCTGCTACGTCAAAGTAAGTTCCATCAATTGAATTTGCACCAAAGGAAATACCAACATCCCATCCAGTTCCAATATTAATCGCTGTAGAAGTGATTGTTTCATCACCACCAACGGATTCTGTAAGGTTGCCGATATTAAATGCGTTTAGCGTATTGGTGAAAATTCCTCCCCCATCATCAGCTAATTGAGCGGTAAACGCATCGATATTGATAACGTTCCATGTGTCACCTGCTACGCCGTTTGCATCGTCATCTACAAAAGAAGGAATGAGATGAATGAGGTCTCCAGAAGTGTTATCTGCAACATCCATATCAATCACCATTGCATCAACACCATCGGTTACAGAATCAAAAGCACTATTTTGAATAGTTACCATATCAGCGGTTGGTGCAGCTGTTGCCAAAGCTATAAACTCAGAATCAGCATCAATAGATACTTGAACATTCTCGGTTCCACCACCAATAAGACCAAGGGTAGCGTCAGCATCATCATCAGCTGCTGTAAGGGTAACAACACCAGAATTGTTTCTTGTAAATGTAAATGTAGAATCTGCTGCTTCACCAATATCTAATGAATCACCATTAGCACCCGTAATATCACCACCTGTAACTGTAAGGTCATCACTAAATCGTCCAGCTCCAGTTGCATCAAGAGCATAGGTTCCATCAGCAAGATCAATAATTCGTGTTCCATCTGTGAAGTGTCCAGCCGCATAGGTTCCAGCAGTCATTGTTCCACTTACATCTGAATAAACTCCATAAAGAGTGCCAGAAGCTCCAGCTGTTCCAAGCGTGCCTGAATAATCAACATCAATAAGTTTAATAACAGAGGCATTTGAGCCTGGGAAATTTCCACTCATGGAAATCTTTAAGCCATCATATGTATCAGACGCAAGATCGTCGTGATTACGTGCATCTGTAAGATCAATAAGAGCAGCGCTGCCAGTAATATCAGAGGTATCTAAATCAATATCGAACACACTTCCTGAAACCATGGCTGAAAGATCAGCATCAAGCACAGCAGCGGAAGTTAAGTTTGTGCCTGTAATATCAATAGCATCTGCGTTTGCAGAAGGGGTCAAATCAAGTCCTCCTGTTGAAGAAAGTGTTGTGAAGGCTCCAGTTCCAGGAGTGACATCACCAATAGCTGTAAATTGTGCAGCACCTGAGGTAGCAATACC
>PFWS01000055.1 GCA_002791255.1 Candidatus Uhrbacteria bacterium CG_4_9_14_3_um_filter_36_7
AATTTCAAACAAAAAATTCACCATAAGTGAATACTGTTTTTGTTTATCTTAAAAATAATCTATTTTTGAGTTTCGTAATTCAAAGCTCCACGGGATGTTTGGGTTAACGAACGTTCGCGAAAACAAGAAAAATCCCTATTTATTCGAGAAAAAATCAGAAAATAATAAATCTCCTGAACAAATAGGGATTTTTCTTTTTTCTCTCCTCTGTATTTAATTTTGAAGAACAATTCTAATATAGTACATTTTATAAATTTTGTCAATAGATATAAACAATTAGAATTAAATATAAAAAATAAGAATATAAATATTGACATTTAGGCTAATTTGTGATATTTTTTTAAGTTTTGTTCTTTTAAACCACAGATAGTTACAAGGAGACTGCGATGAAACAAAACGGAATGATCCGTATCGCAGCTATCCTTGTGGTGGTTGCGATTGGTTTTGGAGCTGTGGCCAGTAAGGCCGAGGCTCCTTTAAAAGATATGGCAACCACAGCGACGACAAATTCGTGGAAACACGATTCAGTCGTTGACTACATTTCACTCCAAGATGGCCAGACATTTGCTTATCTGCCACAGGCAGTAGAAAATGATCCCCTGGCCATCGAGGGGTTCATTTATCTAACCGACTCAGTTGAGGATGCATGGGAGAGCCTTAATGGAGTAAAATCCGCATTTGACTCTTCCCGCGAAGCTCGGACTCGAGTCGGGGTTCGGTATGTTATTACTCTTGCTCTTGTTGAGCACACTCCATGGCGTCGTTTCTTTTCGGCAACCAATGATCAAGGCCGGGAAGAGATTGTGCTCGAACTGCTTCGGGAATTCGGCACAAAATACGACCAAGCATGGAGAACAGAAGGAAGCCCGGCTGGGGCAAGAGGGGTAATGCAGTTTATGGAGTTGACTTATAACCGACTCCAGGAGGCATACCCCGAGGCCGGACTTCCACAACGGGGATTTTTACAACATTATGCTTCGTTTCGAGCAGCATTTTTGCTCTCAGACGAAACCACACGGTGGAGGTTCAGAAACCCCACCGCTTATGAACAAATATCAGATCAAGACTCGGAGCTCCTCCGAGTCGCAAGCTACAATTGTTCAGGCTCGTTCGTCCACTGGCGGGCCTTTGAGAAATATAACGACGATTGGAAAAAAGTTCTTCCGGATGAAACACGTAACTATCTTGAGATGTACGTGTGGGTCCGGAATTATCTGTTTCCACCAACAACATAAGTAGGGACAGGTCTCACCTGTCCCTACGTTTATTTTATTCTATTACATGACGATTATTTCACACATGAACGGTTTAAAACCGTTCCCCACAATATTAATTTGCTACCTTTAAAAACTGTACATCCAAATTATTTTGATTTTGTGTTGATATTACAACAGCCAAACGCATTCCTTTTTTCACCCAACCTTTTTTTTGTAATTCATTTAAAGCATGTTTTGTAAATAAAGAAATGTTTGTTGATTTTAATAAAAAAGAAAATACTCCCCAACGAAGATTTAATTGTGCTACAGACCCCTGAGTATCACTAGCAATAAACAAAGGAATCTCTGGACGAAAGATGTTTAAGTATTCACTTAAAGAGGTTAAAAATGTAGCACTTAAAATTGCGTCAACCTGACCTTCGTTAGAAATCTTTTGAAAAAGATGACATAAAGAAATATCAGGTGGAATAGATTCTTTAGTACACGAATCAAAAGAAAAACAAACATTATCAAATCTTGAAGCTTCAGTTTCTTGTATAACCCGCGCCATCATGCCAGTAGCTTTAAGAGGATACTTTCCTGTAGCAGTTTCCCCAGAAAGCATGACTGCATCTGTGTGATCAATAACAGCATTAGCAACATCAGAAACTTCGGCGCGAGTAGGCCGTGGAGAGCGGATCATGGAATCAAGCATTTGAGTGGCAACAATTACTGGTTTACCTGCTTGACGACATTTTTCAATAATCTGTTTTTGTTTAATTGGAACCATTTCTATAGGGATTTCCATTCCTAGATCTCCGCGGGCAATCATTACTGCATCTGTAACATCTAAAATTTGATCAAAGGCCTCAATTGCCTCATGCTTTTCAATTTTGGCAATAATCTTAGGTTGGATAAAATTTGGCCGAACTAATTTTTTGATCAGACGTCTTAAATCAAGAATATCTTTTGGGCTTGTAACAAATGATAAAGCAATAAAATCCACTCCTTTTTGAAGTCCAAGCCTTAAATCTTTTTTATCTTTATCTGTAAGCGAGGAAATTGATAAATGTGTTTTAGGAAAATTGAATCCTTTATGGGAAAAAAGCATCCCTCCATTTTTTACCTCAAGAAAAATTTTTTTACCCTTCACATCAACTACTTGTGCTTCAATCATTCCATCATCAATAAATACTTGATCTGCTTTTGAAACATCTTTATAAAGCTGTTTATAGGAAACAGGAAATACTAATGGTTTTTTAAAATCATAAATTTTTTGCTCGGCATCTAAGATAATTTCCTCATGCTCATGAATAAACACTCCTTCTTCTGGGAGTTTACCTAAACGAATTTTTGGACCTTGTAAATCCTGAATAATGCCTACAGGCATTTGTTCTTGCTTTGAAATCTGACGAATACGACTAATTAAAGAAGAATGATAAGCATGGGTATTATGGGAAAAATTTAAGCGAGCTAAACTCATTCCTGATTGAATAAGATCACGTAAAGCTGACAGTGAATCACAAGATGGGCCAATCGTGCAAATAATTTTGGTACGGGTATGCAGAGGAGCAATTTTTTTCATAAATTTATTAAGGTTGATATTCTGCCAATTGAACGGTAATGGTTAATAGATCTTGACCACGTTTTATTGTTAAAACAACCTCAACTCCTGGTTCAAATGCGCGAATAACTTTTGCAAGAGTGTTTCGTATATCTAATACCTGATCATTTACTGAAAGAATAATATCACCTTTTAAAAGACCTGCCTCATCAGCCGGACTTTCACTAATCACTGCCACTTCATTCTCTTTATCTCCAGAAACAAGCAATGCACCTTGAGAAACCGATAAATCTAATTCTTTTGCCATCATCTCATCAAGCATCACAAACCGCACTCCAAGCCAGGGATAAACAATACGTCCCATTGTATTCATATCATTAACTACAGCCTGGATATTTTCACTTGGAATAGCAAAACCAATTCCCTGCCCTTGTGAACTTATAGCCGTATTCATCCCAATAACTTCTCCAAAAAGGTTAATCAATGGCCCTCCTGAATTACCAGGATTAATAGCAGCATCTGTTTGAATTGCTTCCTCAATCCATTCGGTATCATAGAGATCTGTACCAGCTTGTACACTTCTATGCACCCCTGAAATAACTCCTTTGGTAACAGTGTTACGAAATTCTGATAGGCTGTTTCCAATAGCTATCACAGTTTGCCCAACACGAAGATGTCTTGAATCACCAAATCTAACTGGCAAAAAAGTATTTCCTTCCACTTGTAATAAAGCAATATCAAAAAAAGGATCTTTGGCAACCAAAGTTGCTGAAAATTCTATATCATCATCAGTTACAATCACAAACTGAGCATTTTCTTGATCAACCACATGTTTATTAGTAACGAGAAGCCCACCCGAAGTAACAAAAAAACCAGTTCCCCCTCCAACTGTTATCCACTCATCATTTTTGCTTTCACCAAGCCGATCATTAAAAAATAAAAAAGGATCTTCAAATGAAAGATCAGAAGCTTGTTTTTTAACAAGAATACTTACAACCGAAGGTCTTAATTCTTCAACCACTTCAATTGTGGCAGATTCTTCTTCAATAAGCCCTATCAAAGCTGGGTTCATGGATGATGAAAAAGAAGAGGAATCTTCTCTTATAAGCAATGATAAAGGTGAAAAAGTAGAAAAAATAAAAAGGCTTAAAAAACCTCCAAAAAATCCAGCGGCAGTAGCAAATAAAATCACAAGAAAAAAAATAGTTCGCGAAAATCGCATATG
>PFWS01000004.1:0-15666 GCA_002791255.1 Candidatus Uhrbacteria bacterium CG_4_9_14_3_um_filter_36_7
GGCATAACAACCATTTAACTAGTTAAACAACGTTATTTTAGCTTAACCAAACAAAAAAAGCGCCTTTTCAGGCCCCCAGAAGTGAACGGTCTCATGCCGTCGTTGAGATGCTTGGAAGCATGCATGAAGTTGAACCCCATGACGCTGATCCAAAGGCCAACGAGGATGACAAGGTTTCCAGCCAGCTCCAGACCACCATTGACGGCCCAACGGCAGAGCCGCTGGGAGAGAGCAATCCGCTCTCCCTTTTCCTGTTTTTCCATTGTTCTACCCTTCGAAAATGGCGACGTTCTTAGCGCCGCCACATGCTTTTGCCCGAGAGTCTGTTCTTTTCAGATCTCTTCCTTTTCCCTTAACTGCTACTGATTGAAAAGGATTTGAGCAAATGAGGAATCACTGTTCTTAGCAATGATAACCAGCAGCAACCTTACTCTTTTTGAAAATTAAAAGAGAAAAATTGCTGCTGATTATAAAAAAATTGTAAAGAACCATAAAAAATACCATATTTTTGTTATTTTGTCAAATATCATTGACAATTGATATTTAGTTTAAAATTGAATATAATTTATATTTGTATGTCGCGTCTATTTTTTGCTCTTCCACTGCCTTGGGAAATTAAAAGCGCAGTAGGGCAGGTTCAAGAACAGGTAAAACAGCAAATGAAATACAGCCGGATTAATTGGGTTGACCCAGATCTGTTTCATATTACTTTGCATTTTTTAGGCGATGTAGAAGATGAGAGAAGGGAAGAGCTTGTCAGATTGTGTCAAGAAAAAAAAATTTGGCCAAAGCCATTTGAACTGGTTCTTACTTCACTTAATGCATTTCCTAACTTAAAAAATCCACAAACTATTTTTATTGAAACAAATATTCATCCAAGTCTTTTGCATTTACGTAAACAATTAGCTGATATTTTGTTCAGCAGTAGATTTGATCTTGATCTCAAACAGTGGCATTCTCATATCACAATCGGACGTACAAAAGTTTTAGCAGAGACAATCTGTCCAGAAAAAATTCAGGTCGAACCATTGAAATTTTATGTTAATTTTTTTGTTCTTATGGAAAGTAATCTAAGAAGTACCGGGCCAATTTATAGTCCTGTAGAGGAGTTTAAACTTTGAAATATTATGTCAATCTGTCTTTTTAATATTCGTGTTGATGATATATCACAAGAAAAATTAGAACAAAAATTATACGACTGGATTGTTGGGCAAACACAACGAATGATTGTAACACCAAATCCAGAATTTTTACTTGCAGCAAAAAAGGATAAAAATTTTGCTGATATTTTAAATCAAGCTGATTTATCGCTTCCAGATGGAATAGGCCTGCGTTTTGCTGCCTGTGCACTTACAGAAGAAACATTGAAATATCGACATACAGGAGTAGATACTCTTGATTTACTTGCTTCTATTTGTGAAAAAACAAATAAATGTTTATTTTTATTAGGCGGTTATGGTAATAGTGCTCAAAAAACTGGGCAGTATTTTCAAAAAAAATACCCAGATCTACGGGTGGTAAGCGTAAATCCAGGTAAAATAAATCAAAATTTACCAGTTGAACTTATGGAAAAAATTAATCAGTCTGGTGCAACGGTCTTAGCAGTTGGGTTTGGTCAAAAAAAACAGGAATTTTTTTTAAAAGAATATTTACCTCTGTTTGATCAGATAAAAATAGCTATTGGAGTTGGAGGCGCTTTTGAAATGTTAAGTGGAACATTACCACGAGCACCATTATGGATGCGTCAAAACGGGCTCGAATGGCTTTGGCGTCTTTTGATTGAACCGCGTCGTTTTCCACGAATTATTCGCGCAACTATTATCTTTCCCATTTTTGTGATTTTAAGTACAATAAAGCAAAAGAGGTTTTGGAAAGCGTGTGTAAGGGTGGGGAAGGAGTTTATAATTAAGAATTAGGAATTAAGAATTATGGTTCGAGTGCGATTTGCACCATCACCAACAGGATTCCTTCATATTGGAGGTCTTCGAACTGCTTTATATAACTATCTCTTTGCGAAAAATCAGGGAGGTGTTTTTATTTTAAGAATTGAAGATACAGATCAAACTCGTTATGTGGAAGGAGCTATAGAAAGTTTACTGCGTACTTTATCGATTATGGGAATTAATCCTGATGAAGGGCCTTTTTTAGAGGATAATAAAATAAAACAAATAGGAGAATTTGGCCCTTATATTCAATCAGAGCGAACATCTCTATATCGTGAATATATTAAAAAACTTATTGAAAACAAAACTGCTTATTATTGTTTTTGTTCACAAGAACGTCTTGATAACTTACGTAAAGAACAAGAATTAGCCAAAATGACTACAAAGTATGATCGTCACTGTTTACATTTAACTAAAGAAGAAATAGAAAAAAAATTGGAAGCAAATGAGCCTTATGTAATTCGTCTGAAAATTCCTGAAGGTGAAACTCGTTTTGAAGATATTATTCGCGGTCCTATTACTATTTCTAACCAAGAAGTTGATGATCAGGTACTCATTAAATCAGATGGATTTCCCACTTACCATTTAGCCAATGTAGTTGACGACCATCTTATGGGTATCACTCATGTTATTCGTGCTGAAGAATGGCTAAGCTCTGTTCCCAAACACGTCATTTTATATAAATCATTTGGATGGGAAGCACCGCAATTCGCACATCTTCCTCTGGTACTCAATAAAGATCGTTCAAAACTTTCAAAACGGCAGGGAGATGTAGCGGTTGAAGATTTTCTTGCTAAGGGATATTTACCCCAAACATTAATCAATTTTATTGCTTTACTTGGGTTTAACCCAAAAGCAGATCAAGAAATTTATACAAAAGAAGAACTAATTAATGCCTTTGATATTTCAAAAATTAATAAATCAGGAGCTGTTTTTGATGAACAGAAATTACTTTGGATGAATGGACAATATATTCGTTTACAAACCGGTTTTGATCTTATTAAGAGCATAAAACCATTTTTGTCTTCTAATGAAGTATCTATAGACGAAAATTTTCTTGAGCGGATCTGTTCAGTTGAAAAAGAACGAGCGAGTCTTTTAAGTGAATTAGCTCAAAAGATTTCTGATTATCTTCAAATACCATCTTATGATCCATCTCTACTTGTGTGGAAAAAAGCAGATAAACAAGATGCACGTAAACATTTAGAAGCGATTAGCGCTATTGTTGGATCTTGTAGTGAAGAAAAGTTCCAATCTATTTTAGAAATCGAGGTTATGATTAAAGGCTATATTCAAACAAATCAGTTTTCCAATGGGAATGTTCTTTGGCCTACAAGAGTAGCCCTTTGTGGCCTTGCTCAATCTCCAAGTCCTTTTGAACTTTTATGGATTTTTGGTAAAGAAGAAAGTCTTAGACGTTTAAATCATGCAATCAAATTACTTTAAATTTTTTATTTTTGTTTTTATCATCATGTTTTCTTTTATAAACATGAATATTTTTTCAATTGTTCAAGCACAGACAACATCTTCGTCTGAATTGAACGCACTAAAAGACGAGATTGGTGAAAAAGAAGCTTATATTGACCAAATTCATCGTAAAATGAATGAATATGAGCAAAAAATTAGAGAAATAGAAGATCAACAGTTAAGCTTAAAAAACGAAACTAGTTTACTTGAAAATCGTATAGCAAAAACTAGTTTAGAAATCGAGGAGGCAAAGCAAGAAATAAAAGCCATTCATGCCACCTTGAGGCTTATGGATTATGAAATTCAACAAAAAGAAGCCCAACTTAAAAAAGATCGAAAAATGCTTGAATCTATTCTTTTAGAACTACAGAAAAAAGATGATTTATCTTGGTTTGAACGTATTTGGGAATCTGATTCATTTTCAAAAATATTTGATGAATTACATCAATTAAAAAATATTAATCAAGAATTACAACAGACCCTAGAAGATGTAAAAGCAGCAAAAGAACATTTAATTATAGAGCGTCAGAATAAAACTATTGCTCTTGAATCACTTGAAATTATTGAGGATCGTTTAAATAAAAAAATACTTCAGCTTGAAAATGAACGAAAATCAAAAGATGTTTTAATGACTCAGTCACAAGCATCAGAAGAAGCCTTTCGTGAGCTTGTTTCTGGACTACGTGAAGAACAACAGTATATTCAAAATCAAATCGCTTATTTACAAACAAGAATGGAGCAGAAATTAGCTCAGCTTGATGAGGGTGGGGAAACTTCGCTTTTTTCTTGGCCGTTTTATCCACAAAAAGGCATCTCAGCTTATTTTCACGACCCAACCTATCCATTTAGACATTTATTTGAACATGGAGGAATTGATCTTCCAGCGCCAACCGGCACTCCTATTGGTTCAGCGGGTCCTGGATATGTAGCCTGGACACGTAAGGGATCTCAGTATGGTAATTATGTTATGATTTTTCACAGCAATGGTGTAGCCACACTTTATGCGCATCTTTCAAAGATTATGGTTGAACCAGATCAATTTGTAAGTCGTGGAGAAACAATCGGACTGGTTGGTAGTACAGGTCTTTCAACAGGCCCCCATTTGCATTTTGAAGTACGCCAGGATGGCATTCCACAAAACCCACTTGATTATTTATTATCTTTATGAACTTTCTTAAAATTCTCGGTTGGATTTTAACCACTCTTCCAATCATTAGTTATTTAGGTATTTCAGCTTGGATTATTAAAGAAGTTATTAATGAAGATAACACGATTAAATATTTTGTTACCATCATGTTCTCACTGTTTTTAGTTGGTATTATTCTTTTAATGATTGCCTATCTAAGTGAATTTTTTATTTAATTTTATTTTTTAAAATAGGATCTTAAATTAAATAGGAAAGGAAACCACTAGTGTCGTACAATAGATCTTAGACGACACTGGCATTAAATTATTTATAATACACATGATCGTCAAAACGCAAATCAATATACTCAAGTGTATTTAAAATCGATGTTCGTTCACGCAAAACAGTTTTTAAATGCAAGACTTGTTGATTAATATCACCAGATGGATCAAAAAGAATATCAAATTGATCTTTTAAAATAGCAGTTAACCAAGTTCCAACATCTAAATTAATTTCCATAAATAAGACAGGAAAACCTAAATTCTGAAGCATTTCATCCATTTTAAGAATATTTTTTGTTTCTTCTTCTGGTAAAAAATTTTGGTCAATTTTAGGCATTTTTCCACCAACTTGAACTAAACGAGGTAAAGCTTTTCGAGCAATAAGGGGTGAATCATTTTTTGTTGGTCCTTCTTGTTCAAGTGGACGAATTAATTTTTGATATTCTTCTGCTTGAATTGATCGTACGACACGGCCAGTTTTATCCATGACAAAAAAATTATTTTGATTTTCTAAAACAAATCCTAATGTTTTTTCTTTGATAGAAATATATAAGGTATTCCCTTCCCTTGTAATTAAAAGATCGTCAAAAATAAATACAGAAGTAATATATTTTTCAAGGTGTTCTTTTTTAAAAAGGAAACGATTTGATTGAGAAGCAATAATCCATTGAGGTTTTGAAAGATATGTTTGAACTAAATATTTAAGTTCACTTAAATCAATAGTTTGTATTCCTGTAATAGAAACTGATGTTATTTTAAAAAAGGGAGAGGTTAGAAAAAAACTCCCAAGTCCAAAGGAAAATCCTAAGATCAAACCAATCATGGTATAGATCCAACGTTTTTGTGAAGATTTTTTTGGAAAATAAGGATTTGAAAACTGGCGAGATGCATAGCGTCGCGTTTGTATTTTTTGAAAATAGGTCTTTCGCCAGGTTTTTTTGGAAAAAAACACAAATTAGAGATCAATTAGGAAGCAATAATAACACGTGGTAATAATGGATTGATACGAGTGAGTACCTCATAAGAGATCGTACCAATTTTTTGAGCAAGATCCTCAGCTGTAATGCTATATCGACCTTGGCGACCTAAAAGCACTACTTCTTGTTCAGGTTCAAGATGTGGAACTAAAGAAACATCGACCATCATCATATTCATGCATACGCGACCAAGAACCCGACACCGATGTCCTCCAATAAGAACCTCTGCGCACGATGAAAGCGATCGATCAAAACCATCCCAGTAACCTACAGGTAAAATAGCAACATGGCTATCTTGTTTTAATATTTCTGTTAGGCCATATCCAATTGGGGTACCTCGTGAAAGTCGTTTTACTTGAGCAATTCTTGTTTTCCAACTAAGAATAGGTTCAAGATTTAAATCAATATGCTGTCTTCGAATTACTTGTTCTACTTCTACTGATGGCCAGAAACCATAGAGACTTATTCCTACTCGAACGAGTGTTTGATGGGTATCTGGGTACAAAATAAGAGCTGCACTACAAGCTAAATGAACGTATTTTGGTGAAAAACCATATTCAAAAATAGACGTTTTTGCTTGTAAAAAACGTTCAAATTGAAGATTAGAATAAGAAGGATCAGATGCTTGTTCAACATTAGCAAAATGGGTTGAAATGCCTTCGAGTTGAATAAGTGGACACGTACGCAATAGGTCTAGATAATCTTTTAATTGATTAAGTAAAATACCTTGACGAGAAGTGCCAGTATCAATTTTTAAATGAATTGAAACAGGTTTTCCTTTTTGAGTAGTTAAAGTATGAAGTGTTTGAATAGTTTCTTTATCGTAAACTGTTAATTGAATATTTTTATCAATTGCTTGTATAAGATTTTCTTTAATGGTGTAACCAAAAACAATTATTACTACATTAGGAAATACTCGACGAATTTTTATAGCATCTTCAATTTCATCAACTCCAAAATAATTGACCCCATATTTTACAGCAAGCGAAACTATTGGCAGCATTCCATGTCCATATGCATTCCCTTTTACCATGGCACAGAATTTTGCTTCTGGACGCAAAAGTGAACGTAGTGCATTCAAATTTTGGGCAAATGCCCGTTCATGAATTTCGATCCATGTTCGATGACCCATACAAAATTTCATCTTCTTTATCTTCTGTTTCTTGAGACCGCAGGGTTGGAAACAAAATAACTTCTTTAATATTAGATGTTCCGGTTAGTAGCATCACCATTCGATCAACACCAATTCCAATCCCGCAGGCAGGTGGCATACCATGTTTAATCGCTTCTAAATAACCAAAGTCTTTTTGATGAGCTTCTTCAAATCCTGCTTGCTCTTTTTTATTTTCAAATAAAAAGCGTTCTTCTAAATCAATTGGGTCATTAAGTTCTGAATAATTATTACCAATTTCGCTTCCAAGAGCGAAAGCCTCGAAACGTTCAACAAATCGTGGATCCTTCTGGTTCTTTTTTGCAAGAGGTGAAACCTCAACTGGATAATCATAAATAATCGTTGGCTGAATAAGGGAATCTTCTACAAGTTCCTCAAAGGCGAATGCCATTATTTCACCAATACTACCAAGACGATCTAGTTCTGAATATTTTTCTGGAGTTATTTTTGAACGAATTAAATCTCGTGCTTTTTGTTCATTTTCCCATAGAGTGATGGGAATATTTCCAATAGATTCAACCGCCTCAATAAGACGTAGGCGTTTCCAAGGACGTTTAACGTCGATAATATTTTGTTCGTGCTGAATTTTAGTGGTTCCAAGCACGTGTTGAGCAGTTGATTCAAAAAGCATTTCAAAAAGATCCATGCCGTATAAATAATCTTCATAAGCTATTTGAGCTTCAAGCATGGTAAATTCTGGATTATGATCATGATCTATTCCTTCATTTCGAAAAACTTTTGTAATTTCATAAATTTTTTCAAATCCTCCAACAAGTAATCGTTTTAAATATAGCTCATCTGATATACGAAGATAAAAATCTTGATCAAGGGCATTGTGATGGGTTTTAAACGGTTTAGCGAATCCGCCGCCATAAACTGGTTGTAAAGTAGGTGTTTCAACTTCTAGAAAGCCACGTTCATCTAAAATATTTCGTAAGCTTGAGATTATTTTACTGCGTAGCCGTAAACGTTTAGCAACCTCTTCATTCATGAGAATATCTAGATAGCGTTTACGAAAACGTTTTTCTGGATCAGCAAATCCATGCCATTTTTCTGGAAGCGGTAAAATAGTTTTACTGATAAGTTTATACGAATCTGCTTGAAGAGTTTGTTCGCCTTTTTGTGTTACAAATGGTTTGCCAGTAACTTCTATATAATCTCCCATATCAAGTAGCTCACAAAATTGATTATAGAGAGCTTCTGTTAGTAGATCGCGTTTAAAAAGAACCTGAACACGCCCAGTTTCATCTTTTAAATGGAAAAAAAGTAAACCTCCATGTTTACGAATAGTAAGAATTCGACCAACAAGTGTAAAAGAGAGTTGATTAGATGTTTCAAATTGAGTTAAAAAATCAGCGATCGTATGAGTTCGATTTGCTTTTGTAGGATATGGACTAATCCCTTGTTGTTGAATTTTAGAAAGACGATCACGGCGCACCTCTTCTTCTGATAAGTGGGTGGATGGCAGATGTGGCATAAGTATTTCTATTTGATTTCAAGAATACTGTAATATTTTTTCCCTATTGGAAGATCAATTTCAATTTCTTCTCCAAGTGAATGACCTAAAAATGCTTTTCCAAGCGGAGATTCATTACTGATTTTTCCTTGTAGAGGGTTTGCTTCTGTTGAACCAACAATTTGAAAATCCATTTGTTTATCATCAATTTTAACAGTAAAAGCACTCCCTATTACAATACACCTATTTCCCTTCACTGAATCTGGCGATAAAATAATTACATTTTTAATACTATTTTCAATCTCAATAATACGTGATTCATTTTGCATTTGTTGTTCTTTTGCTTCATGATATTCAAAATTTTCAGAGAGATCTCCTAAATCTTTTGCAGCAGAAATTTTTTCCGCAATTTCTTTACGAACTTCTTTTTTTCTATGTTCAAGCTCTTCTTTTAGTGTTTCCAATGCTTGGCTAGTAAGATACATATATTAAAATAATACTTGAGTGAAGTGTAAGGGAGGAATATGGTGGTGTCAAGCAAAAAAATTCATGTTATTATTCTTGTTTATGTTCAAACCACCAAGAAAAAATATTTGAGGCAATTGGTACAGCAACTTCAGATCCTTCCCCACCCTCTTCTATTAAAATAACTAAAACAATAGACGGATCTGGATATGGACCAAATCCCGCAAACCAGGCATGATAATCATTTTCATTTTGGCTCCATTGGGCAGTTCCTGTTTTACCTGCAACAGGCCTGGCAAGTGAGGCAAGGCCGCGAGCGCTTCCTTGGGTTACTGTTTGTCTCATGGCTTCCTGAATTGTTTTAAGAACTGATCGGATGTTTGAAGGGAGTATTTCTCCTTTTGGTTCAACCACGGTTTGATCAATTGATTGAATAAGCCGTGGATGATATTTTGTGCCCCCATTGGCAATAGCTGATATTGCTACAGCTACTTGAAGAGGTGTAGTTAAAAAATCTCCTTGGCCAATGGCTAAATGATAAGTATCTCCAATATACCAAGGTTCTTGACGCGTAGTTTCCTTCCATTCTTTGGAAGGAAGAAAACCTGAAGCTTCGCCTGGTAAATCAATACCTGTTTTGGATCCAAATCCAAAAATTTCTGCATAGCTTATAATGCGCTCAACCCCAAGTCCTGGTATATTATTATACCCACCGCCAATAATATAAAAGAACGTGTTCACAGATTCAGCAATTGCTTTAAAAATATTAGTGAGCCCATGCCCTCCTGCTTTCCAATCCGGAAAAAACCAAGAACCAATTTGGATCCCCCCAACAGAAATAAATGTTGTGTGTTCATTAATAAGTCCTTCTGCTAAAGCAGCGGTTGCTACAAAAGGTTTAAATAAGGATCCAGAAGGATACATTCCACTTATAGCTCGAAAAAAAAGAGGTTGATCCGGATCTGTTATAAGCTGTTTAAATGTAGTTGATTCAATACCTGTTGCAAATAAATTACTATCATAGGTTGGTAGACTTACAAGCGCAAGCACATCACCGTTTTTGGGATCAAGAGCAACAACACTTGCTTTTGTTTTTTTTTGTGTTTGTAAAGTCAAAATAAGCGACTGTTCTATAAATGCCTGCAAATCACTATCTAAATTTAATTGAATCCTTGATCCACTTATTGGTTCTTTTTCTTCAATAATCATTTTTTCTTGACCTAGTGCATCAACTTCTATTTGACGTTGGCCTAAAGAACCACGTAAAAACGTCTCCATAGATTGTTCAAGACCGACTTTTCCGATTTTATCATTTGGTAAATATCCTTCTTGTTTTTTTTGAGCATATTCTTCTTTGGAAAGAGCATTCACATATCCCAAAATATGAGAAAGAGATGGAGAAGATGATAAATATTTTCTTTTAGAAGATATTTCTACGGAAAATCCAGGATAAAGATCTTGTTGAGTATAAAAAAATAAAGCTGTTTCATACGGAATATCTTTTGCTACAATAAGTGGCTCTGATACATCGCCAAAAAATGATTGGCGCAGCAGATCAAATTCTGTCCGCTGCATGTGAAGTAAATCAACTACTTCTTCGAAAAGATGTTCTTGGTCTAAGGCTTGTAAAGGAAGCTCACTCGCTGTCATTGTAAGAGTAAATAGAGGGGCATTTTCTGCAAGCGGTTTTCCATTTCGGTCAATAATGATTCCGCGTGTTGGTTCAATAAATATTGTTTTAAATCGATTGTTTTCTGCTTGAAGATGATAAGTCTCTCCAGCGATGATTTGAAAATAGATCGTTCGTGAAATAAAAAGAGCAAAAAATGCACTTACAATAAAAATAAGAAAAAAAAACCGCTTAGGACGTTTATTTGCCTCTATTTGATTTAATAAAGAAGTTTCACCTATTTCATGAGTTAATACAGGTTCATTAAGAGGAATGCCTTTTTTTGGAAGAAACAATAGGTGTTTCATATTCAGATACGTTTAAACCATTTATAGGAAAAAAGCATGAAAAATACAAGAAATAGCAACATAAAATGGTGCCAAAGGAAAAAACCACAAATAAATGACCATGGAATATTTGAAAGAGAGGATGAAAATAAAAAAAGTAGTATGATTATGGAAAATAGATTAAAACAGATGATTGACAAAAGAACACATCCAATAGTTCCATAAAATGAAGAAGGTGAAAATAAATAGCGATTTAAAAAAAATAAAAGAAACACAAGTAGTAAAGAGAGAATAAATTCATATGGAAGAAATCCAATGCCAAAAAAATCATTTAACCCACCTTTAGCTATAAGCCACCACCCCATTTCTGGTCGTCTTAAATATTGCATGCCAAAAATCGTTGCCGCAAAAATAAGCGGCATAGAAGCAATAGGAATAAACCAAGTGGTGAAAAAACTAGTCTCAAGAAAATAGAGTAAAAAAAATAGAATGATTTCAATTAGCCAAAAAGATTTATTCATAAAGAAAAGAACGGGTCAGCACATTAATAGAAGCATAAAGGCGATAATCAACAAATGGTTCAATAATGGCTTCTTTAAACGCTTTATTTTCTTCTTCCTTTATAGCATGAACTTTTCCAATCAAAAGATCAGGCACAATAGCTGTTTCAAGCCCAGAGGTTATAATAATATCTCCTATTTCTAAATCAATTTGTTTTGGAATAAACTTAAAACGTAAAAAACCACCCAAATCACCTTCAATGACACCAAGTGTTTCTCGTGAGGAAAGAATAGTCGCAGCTGTTTTTGATTCTCGATCGGTTAGTGCTTGAATTTTTGCTTGTTGTTTCCAAACTTTTTGAACTTTTCCAATAAGAACTCCTTTGGAAACCATCACAGGATCACCCACTTGAATACCATCATCTGATCCCCGATCAATCAAAAAAGTTGCTTGGAAGGTTCCTAAACTATGAGCAAGAATAGAAGCTGAAACATGGTTATAAGAACGATTTTCTAAAAAATTAAGTTGTTCACGAAGATTTTTATTTTCATCTTGTAGTTGTGCAAGTTCAATATAGAGTTGTGCAAGTGTTTCGTTTGATAGGTCTGTTTCATCTTGTTGAGGTGTTTGTCTATAAGAAGCAAGAGATGATCCAGTTTGCACAAATAATTGTTGAAAAGGAATCATCAGACGCATGATAATAAATGGAAAGGCAATGAGAAAAAGTAAAAAAAGACCGAGAAAAATAAAAACAAAAAACGATCGACGTGATTTCCAAAAAGATCGTCTAGACATAAAATTTTTTTAAACAAAACCTCCTTGTGAGGTTGAAGGCAGAGCAATTAGATGAAGTAAATCATCTTGTTCAAGAAGGGCTCCAGCTCCACGTGCCACAGCCGCTAATGGATCTTCGGTAACACGCACAGGAATACCGGTTTCAAGGGCAATTAATCGATCAAGCCCGCGCAAAAGAGATCCACCTCCAGAAAGTATAATGCCTCGTTCATAAATATCCCCAACAAGTTCTGGGGGTGTCATTTCAATAGTAACTTTGATATTTTCAATGATCGTACGTATTGACCGTTCAAGTGCTTCTCTTATCTGTCCATCATGAACTAAAATTTCTTTTGGAAGTCCGCTTAAAATGTCACGCCCGCGCATCTGGATCTCAAGAGGATCTTTTTGACTAATAGCTGTTCCAATACGAATTTTAATTTGCTCGGCATGATGTTCGCCTAAGGAGAGATTAAATGCTTCTCGAGCATAGGTAACAATATTTTTAGTCATTTCTTCCCCAGCTACTGAAAGTGATTTCCAGGTAACAATACCTGAAAGCGAAAGGACAGCTATTTCCGTTGTTCCTCCTCCAATATCAACTAATAGGGTTCCTACAGGTTCTTCAACAGGTAAACGTGCTCCAATAGCAGCTAAAAGAGGTTCTTCAACTAAAAAGACTTCCCGTGCTCCAGCTGAAAAAGCTGCATCTTCAACTGCTTTACGTTCGACTTCTGTAATTTCTAAAGGAACACCTATAACAATACGTGGACGTGGAATGAGAGTCCAGGTATCTTTATGGGCTTGTTGAATAAAAAATTTAAGCATTTTTTCGGTAACTTCAAAATCAGAAACAACACCCTTGGTTAGTGGATGAGCAATACGAATAGAAGGTGGTGTTTTGCCAAGCATATCCTTAGCTAAACGCCCAACCGCTAGAATTTGATCATTGCGAGTATTAATAGCCACTACAGAGGGTTCATTAATAACAATGCCTTTTTCTGCAATATAAACAAGTGTATTGGCAGTACCAAGATCAATACCAAGATCTTTAGAAAATTTTCCAAACACTCGATTAAAAATCATAAAGATCGTATTGTAACTTAACAAATCATGCCTGGCAACTTATTTGAGACCAAAAAGTGTTCAATGACGAGTTGAGGTGATGGAAAGAAAAAGTAATTCTAAAATACTAAAAAAGACAACCAAGATAAACATTGTTAGCCATGTTAAAAAATCTTTTGACTGAAGAAATAAAGCTATTAAAAAAAGGAAAGTAAATAAAAAACCCTGACGAAATGAAATCGCAATATGCTTTGAAAAAAGTTCGTGCTTGCGAAAAAGACGGCGTCCTAAAATACCAAATAAAAAAAATATTCCAAGTAAGGCACAGCCAAGTAAAAAATAAAATCCAAAAAGACCAAGTAAAAGAATATCTTCTGGAGAAACCGTAAAAATAAAGTACCCCCAACTTAACCAGAAAAAAAGAGTAATCAAAATCGTATAAATTAAAAATGGTTTAAGGCGCATAAGACAGATAAGGGCAAATACGTGTTTGCAATCGTAAAGACATTGGAAGAGTTGGAATTTCTTTTTTAAGCCACTCAAATAAACGAAATTCATGATCATGTAGATATTGTACAACTCCCCCATTCACACATTCAACTAAAAGAACACCTTTTGCAAATGAAATTGCTCTTGCTTGCGGTTCGGTTTGTGGATGACCGATTTGTTCTTTTATCCATTGATTGGTTTTTTCAACCACTTTTGCAGCAAGGAGACCTCTGTGTAAAAAGGATCGATTTTGAATTTTTGTAAGTAAAGATTGAATAGGAAACATAATTTATTTCTACTCTTTAAATTCGCAGATATCGGCAAAATCACAAGAACGGCAATGAAATCCTGGTTTTGCTCCAAAGTACCCTTGTTTCATTGATTCAACTTGTTCTTTAATCATTTGTTTTGCTTTTTCTAAATCTTGTTCATTCCCAAGAAAGCTTATTTGCGAATGGTCCTTTAAATAATGAAATGTTAATTTTTTTGGCTTTAAATGAAAAACTTCTTGAATTGCTATCTGATAAAGAAGTAGCTGTTGTTTTTCTTCTTGGCTAATTTTTTTTTCTTGCTTTGGTGCGCCTGTTTTATAATCAATAACTTCAACCCCATCTTCAAATTCATCAAGACGATCAATACGGCCACGAATAGAAATAGATCCAATTTTTAAAGTAAAACCTTGTTCAAGAGCAAGAGGTTTAGGTGGGTGCTTTTTTAAAAATTCTACATAGCTTTTAAGACATACACGCCCCTCTTCTTTATATTGTTCTTTAATAATTGCATTTTGATACCAATCATCTATCCAGGTTTGTTCATAAATTTCTAGAAGCTCTTTAAGAGTGGCTGGAAAAGATATATCAGATTCAACTTCTTTTTGCAGTGTGTTTGCAAATAAACTAGTTTGTCTTTTATTCTTGCGCTCAATCCATAAAGCAAACCATTTTTGTAATGTTTCGTGCATGGTTTTTCCATAAGAGAAAGTTGACCGTCCAAACACTGGAATTTTTAGAAGATGAGCAAATTTATATTGTAATGGACAGGTTTTAAAAGCAGTTAATTGGGTAAAGCTATAATATTTAGGAAGAATAAAAGAAAAAGATTTTTCTGATGAGCCTTCGATAATTAATGGTTGAATTAGAGCAGTGGGTTCATTTTTATATTTTTCTTTTTGTATAAATCCAAGTTCGGACAAAAATCGAGAACATTTTTTTAAACGTGCTCCCCCATAATTTTTAGCAGAAGTAAAAAAAAGTCCTTCTTTAGCCCTTGTCATAGCCACATAGAATAATCGCCGTTCTTCTTCTAAATGTATATCTCCAACTGGCACTGGTTCTTTTATAAGATCAAGTGGTAGTTCAATCGGATCCTTTCGTTCGATAGTTGGAAAACGTCGATCAACAAGATTTACAATAAACACAAAACGAAATTCAAGACCTTTTGATCCATGTACAGTCATAATACGAACCATTTCAGGACCAGCCTCAACATCTGGACTTAATGATCCTTGTTCTCCTGATTCACGTTCATGATCAAATTCAGCAAAAAATGCATGTAAATGTTTATCTGAATTTTGTTCTTCAAATCGACGTATGCGTTCATAAAATTGTTGAAAATAACGGAAAAGCTCATGTTGTTTTTGCTCTGATTGTTTGGAAATACGCTTAAGAAATCCTGCTTCTTTAAAGACTTGTAAAAAGAGTTCACTAGCAGTTTTAACTCGACTTTCTTCTTGAAGACTAGAAAGAAGATGTAGGAGTGATTCAATAGTTTTACGACTTTGCTCACTTATGGTGTGAATAGTTTGAATAGAACAAATAGTTTCATAAATGGTTTGAGATTTGCGATGAGCTTCATGGGTTATTTGAACAAGATCTGTCATGGAAAGTTCACAAACACGATTTAAAACACGATAACTACTCGCACTTTCCTGTGGTTCATCAATAAAACGGAAAAACGCGATCATATCAAGAATAAGAGGTTTTTGGTAAAGCCCAC
>PFWS01000004.1:15678-16216 GCA_002791255.1 Candidatus Uhrbacteria bacterium CG_4_9_14_3_um_filter_36_7
ACTGATAAGGAATATCAGCTCGCTCTAAAGCTCGAGAAAAAATATTAGCATCTTTATTAGCCCTGACCAAAATAGCAAAATCAGCAAAACTGGTTTTTTTATTTTTATTTAAAATTGCAATAATTTTATTAACCACACCTGAAACTTCCTGTTCTAAAGTTTTAAAACGCAAATGTTCAATAATGCCTTTTTCTTTTTTGACAGCTAACAAATGTTTATTAATCTTATCAAGATATTCTAATCTATTGGGATTATTTGATTGAATAAATTTAGAAGCTAAGTCCAAAAGATTTTGCCAAGAGCGATAATTTTTAGTAAGAACTATCTCTTTAGCCCGAGGAAAATCTTTACGAAACTGAATAATATTTCCAAAGGAAGCTCCCCTAAACTTATAAATAGAATTATGCACTATGACACCATTAGCCACAAAATTATGCGTTCGTTCTACTTCTAAGTCGTAAACAGTTAAAGTTTTAGTTTCAGTTTTCACTTCTTTAACTTGATCGTATATCACTCCCTTCTCTGTAACAACTGGCAA